>NZ_JAOWHX010000003.1:0-211 GCF_030332405.1 Citrobacter sp. Cpo147
CTCAGAAGTGAAACGCCGTAGCGCCGATGGTAGTGTGGGGTCTCCCCATGCGAGAGTAGGGAACTGCCAGGCATCAAATTGCAGTAAACCGGGATGAAGAATCCGGGTGGTGACAAAGAAATTCGGTGGAGCGGTAGTTCAGTTGGTTAGAATACCTGCCTGTCACGCAGGGGGTCGCGGGTTCGAGTCCCGTCCGTTCCGCCACTTATTA
>NZ_JAOWHX010000004.1:0-304 GCF_030332405.1 Citrobacter sp. Cpo147
TTTGGAGCGGGAAACGAGACTCGAACTCGCGACCCCGACCTTGGCAAGGTCGTGCTCTACCAACTGAGCTATTCCCGCATAATCTCCGTCTTTCGAACCGCTACTGCGTTGGCTGCCTTCATTCGCCTGAGTCACTTACTTCAGTAAGCTCCAAAGGACTCATTCAGTTGCCGCCTTGTCGCAATTCGAAATCCTGCGATTGGTGGTCTGTGCTTTACAAGCATTTTCAAATTTTGGAGCGGGAAACGAGACTCGAACTCGCGACCCCGACCTTGGCAAGGTCGTGCTCTACCAACTGAGCTAT
>NZ_JAOWHX010000005.1:0-322 GCF_030332405.1 Citrobacter sp. Cpo147
TCTTTATAGTCCTGTCGGGTTTCGCCACCACTGATTTGAGCGTCAGATTTCGTGATGCTTGTCAGGGGGGCGGAGCCTATGGAAAAACGGCTTCGCCGTGGCCTTATCGCTTCCCTGTTAAGCTTTTTCCTGGCATCTCCCAGGAAATTTCCGCCCCGCCTGTAAGCCGGTACCGCTCGCCGCAGCCGAACGACCGAGCGCAGCGAGTCAGTGAGCGAGGAAGCGGAATATATCCTGTATCACATATTCTGCTGACGCTCCGCTGCTGCATTTTTCTCCTGCCACATGAAGCACTTCACTGACATCCGCATTCGTGCCAACA
>NZ_JAOWHX010000006.1:0-281 GCF_030332405.1 Citrobacter sp. Cpo147
CTCAGAAGTGAAACGCCGTAGCGCCGATGGTAGTGTGGGGTCTCCCCATGCGAGAGTAGGGAACTGCCAGGCATCAAATTTAGTGTGCTGATATGGCTCAGTTGGTAGAGCGCACCCTTGGTAAGGGTGAGGTCCCCAGTTCGACTCTGGGTATCAGCACCAGTTTTTCGGTTAAAGTTCGGCACTTAGAAAAGAATTTGTCTGGCGGCTGTAGCGCGGTGGTCCCACCTGACCCCATGCCGAACTCAGAAGTGAAACGCCGTAGCGCCGATGGTAGTGTG
>NZ_JAOWHX010000007.1:0-304 GCF_030332405.1 Citrobacter sp. Cpo147
GAGGGAGCCGCCGGGGGGAAACGCCTGGTATCTTTATAGTCCTGTCGGGTTTCGCCGCCACTGATTTGAGCGTCCGATTTAGTGATGCTTGTCAGGGGGGCGGAGCCTATGGAAAAACGGCTTCGCCGCGGCCTTATCGTTTCCCTGTTAAGTCTCTTCCTGGCATCTACCAGGAAATTTCCGCCCCGTTCGTAAGCCATTTCCGCTCGCCGCAGCCGAACGACCGAGCGCAGCGAGTCAGTGAGCGAGGAAGCGGAATATATCCTGTACCACATATTCTGCTGACGCACCGGTGCCGCCTTTT
>NZ_JAOWHX010000008.1:0-497 GCF_030332405.1 Citrobacter sp. Cpo147
TCATTTCTTATTACGGAGAAATGAAACAGTGTGTCGTTTCAATTTTCAGCTTGATCCAGATTTTTAAAGAGCAAAACTTCGCAGTGAACCTTTTCAGGTACACTCTGAAGTTTTCTTGTGTTTTTGCAGTAAGGATGGTGGAGCTATGCGGGATCGAACCGCAGACCTCCTGCGTGCAAGGCAGGCGCTCTCCCAGCTGAGCTATAGCCCCATCGTAGTTATCTCATTCACCTTAATTCTTGCTGAGACAAGGCGTGGAACGGTGAAGCATACTGAAGTATGCGAGTCGTTTCACAACGCGGTATCAGAAAGAATTTGGTAGGCCTGAGTGGACTTGAACCACCGACCTCACCCTTATCAGGGGTGCGCTCTAACCACCTGAGCTACAAGCCTGCAGAGATTTTCTTACTGCTAATTTTCATCAGACAATCTGTGTGAGCACTGCAAAGGTCGGTTCTTTAAGGTAAGGAGGTGATCCAACCGCAGGTTCCCCTACG
>NZ_JAOWHX010000009.1:0-655 GCF_030332405.1 Citrobacter sp. Cpo147
TCGTCCAGCCTTTGCGAGTAGTCCTGCTGTAGCTGCTCTAATGCGCTCAGCAACTGCTTTTCCAGCTCTGTCATTTTCCGCTACTCCTGTTTCAGGCGGATCCATGTCGTCCCGTCGTAAGGGATGGCTTCGGTTTGCATCCCCGGCGGCAGGATAAGGAATCTCCGGCCGTCGCTGCTCTCCTGATAGCGCACTCCCCACGTCCGGGCGGTCATTTTCGCCAGGGTATCTTCCTGCTGACGAAGATGCGTGTAATTGTCGGTTATCTGCTGCCCCTGCCACCACAGAATGCTCCCGCTCGTGCCGATCAGCAGCGCTGACACCATCAGGATGGTGAGCCATGTCCTCCCGGCCGTCAGCAGCACGCTCCGCCGGTTTTTCTCCATCGCCTCGCTCATATTCTGCTCGTGGGCGCTGATGGCGTCGCTGATTCTCCTCGCGCTTGCGCTCAGTTCCGCTCTGACAGACTGCTCGTGCTCGCTGAATGCGGCTTTCAGCATCTCGCCGGTACTCTGCTGCTGCGCTTTCAATTTCTCCTCGAAGTCCCTCGAGGCCGTAAAAAGATTGCTCATAGATAGCTCCCTTCAGTCGGATGTTTCGCCCCCCGTCCGGGTCGGCAATGCTGATACTGCTTTTCGTGGTGCGCACCACCTCA
>NZ_JAOWHX010000010.1:0-263 GCF_030332405.1 Citrobacter sp. Cpo147
GTCGCCTCGCCATCATATCGCCATGACGGGCAAATCGTCTTCTGTAAGACTCAGTGCAAGTATGGTGACAATATGTCGCTATTTAAAGGTGACATATTGTCATTACATATAAATATACATATATAAATATATACAAGCACAGGGCAACATCTTATATTTATAAGATGTTGCCCTGTGCTTGTTGTCACTTCTGAAGAAAAAAAATTAACTGAGGTATCATGAAAGCTAAAACTGAGCCATTGGAGAAGAAGTGGGGTGAGCGA
>NZ_JAOWHX010000011.1:0-227 GCF_030332405.1 Citrobacter sp. Cpo147
TAGGCGCAACGGCAGACCTTACCAGTTTGCGAGCCTTACCAGCTCATGCCCCGTTAGCAAATAACCTTAATCATCTTCACTGACCGTAAGGTCAAGGTGCCAATATGTGTAATACAATCTCGATCCCTCAACCGGGGGATGTTAGCTATATCTCCTTCACGTGCCGTAAGGTTCTGTCCGCTATTTTTAGTGGCGTGGGGGTGAATCATGACTAAAGTCACTGTCGA
>NZ_JAOWHX010000012.1:0-226 GCF_030332405.1 Citrobacter sp. Cpo147
GCCTGTTAGGGCGCGGCTGGTAACAGAGCCTTATAGGCGCATCAGAAAAACCTCCGGCTATGCCGGAGGATATTTATTTAAAATCCAGGCGGAAATGGACGTATTGATTGAAAAGTAATCGCTTGATAGGTTTTTTATATTTTTAACTTGTCAGCCTGAAATAACTCCCTATAATGCGCCTCCACTGACACGGAACAACGGATTACAAGCCGCCGGGTCAGCGGGG
>NZ_JAOWHX010000013.1:0-240 GCF_030332405.1 Citrobacter sp. Cpo147
CTCGAGCATAGTTAAGGCGTAATTGAAAAGCTCTTTCCTAGTACTTATGCCGCACTTACTCATCAGAGTGTCGAGCTCTTGCAGCCGATCTTCTGGAAGGTCAAATTGCATACGTACGTTTTTCATGTTGAATCTCCGCAACTATCTCTCCACGTCCATGGGTGATAGCCGAAACAGTGTGAGATTATTATTGTTATTATATCAATAACTTAATTGCTAATTGGTTTATTGCTGTCTGTA
>NZ_JAOWHX010000014.1:0-442 GCF_030332405.1 Citrobacter sp. Cpo147
TGCGTTGGTCATGTGTAAATCGCCAGCTATCGCGTTGATTAGCATGTAGCTCTCACCTTGGGGAAAAGGCGATGGCGGTCATCTTTCCCCAAGGTGAGTTTCAGTCATCTTCCTCTACAGGATCGATTACCCACGTTTTGAGAGGTAGTTGAAACTCTACCTCTACGAAATCGGAGCAATCCTCGCTGTCCTCCGAGGACGATGAGCTAGCTGAAATCAACTTGCTCACGATTAGAATCTCCATACATCTACTGAAACTTTTTCAGTAGCTGATATTAAGACTACTCTAATTTTGTGTAAATGTCGAGTAGAATCGGAGGGTAAAATGAGTATGCACAGAGATGACCAAAAAAACAACTACAGCAATTGTTTTATGCGTATTTTTTTGTCATTAAGTGAAAACTAATAATAAAATCATTTAAAAACAATAGATTAGAAAAAC
>NZ_JAOWHX010000015.1:0-265 GCF_030332405.1 Citrobacter sp. Cpo147
AAACAACATATCCTTCACAATCATAACCGATCAACTCCAGGTAGCGATTATCATCAAACCGGTAAATTACCTGTGAGGGTGTTTTTTTTGTACAGCCAGCGATAGCACATAGCGAAATAGTTCCGATTATTATTTTTAACGCACTTCCCTTATTCATAATTTATCCTTAAACATTAAGCGGTTTTGGCATATCCCATTGCAGATTATTTCCCTGCATCCATATCGCAGTGCATCCGGGTCCAGCCCTTATAGCCCACCACTTCCG
>NZ_JAOWHX010000001.1:0-631 GCF_030332405.1 Citrobacter sp. Cpo147
TGTCGGTTTTTAAGGCATTGGCGCGGATTTTAGTATGACTTTAACATCCATGCATCTGGCTGCATGACTATGCACCAGTGTAATATTCAGCGGCTGCGTTTCTGGTGTTTTTTCGTTATGTCTGTCGCCACTTTCTCGCGTCTGGCACCGGAAACGCAGCCAACCCCGTTTCAGTGGTGCGGGCAACGGATGTTATGGTAAATAACGTTGATATAAAGCTGGAAGTGAGTTTATTCGATATCGGCATTATCCAGTCTTTATCGCTGCCTGATTTTAGAAACTAGCGGCGTCTTTCTATGTATGGCGATGTTGCCCATTTGTACCCTGTATATCTCCCAACCTCTTCACCGTCCAATCCGCTCTTCTTGTAATAAAGAGTTGTTATGGAGAAGAAATCTCCAATATTTCTTAAGATAAGAGCCGCGTTGGGGGTTAACGTTAAAGCCAGTCCTATCTTGTTTTTTTCCTCCAGTAAAAGGATCTTCCCGGAAGTGCTTAATTTCTTATGAACGAATGTAGCTACGCATCCATCAGGCTGGTAACGCTCGAGCCACTTCCCATGTCTTGCCGTTATGTGTGTGGACCCAAAATAGCCATCCCCAATCTGTAGACGTATGGGCATGTCTGTAGA
>NZ_JAOWHX010000016.1:0-221 GCF_030332405.1 Citrobacter sp. Cpo147
AAATAACTCCCTATAATGCGCCTCCACTGACACGGAACAACGGATTACAAGCCGCCGGGTCAGCGGGGTTCCACTGAGAATCTCGTAGAGAAAAGCAAAAATAAATGCTTGACTCTGAATGAGGAAAACGTAATATACGGGACCTCGCGACAGAGCGCTAAAGCGCGTCGCAACTGCTCTTTAACAATTTATCAGACAATCTGTGTGGGCACTCGAAGATA
>NZ_JAOWHX010000017.1:0-380 GCF_030332405.1 Citrobacter sp. Cpo147
GATTCATGACTGGGGTGAAGTCGTAACAAGGTAACCGTAGGGGAACCTGCGGTTGGATCACCTCCTTACCTTAAAGAACCTGCCTTTGTAGTGCTCACACAGATTGTCTGATGAAAAGTAAATAGCAAGGCGTCTTGCGATTGAGACTTCAGTGTCCCCTTCGTCTAGAGGCCCAGGACACCGCCCTTTCACGGCGGTAACAGGGGTTCGAATCCCCTAGGGGACGCCACTTGCTGGTATGTGTGAGTGAAAGTCGCCGACCGAAGTATCTCAAAACTGACTTCCGAGTCACGTTTGAGATATTTGCTCTTTAAAAATCTGGATCAAGCTGAAAATTGAAACGACACACTGTTTCATTTCTCCGTAATAAGAAATGAAAA
>NZ_JAOWHX010000018.1:0-1208 GCF_030332405.1 Citrobacter sp. Cpo147
CCGATGATGAATCGAAAGAAACATCTTCGGGTTGTGAGGTTAAGCGACTAAGCGTACACGGTGGATGCCCTGGCAGTCAGAGGCGATGAAGGACGTGCTAATCTGCGATAAGCGTCGGTAAGGTGATATGAACCGTTATAACCGGCGATTTCCGAATGGGGAAACCCAGTGTGATTCGTCACACTATCATTACGTGAATACATAGCGTAATGAAGCGAACCGGGGGAACTGAAACATCTAAGTACCCCGAGGAAAAGAAATCAACCGAGATTCCCCCAGTAGCGGCGAGCGAACGGGGAGCAGCCCAGAGTCTGAATCAGCATGTGTGTTAGTGGAAGCGTCTGGAAAGTCGCACGATACAGGGTGAAAGTCCCGTACACAAAAGTGCATGTGTTGTGAACTCGAAGAGTAGGGCGGGACACGTGGTATCCTGTCTGAATATGGGGGGACCATCCTCCAAGGCTAAATACTCCTGACTGACCGATAGTGAACCAGTACCGTGAGGGAAAGGCGAAAAGAACCCCGGCGAGGGGAGTGAAAAAGAACCTGAAACCGTGTACGTACAAGCAGTGGGAGCACCCTTTGGGGTGTGACTGCGTACCTTTTGTATAATGGGTCAGCGACTTATATTCTGTAGCAAGGTTAACCGAATAGGGGAGCCGAAGGGAAACCGAGTCTTAACTGGGCGTTAAGTTGCAGGGTATAGACCCGAAACCCGGTGATCTAGCCATGGGCAGGTTGAAGGTTGGGTAACACTAACTGGAGGACCGAACCGACTAATGTTGAAAAATTAGCGGATGACTTGTGGCTGGGGGTGAAAGGCCAATCAAACCGGGAGATAGCTGGTTCTCCCCGAAAGCTATTTAGGTAGCGCCTCGTGAATTCATCTTCGGGGGTAGAGCACTGTTTCGGCTAGGGGGTCATCCCGACTTACCAACCCGATGCAAACTGCGAATACCGAAGAATGTTATCACGGGAGACACACGGCGGGTGCTAACGTCCGTCGTGAAGAGGGAAACAACCCAGACCGCCAGCTAAGGTCCCAAAGTCATGGTTAAGTGGGAAACGATGTGGGAAGGCACAGACAGCCAGGATGTTGGCTTAGAAGCAGCCATCATTTAAAGAAAGCGTAATAGCTCACTGGTCGAGTCGGCCTGCGCGGAAGATGTAACGGGGCTAAACCATGCACCGAAGCTGCGGCAGCGACA
>NZ_JAOWHX010000019.1:0-207 GCF_030332405.1 Citrobacter sp. Cpo147
GTGTGGTCTTATGCAACGGGAGAACGCGATGCTGAACGAGCGCGTGTCGGACTTGAGCACGCAGGTGCTGAGTTTAAGCGAGCAGCTGCGCCGCTTGTCCGGGAACTGAATGCGATCGAGCTCCGGCAGAGGGAGAATGAGTATCAGAAAACACTGGAGCTGGAGCGCCAGCCGCAGAAAACCTACCGCGGGCCGACACTTTAAACC
>NZ_JAOWHX010000020.1:0-406 GCF_030332405.1 Citrobacter sp. Cpo147
TGATTTAGACGGATTTTCAGATGCTACCGGCGGAAAGGTACTTGTCGTAAAAGACTTTGTTGGTCCGATTATGGCGGCAGAAGAAAGGGCTGACAGAAGGCATCTCCGATGGTCTAAAACGGGCGTAACGTTTGCCATGACTGTGGTCGTCGCGCTAATGAACTGGATGGTCATTGATATGCTTGGCACGGTAGTTCAGCAAGAGATGCATATGATTTCTATGGGAGTGCTTCCGGCGGAGAACAGAACAGTAACTACTGACGTGTATTTGGCTCTGATTGCGGGTACGGTTGCCGAAGTATCAGCTTTGTTTTTCATCATAGTGAAATCAATGTTTAAGAGTAGCAATGAGCCAAAAGATACGGCCGTAACAGAGAGCACTTCGACGTGATCATGACGGACGTAT
>NZ_JAOWHX010000021.1:0-715 GCF_030332405.1 Citrobacter sp. Cpo147
GGCATATCCCATTGCAGATTATTTCCCTGCATCCATATCGCAGTGCATCCGGGTCCAGCCCTTATAGCCCACCACTTCCGGTTCTTTGTCCGGCAGGTTTTGATAGTTGGCCTTATAACCTTCCGTTAAATGGGCTAAAGATGCTTTCATAAACACCACCGTTCCCCAGGCGCGCCCTGGCGATTCAGGTCTCATATGGCCGTTCACATACTCGCCACCGGATTTATGCTTGCCAGGTCTGTAGAGATAATAGGTATCATCAAAGTATTGATAATCTATACCCGGACCACCCGGCGCCAGACGCGGGTCGTCAAAAGGGTATGAGCTCAGATATAAATGCCCCTTCGCCGTGGTAATAAATGCCTGATTATTAACTACCACCACTCTTTTTATTTCTTTTCCTTCAGGTCTGTCACGCATAACACCATCTGAGTTTCTCTCCAGTGCCGGGAAAGGAGCCATATATTTTGCAACCTGCCACGTTTGTCCGTAATCTTTAGATATTTTATATGCCCCTGGCTCCCACTCAGGCACAAGTATGTACTGTTCTGAGGGATGGATAAACTCACCCGAGAATACCCTATAGATTGGATTGCCATAAATTGATTTGTGGATCTTTCTTTTTATGTCATGGTAAACAACATATCCTTCACAATCATAACCGATCAACTCCAGGTAGCGATTATCATCAAACCGGTAAATTACCTGTGAGGGT
>NZ_JAOWHX010000022.1:0-62380 GCF_030332405.1 Citrobacter sp. Cpo147
GGTGATGCTGCCAACTTACTGATTTAGTGTATGATGGTGTTTTTGAGGTGCTCCAGTGGCTTCTGTTTCTATCAGCTGTCCCTCCTGTTCAGCTACTGACGGGGTGGTGCGTAACGGCAAAAGCACTGCCGGACATCAGCGCTATCTCTGCTCTCACTGCCGTAAAACATGGCAACTGCAGTTCACTTACACCGCTTCTCAACCCGGTACGCACCAGAAAATCATTGATATGGCCATGAATGGTGTTGGATGCCGGGCAACCGCCCGCATTATGGGCGTTGGCCTCAACACGATTTTACGTCACTTAAAAAACTCAGGCCGCAGTCGGTAACCTCGCGCATACAGCCGGGCAGTGACGTCATCGTCTGCGCGGAAATGGACGAACAGTGGGGCTATGTCGGGGCTAAATCGCGCCAGCGCTGGCTGTTTTACGCGTATGACAGGCTCCGGAAGACGGTTGTTGCGCACGTATTCGGTGAACGCACTATGGCGACGCTGGGGCGTCTTATGAGCCTGCTGTCACCCTTTGACGTGGTGATATGGATGACGGATGGCTGGCCGCTGTATGAATCCCGCCTGAAGGGAAAGCTGCACGTAATCAGCAAGCGATATACGCAGCGAATTGAGCGGCATAACCTGAATCTGAGGCAGCACCTGGCACGGCTGGGACGGAAGTCGCTGTCGTTCTCAAAATCGGTGGAGCTGCATGACAAAGTCATCGGGCATTATCTGAACATAAAACACTATCAATAAGTTGGAGTCATTACCTGCAGTGCCCATGAAACCCATTACCAAAGTTACTGCTACGATTAATTTACGCATGATAATATCCTCTTAGAAAGCTGCACTGTGTTTAGAGTCCATTGCAAGGAACCCAGATGTATCGACGATCCAGGTATTGTTGAGTACGCTAAACTTAATCTTGTTGTTTGTTTTCAGCGCATGGTACGCGTAGTCGTTTGCGTCATCACTTTGAATAGCGATAACGTAAGCGTAGGTAGCCAAACGTTTGTTCTTTAATCTGTCGTTTACGCACGCCGGGGTTTCGCACGGCTCAACTTCGATCAGACTTTCTTTACCTATCAGTCGCTGGCCGTTGATTGCGATGTCTTTTTCTTTACCAAAACGCATCTGCATAGTTACAGTCATTTCGAAATAAGGCATCTCCATGAACTTAACCCAAGATACAGTAGGGCCATATTTCCCGTAACGCACGACGATCTGTGCGTTGTCAATCGTACCGTATTTGTTTGGAACACGATCGATTACAGAGAAGACGCTGGTCTTATTATCTTTCCAGATACCGTAATCGTTTTCTTGTTTTACAGTTTCCGCAGAATGATTACGTACAACACCCTTCTGACTTGTCCCCCAGTCAGCGGCACTGACAACTAACGGCATAACAAATATAAAAACTGGAATGAATTTATACATTATTCACGAACCTTCAATTAATAATTCTTGGTGAGTTACCAGTGATATTTTGTTGCCGGAAAAACATCATTGACGGTTATTATTTTCTGGAATGAACTATATCTCTTCTATTATTCGGATGAACTCGCACCTTAAGCACTAAAATTCCCAGAAAAAGGCGCGACTCGCGAAACGCGGGCCCTATAGAAACTAATCATCCTGGAAATCATTGCTGTTAAGCCTCTTTATCAATAGGGGGCAATCCCCCTATATCAGTGAACAGACAATATGAAGCACATGAACACCCACCACTATCTTATTGATTTAAAATGAGTAGTTTCATTCACTGCTAATTTTATAGCCGTAACAAAGATAGGGATAATGAATAAAACCGATCGGAACGATCGACGAAATCGATCATGAACAAGCAAAACTCTTTATCGTGGTTCGTGCAAAACTAATCGAAAAAGAAGGACCAGATACTGCGGGCAACGTGGGCGACGGTATGCGTCACAGCCTGCAAGGCCTGGCGGGCAATCAATGGCAATGGTGCGCTGTCAATGACGCGATCAAGTGTATCGACGACAGCGTCGCCAAAGCTGCTGCGGGCGGTTTCCCTGACGGGCGCGGAGTGATATGACTGATGCAGATGGGGCAGCAGCGGGCTGCGTACCTGCTTTGGGAGGCGATTTATCATCTGTTCCACAACATGGGCCAGGTGGTAGCGTCCTTTTACCGATACCGGAATAATGACACCATCCTGAATACCTAACTGACTGGCAACGGCCTGCTGCTTTCGATTGATATTCTCAAGCTGGGTGGAAGATGGCGTCGCAGAGTGCCGGTTCCACTGTTCGGATGGCTCTACTTTATCCACCTGATTGAGTATCCAGAGCACCGGCGGCATGGTGTTACCGCACTGGGCCTGAATAGACTGATAAAACGTCTCTTCCACGGAGAATGCCCGGTCATCCGCTTTTAGCACCCACAGCACCATATCCAGCTTCGGGAGCTGCTCCCGATAGAGCTCACGGTATTCAGCGTCCCGCTGCTGGCTCTCGCCCACTCCAGGCAGATCCACCAGCGTAAGGTAGTGCTCACCAAATCGCAGAAGTACACGCTGTGGTTCACGGGTACAGGCTTCCACGGCATTCATTGCGCAGACTTCACTGCGGAATAGGGCATTACAAAGCGACGATTTCCCTGCACCTGTTTTTCCCATAATACCAATGACTGGTTCGTAAGTAATAAGCTGGCTGAGCTCCTTTATCAGCGTGTGGCGTAATGTACGGGGATAGCGACGTAAGTGGTGGCGGATAATTTGATATCCGGATGGTTGCTTCATTGATCACTCCTCAGAAATGAAACAGGCCATCCCGGAGGATAGCCTGATGAATAAGATATGCTGTTATTCAATGATGTAATATATAAGTAAAAATTAATTCGAAATGCTCATCCTCCTGGGGAGAGGACAACTCGCTATCCTGTTTGACAAAATATTTAAAGGCCGATTTTTAGGTATTAACAAATTGCTATGCGATCCACTTTTCATTTTTTAGGTGCAGCGCTTGTTTATTGTAACTATATAACATAACGCATTCTAAATATCCCACTAACAATTCTAATCTGTAGTTATGTAAATGATGAGTACGAACGCGTCTGAAATTACCCAACGAGACTTCTTGCGATTGACCTGCGATTGCCATTGCTATTTATTGTCCGTATCCAAGAGCACATAACCAATGAGGTAATTATGATCCGTTTTCCACTTAGAGCTTTTCCTGAGAGCATTCGTCAAACAATTCTTGATATTAATGAACGCACACAAGCACCGATAGAATTAATTTCCTCATCAGTGATTGGTGCCATATCGTTAGCCTGTCAGAACACCATCAACATAAAATTAAATGAGTCCGTGACTGCTCCGGTATCCTTATTTTTATTCGTTATAGCTAACTCTGGTGAGAGAAAAACGACCGTAGATCGCATGGTGCTTAGCCCATTCTATCAGCATGATGCTTATTTGCTACGACAGGCAGATGAGCAGAGGAAGATTTTCGAGGTTGAGACAAAAATATGGAATGCAAAGGAAAAGGCAATTGTAAACCTTATTAAGAAAAAAACGACTAAGGGTGAATGTACTCATGAGGAGTCGCAAAGCCTGAGAGTGTTACAGCTTGAAAAGCCAGTACAACCTAAAATCGGTCAACATATTTATAATAATGTAACCCCGGAGGCATTGCAGCTTGCGATGTACAGTCATTCTCCGCATATTGGATTGATTGCTGATGAAGGGGCAAATATTCTTGAGCGACAGGTGATGAATGATCTGAGTTTTATCAACACTATGTGGGATGGCGTTTCCTTTCGCGTTGAACGAAAAACGACGCAAAGTTTTACCATTGAAAATGGTCGTGTCACACTGTCACTCATGGTTCAAAAAAAGACATTTGATTTATACCTTAAGCGGCAGGGCTCAAAAGCCCGCGGAAGTGGTTTTTTTGCACGCTGTTTACCGGTATATATTGATGAAAATCTTACGACGCAGGGTGAACGTTATATTCAACAGAATGTAGGGGATTTGAGACATCTTGAGTTTTTTCATCAGCGTCTGGAGACTCTAATTACTGGGGGAGGGGAATCTGCCAGTTGTGGTGCGCAAAAAATGCTTTCATTCGATCTTTCCGCGCAGGATGCATGGGAAGAAATTTATAATATCATTGAGAGCCGAATCAAAACAGGCGAGTGCTATGCAAATATGAGCGACTTTGCTTCAAAATTGGCTAATAACATAGCACGGCTATCAGCCTTGTTTTCTTACTTTACAGAAGGTGAGTGTTTAATAAAAAAAGAGTATGTTGAGGGGGCGTGGTTACTGTGTAAATGGTATATGGAACAGGCAATTAATATATTTGGTCAGGATGATGGCTATTACGAGGCATTGCTGATTTCATGGTTACGACGCGATTTGTCTCGTTCCCGGGATGACTCAGTGAGATATAACGATATACGCCGATTTGGCCCTAATGTATTACGCAAGGGGACATTGCTAGATCGAGTGATAAATAATCTGGCAGATGCACGCGTGATTGATGTTGGGGTTTTTAAAGGTAGGAGAGTAGTGTATAGAGATGAAAATTTTGATAACAATATTTTTACAAAAAATCCAGCTTACAGTCACTACTGAGTTGCTACTTCTGCGATTGTCGCAGCTTATCGCAAGGCAAAGAGGAAAAAAATATGATGAAATTGATTTCATACTTAAACTATAACTTTAAAAACTATTGGTTTAGTATTTGGATTGAAATGTGTAACTGATAGCCGTATTGAATAAGAACTCAAGTCGGAAATATGAGGTGTATAGTCAGGGTTTGTTTTATTTTTTAGAATTGTTAACTTAAGAGTAATATACCTCTTAAATTTAATTGAAAACTGATGTTGCTATATAAAGAAGAGAATGATAGATAATTCATAGTGTTTGATGTCGGTAATAGTATTATATACAGCAGCCTATCTGTATATAATATCATGTATCCGTATATACACATGTTGTAGCCACATGAGTTATACAATCATGTATTGATATACATTGGTGGGCAGATAAGTAATACATACAAACATGACATGTGAACACTCCGCATTACTACAAGAATGAAATATTTACGTTTATATCTAGTTGATATGGTAATTGCTGTTACCTGCTACATACACAGCGATACTGATTAATTATAATCACTACAATAATGGAAGGCAGATATGATTTTATAATTAAACGTATTTAGTTATTAAGCACTTTCCTGTGCTTACACGGTAAGTGATGGCTGAATATCGTCTGTTGATAAATAATATCTGCCTATGAGAACTTGGGTCTATTGCATTTGGTTATCTCTAGTAACCATTTCAATAGAGTCATTAACAATTGAATATGAAACAAAGGATGTATTATATGTTACCCCTTGAATATCTCGATATACGTCAGGAACCTTTTAATCAACATTATCTACAACGATTGGAGGATGTACTGCAGTTAGCACAGGATGAAAACCCAAGGACATTAGCAATACGAATTGACCTGCGTTTATCACCAGAATGGATTGCAGAGGATTCAGTATGCTGTAACCCTAATATTTCTGGTGACTTGCTAAGTCGCTTTATAAGCTCTCTCAGAGCGAAAGTAAGGCATTACAGAAACAGGCTTAAGCGATCAGATAAACGAGCACATCCTTGTCGGTTACGTTACTTCTGGGTAAGAGAAATAGATACTGCCATTTATCCTCACTACCATGTAGTTCTCTTACTGAATAAAGATCTCTTTCGCGGGTTAGGGAGTGCTGGTAATCCTCAAAGCCTCTGGGGGATGATTCAGAGCGCATGGATGAGTGCATTAGATTTACGTGACTATGATGAGTACAGGCCGCTTGTCGAGTTTCCGGATAATCCAGTGTATGTGTTGGACACAAATGCCAGTGATTATTTAGAGCATTATAAGCGACTGGTATTTAGACTAAGTTATCTCACTAAAGAACGTACGAAGGTTTATAGCTCACGGGAGCGGTCGATGGGCTGTAGCCAGTATTAGTTCCTGTCGGCTGTGCTTAGTTACGTGAGGTAGCTGGCTCAATGCTACATAGTTCCAGTAATGTGATCGGATGCAAACGAAGCGCAATATGTAGTGTCTATACTTTATACTGACACCATATGGTGTTATCACTAGGTAGGTAATACAGATGGGTAAGAATCAACATGTAGTGCCACATAACGGAGAATGGGCTGTGCGTGGGGCCGGAAATGAGCGGGTGACCTCAACGCATCGTACACAGCAGGAAGCTATTGACGCAGCACGTTCGATTTCCCGTAACCAGGGCAGTGAGCTGGTAATACACCGACCCAATGGGCAAATTCGGGACAAAGATTCCCACGGAAAAGATGATTTTCCTCCTAAAGGTTAACTTTCATCACGTCCCTGTAGCAGGCACTAGTCTGCTACGGGGCTTTGAGTATAGTAAAAGAAAAATTCTATCTTTACGGAAATGCGGGGGTAGCTACGTTCTGCAATTTATTCTAAGCGATGGAATTAGAATCTGTATGAATATCCATAGGCTTTAGAGCTTAAATGGTGTTTAATATGGTTAATTATTTCGACTATGCTGGAAATATGGAAATCTAATAGGTGCATTGATGGAACTGATTGAAGCAGCAAATGCTCTGAAAGAACTTGGGCATCCAACACGGCTTGGAATTTACCGAGAGCTTGTAAAGGCAGGGCATGCAGGATTGCCAGTGGGAGATATCCAAAAACGGCTCTCAATCCCATCATCAACATTAAGCCATCATATTGCAGCCTTACTTTCAGTGGATTTAATCAGGCAAGAAAGACAAGGACGGATACTGTGCTGTCAGCCTTGCTACGAAAGGCTTGAGGGTCTATTGGCATTTCTGACCGAAGAGTGTTGCTCAGGTGCGGTAAGCAGCCCTACTGCAATCAACATCAAAAAGTGCAGAGAGAATGAAAATGACAAGTGATATCAAAAACATTGAGTTGGATTTGTTCGACACCTCAATCACAGAGGCAAAACTTAGTGTACCTGCCATTCCCCATCCTCCCCGTATCCTCATGCTGTACGGCTCTGTACGCGAGCGTTCCTACAGCCGACTGGCAACTGAGGAGGCCGCAAGGTTGCTGACTGCCATGGGCGCAGAGGTGCGGATCTTCAATCCTTCTGGCCTGCCTCTTCCTGATGATGCGCCTGACTCGCATCCTAAAGTTATGGAACTGCGCGAGCTGGTTCGTTGGTCCGAAGGCATGGTGTGGTGTTCACCTGAACGCCATGGTGCGATGACCGGCATCATGAAGGCCCAGATTGATTGGATACCGTTATCAGAAGGCGCTGTTCGCCCTTCACAGGGTAAGACGCTGGCCGTTATGCAGGTCTGCGGTGGCTCTCAGTCTTTCAACGCCGTAAACCAGATGCGCATTCTTGGCCGCTGGATGCGGATGATCACTATTCCAAACCAGTCCTCTGTGGCAAAAGCCTGGCAGGAGTTTGATGAAGATGGACGAATGAAACCCTCGTCTTATTACGACCGCATCGTGGATGTGATGGAAGAACTGGTGAAATTTACTCTGCTGACCCGAGGTAACTCAGCCTATCTCGTTGATCGCTACAGCGAACGAAAAGAGTCTGCAGAAGAACTTTCCCGGCGGGTTAATCAGAGCAAAATTTGAGGGCTGGTATGAGTGATGTAACGGCATTCAACAACTGCATGAGCGTGTTCTGGCGGCAACATGAAGCCGAACTCTCTCGCTTTCTGACATCGAAGACAGGTGATATTGAAAAAGCAGCAGACCTTCTACAAGAGCTATTCCTGCGTGCCCGCGCTCATTCAGACAGTTTCTGCGAGATGGAGAATCCGCGAGCCTGGCTGTATCGGGCGGCGAGGAATCTGCTGATTGATGAGTACCGCACCACCAGGGAGTTTGTTGAGCTGGAAGAAGATGCCCCATTAACAGACGCATCCCCTGATGCAATCTCAACGCTGGGTATTTGCCTGCCTGAAACATTACAGGCTTTACCCGAAGATGAGCGGTGGTTGATTGAAGAGTCCGACCTTAACCGGCGTCCCCAGCAGTCCCTGGCCGATGAACTGGGAATCACGCTTACGGCGTTTAAATCCCGTCTGCTTCGGGCCAGAAAACACCTGAAAGAGACGATGACAGAACTTTGTCAGATTGAGGCGGATGGCACTTCTCCCGTCTGCTGCCACAAAAAAATGAATTAATCGCGCATCTTTTTCCCATCACCTTCGTTTACCTCAGTGTAAAGCCAATCGACTAAACACTGAGGTAAACAGTCCATGTCAAAAATTGAGATCTTTGAAGCAGCAGGCTGCTGCGCAACCAGTAGCGTTGTGGTCAGTGACGAAGCCGTCAAATGGAACGCCAGCGCCGAATGGGCGAAAAAGAATGGCGTTGATATTCAGCGCTACAGCCTTGTGAAGAACCCGCAGCAGTTCCTGAATTCTCCTGTCATCAAAGAGTTCCTGAACACATCAGGAATGGAGTCCCTCCCCGTCACCTTGCTCGACGGCAAACTCGTGATGGCAGGCAAACTCCCGACGCGAGAAGATATCGCCCGTTGGTCAGGTATTCCGCTTACTCAGGACTGGAGTGAAGACAGCACGCAACCACGCTGCTGCAGCATTCCACGCATGCCTTAATTCCAGAGGAGCTAATACTGATGAATATTCCATTTTTAAAAGACATTCCCCCGTTCATCTTCTTCACTGGCAAAGGTGGTGTGGGTAAAACTTCCCTGGCATGTGCTACTGGGGTATGGCTGGCCGATCAGGGTAAGAGAACGCTTCTGGTGAGTACCGATCCGGCTTCTAATGTCGGCCAGGTATTTAGCCAGACTATCGGTCACCGAATCACAGATATCAGTACTGTAGAAAATCTTGCTGCGATGGAAGTTGATCCGATGGCTGCAGCGCAAGCCTATCGTGACCGTGTGCTCGACCCTGTTCGCGGGCTGATGCCTGCGGATGTGGTCAGCAGCATTGAAGAGCAGCTCTCTGGCTCATGCACCACTGAAATCGCTGCCTTCGATGAGTTTACCGGTCTGCTAACCAATCATGAGCTGCGGGAAAAATATGACCATATTGTATTTGATACCGCGCCAACCGGTCATACCATCCGCATGCTTGAATTGCCGGGAGCCTGGAGCGGTTATCTGGAAGCGAACCCTGATGCCGCTGCAAACCTCGGGCCTCTGGTTGGGCTGGAGAAACAACAGCACCAGTACTCCGATGCAGTTAAAGCGCTGTCTGATGCAGCTCTCACACGCTTAGTGCTGGTTGCCCGTGCCCAGGCTTCAACGCTGAAAGAGGTTTCTCATACTCACGATGAGCTGTCTGTTATCGGTTTGCAGCATCAGCACCTTGCCATCAATGGTGTACTGCCGCCGTTTGCAGGTGAGTATGATCCACTGGCGCAAAGTATTCTGGCTCGGGAAGAAAAAGCATTACAGGCAATGCCTGATAATCTGGCTAATCTTCCCCGCTCACAGCTGTATCTGAAGCCATTTAACCTGGTCGGTCTGGAAGCATTGCGGGAGTTATTTACAGAGAGCAAAGCCGCACCGGCTCTCCTTACTACCACGCTGAATACTTTGGATTTACCGAAACTTGCCTCGCTGGTGGATGAACTCAGTCAAACAGGAAAAGGGCTGGTCATGACGATGGGTAAAGGCGGGGTGGGTAAAACGACCGTTGCGGCATCGGTGGCGGTATCTCTGGCTAAGCGCGGTCACAAAGTTCACCTGACTACATCCGATCCGGCGGCACATCTGTCTTACACGCTGGATGGCTCGCTGCCCAATCTTCAGGTCAGCCGTATTGACCCGAAGGTGGAGACAGAGCGTTATCGCCGTTTTGTACTGGAAAATCAAGGTAAAGGATTAGACGCTGAGGGACGGGCGGTGCTGGAGGAAGATCTCCGCTCACCATGTACTGAAGAGATCGCCGTCTTCCAGGCATTCTCACGGGTAATCAAAGAGGCAGACGATCATTTTGTCATTATGGACACCGCGCCAACGGGTCACACACTTCTGCTACTGGATGCGACTGGAGCCTATCACCGGGAAATGGTACGCCAGATGGGGCAAACACATGACCATGTGATGACGCCAATGATGCAATTGCAGGACCCGGAAAAGACGAAGGTGATGATCGTGACGCTTGCCGAAACGACACCTGTACTGGAAGCAGCTAACCTGCAGCAGGATCTGCGTCGAGCTGGCATCGAGCCGTGGGCATGGGTTGTTAATAACAGCCTAGCAGCTGCTCAACCGTCTTCGCCTTTCCTGAAGACCAGGGCGAACCGCGAGCTGCCTCTCATCTCTGATGTGGAAGAACAGTATGCAAAGCGTATTGCACTAACAGCGCTACAGAGCGAAGAGCCGGTTGGTATTGACCTGCTGGAAGAGATGGCGAAGTAACAATGAAGGGGGCATTAGCCCCCTTCATGAATTGCTGTCGCTCTATTTTCCCGATGGATAACAAAGGTCTCTGTCATTTTCCAAAAAGAATCTTTTCAAGTTCGATTAACTGTTGCTGAGATTGCTCATTGAGGTGAGCCTCGGCCTTGTCATACCAGGTCAACAGGCTACGCCCCAATGGCGTCAGAACTGTTCCACCGCCTTTGTTACCACCTGTGGAAGTGGTTACAACTGGCTGACCAATTCCCTTGTTCAAGGTGTCAATTAAGAGCCATGCTCTTTTATAAGGTATCCCCAAATCTTTAGCTGCCGCAGAAAGAGAGTGAAAGCCATCAATCGCCCTTAAAAGGTCAACCTTCCCCGGCCCTAGCGAGATGTTGTCGTTAATATAAATCCTCGGTCTGACTAAGATTAAGTTTGATTTAAGGGGCGTATTTTTCATTCTGATACCTTTTTGAAATCATTTTCTCTGTAATGCTGAATAGTCCAAAGTGTTAACAGCCATTATCTTTGCCGGGTATGCTTAAAGGTTTTGATCGCGGAAATAAGAAGTACCGCGCCTAACAGCGTCATAAGCACTCTTACCGGGAACATACCGAGCATAAGGCCCCCAATAGCGGCACCTATAACGGAACCGATGACCATCCACACAAAAAGTTTTTTCTCTTTTCTCAGGATCTGGAAAGCATCTGCATTAGTGTAGCGAGAGAACCCCACAATCATCGTCGGTAAACTGATCATGAGTGACAAACTGCCTGCTAGTTTGATGTCTGCCCCGAAAAGGATAACGATGGTTGGTATCAGGAGCTCTCCCCCTGCAACACCCAGCAGAGCAGCAACATTTCCGATGAAGAAACCCGCAATAACCCCCGCAATAATGGTTGCGATTCCGGGCTGAAACAAACCAGCGGAGCTATCATGCAAAGGCATCCATGCTTCTGAAAGCATGACAAATGACAGGATAACAAGCAGGAGCAGAATAGTTCTGTCCAGCCAAATACGGGACATTTTTATGGCTCTTCCTGCAGCCCACCATGCACCGATAAGGCTCCCGGCCAGCAAATTGATGACAATATCAAGATGAGCAAACAGCTGATCGACGGCTATAGATTTTGTTCGGAATATCAAAGCAACAGCGACAACAGTAAGGCTCATTGCCTTGTTAAAAATAACCGCTTCCAGCGTGGGCATTTTGAAACTTCCTATCAGGACAGGAAGACGGAACTCCGCACCACCAAGGCCAATCAAGCCGCCTAAAGCACCGATTAATGTGCCTGATAAAAAACCTTTTCCGTTCCGTTTTGATTCTAATGACATGTGTTTCTCTTTTTCGTTATGTCAAAAACGACATAACGAAAAAGGTAGCATAAAAAATGTGGACTCTGGAAGCGTATATTTAACTTTCTGGAGGGATGATGAAAAAGAGGATATGAAAGGGCCGGGGAATTAGCCCTTTCATTGGCTGAAATTACTTGCTGTCTATTCGTTTTCCGCTAGAGTCAACGACCTTCTCACCGTCTTCCTTAGTGAAAGCTGCTTTCTGGGCATCAGGAAGGATATCCAGAACGACCTCGGACGGACGGCACAGTTTAGTTCCCAGTGGCGTCACGACAATCGGACGGTTAATCAGAATAGGATTTTGCAGCATAAAGTCGATTAGCTGGTCGTCAGTAAATTTATCTTCTGCAAGACCCAGTTCCTCATACGGCTCGACGTTCTTACGCAGTAACGCCCGGACTGAAATGCCCATATCCGCAATGAGTTTGACCAGCTCATCGCGTGAAGGTGGTGTCTCAAGATAAAGAATAACAGTCGGTTCAGTACCACTGTTGCGGATCATCTCCAGCGTATTACGCGATGTGCCGCAGGCTGGGTTGTGATAAATGGTGATGTTGCTCATATCAGTATCTCATTACAAAGTGAAAGAGAGACGTAGCGCCAGCGCGGCCAGCGTTACAAACAGCACAGGCAGAGTCATGACGATCCCAGTGCGGAAATAGTATCCCCATGTGATGGTCATATTCTTCTGTGAAAGGACATGCAGCCAGAGCAGCGTTGCCAGGCTACCAATAGGTGTAATTTTCGGTCCCAGATCGCAACCAATCACGTTGGCATAAATCATTGCCTCTTTGATAACGCCTGTTGCGGTGCTGCCATCAATAGAGAGAGCGCCAACCAGCACGGTAGGCATATTGTTCATGATGGAAGACAGGAAAGCCGTCAGGAAGCCAGTACCAAACGTCGCGGCCCAAAGTCCTTTATCTGCCAGCACGTTCAGTACACCAGAGAGATATTCGGTTAGCCCGGCGTTGCGCAGACCGTAGACCACCAGATACATCCCCAGCGAGAAAATAACGATCTGCCAGGGTGCCCCACGCAGCACTTTACCCGTGTTAATGGCATGGCCTCGTTTAGCTACAGCAAACAGGATCACAGCTCCAACAGCCGCAATCGCGCTAACGGGAATACCGAGCGGCTCAAGGACAAAGAACCCAACCAGCAGAAGAATTAAAACTATCCAGCCGGTTCTGAAGGTTGCCAGATCTTTAATCGCCTTTGCCGGTGCTTTCAGGAGAGCTAGGTCGTAAGTCGGTGGAATATCTTTGCGAAAGAACAGATGCAACATCACCAGCGTGGCGATAATAGCGGCAATATCCACCGGCACCATTACCGACGCATACTCAGTGAAACCCAGCCCAAAGAAGTCTGCAGAAACGATGTTAACCAGGTTCGACACAATTAGCGGCAGGCTGGCCGTATCAGCAATAAATCCGGCGGCCATGACAAATGCCAGTGTCGTGCCTTTGCTAAACCCTAATGCTAATAGCATTGCGATGACTATTGGCGTCAGAATAAGTGCCGCACCATCGTTGGCAAACAGTGCCGCCACCGCTGCACCGAGTAGAACAATATAGGTAAAGAGCAAACGCCCACGACCGTTACCCCAACGTGAAACGTGCAGCGCCGCCCATTCGAAAAAGCCGGATTCATCGAGCAGCAGGCTGATAATTATCACGGCAATAAAGGTCGCCGTCGCATTCCAGACGATATTCCACACAACAGGAATATCACCAAAATGGACAACGCCAGAAATCAACGCCAGTACCGCGCCCAGTGTCGCACTCCAGCCGATCCCTAATCCCTTCGGTTGCCAGATAACCAAAACGATGGTCAGGACAAAAATAGCGCCTGCCAGTAACATAAATCCTCCAGACAGGACGGCTCTGCCGCCCTGTGTATGCCAAAAAATTAAACTGCCAGCTCTCTGAGTTTCTCGATGCCAGTAGGCTCAGAAGCCATTACCGGTACTAACGCTATGCGGCTTGCATGCTGGTTCTTCACCGCCTCGATCTGAGGAAGCTCTTGTCGGGCACGCTGGCAAAGCAGTGGTGAATGCGTCTGTGCAATAGAAAGGCTGTTATTGATAATCCAGCCCCAGGGATGAATACCCGCACGCTCAAGATCGGACTGCAGGTTTGCCGCTTCCAGTACTGGTGTGGTTTCAGGCAGAGTGACCAGAAGGACTTTGGTACGTTCCGGGGCCTGAAGCTGCATCATCGGAGTGGTAAAATGACCTTTATCCCCCATCTTCCTGGCAATCTCACGATGATAAGCCCCGGTAGCATCAAGCAGTAATAGCGTGTGTCCGGTAGGTGCCGTATCCATGACCACAAACCGTTTGCCTGCTTCACGGATGACGCGTGAGAACGCCTGGAACACCGCAATCTCTTCTGTGCAAGGAGAACGTAAATCCTCTTCGAGCAGCCGTTTTCCGGCCTCATCCAGATCCCTGCCTTTCGTTTCAAGAACATGCTGGCGATAGCGTTCGGTTTCATCGTGCGGATTTATTCTGCTGACCTGCAGGTTATTGAGGCTACCGTCCAGGGTTGTACTCAGGTGCGCGGCAGGATCTGAGGTAGTGAGGTGTACATCAAAACCCATATCCGCAAGTCGGACGGCGATAGCTGCAGCCATTGTGGTTTTACCCACCCCACCTTTGCCCATCAGCATAATCAAACCGTGTTCATTACGGGCGATATCATCAACCATGGCAGACAGCGACATATTTTCTGGCTTATTCTGCATACTCTGTACAGGAAGCGATACTGATTCGGTATATTCGTTTATCAGGCCTTTCAGCGCGGAGACACCAACCATGTTCAGCGGCTGGAGGTATAAACTGTCTGTCGGCAACTCAGATAACCCGGAAGGAAGATTTGCCAGCGCCTCTTGCTCCCGTTGCCATATTGCAGCGGCCAGTGCATCACGTTTTGCTTCGCCTGCAGGCAGGATACCGTTAATGACGAGATACTGATTTTTAAGGCCAATGGCTGATAGTTCTTCATGAGTTCGGGCGACTTCCTGCAGTGTTGATTTTTGCAATCGCGCGACCAGCACCAGGCGCGTACGTTCAGGATCGGATAATGCCTCAACCGCATGAGCATATTGCTCGCGTTGCTTTTCCAGCCCCGCCATCGGCCCAAGACAGGAAGCACCCTCCGGGTTACTTTCAATGAAGCTACTCCATGCACCGGGAAGCTGGAGAAGGCGAATGGTGTGGCCGGTTGGGGCAGTATCAAAAATGATGTGATCAAAGCGTGTCAGTAGAGAAGCGTCGGTCAGTAAGCCAGTAAACTCATCGAACGCAGCAATCTCAGTCGTACAAGCGCCTGAAAGCTGTTCACTGATGCTGTTAACGACGTCATCAGGCAAAAGACCTTTAATGGGGTCAACGATTCTGGCGCGGTATTGCTGGGCGGCGTCCTGCGGATCGATCTCCAGCGCTGAAAGGTTAGGCACCGCAGACACGGGCTGGATAGTGTTGCCGATAGACTGATCGAATACCTGACCGACGTTAGAAGCCGGATCAGTACTGACAAGCAGGACGCGCTTGCCCTGTTCTGCCAGTCGTATAGCTGTAGCGCAGGAAATTGAGGTTTTACCTACTCCTCCCTTACCGGTGAAAAACAGGTAAGGCGGGATATTCTGTAAAAAGTTCATATGTCCTCCTGACATAATCAACAACAGGAAGTATTACCACCACAGCAGCTTGTCGGAGCCACTCCCACTTTCTCAAGCGGAATACCAAACCAGCGAGCCAGTTCAGCGCGTTTGGGATATCGCCCCGCCATCACCGTTTCACCATCCAGCAACAGCAGCGGAAGCCCTTCGGCTCCTGATGCTTCCAAGAATGCTTTCACTTTTGCGTTCTCAACGAAGCTCATAGGCTGCTGCGCCAGGTTAAAACGTTCGATCTGGACCCCACGCCCTTTCAGCCATTGCACATCAGCAGAAAAATCGACCAGAACCTGATCAACATCTGAACCACAAACGCCGGTACTGCAGCACATCGCTGGATCAAACACGGTTAACGTTTTCATCTTTAACACCTCATATTCGTAAAATCATATATGTATAGGCAAATTTTTTAGATACAAACAGCCTTACCGCTGCCAGAGCAGTTGGCTGATGCCAGCTTACGGGCGATAGCCTGTACATCGTCCTGTTGGCTTAACCAGGCTTGCTCAATTACCTGAGCAGCCCAGGAAGGAATATGTGGGGATAGGCGGTAGTGGACCCACTTGCCCTGCTTGCGATCCAGCAATAGCCCACTTTCCCGGAGCATTGCTAGATGACGGGAGATCTTGGGCTGAGACTGTTCCAGCGCCGTACAGAGATCGCACACGCACAGCTCCCCCATCTCTCTCAGCAGTAACACGATGCCCAAACGGGTTTCATCGGAGAGGTTTTTGAACAGCGTTAAAGAATTCAACATCACTTACTCCTATTTTTTATAGGATAAACTTATTAACATAGATAGCAATAACATATTCGAAATTTCATATTTAATTTTTAGGGTACACCGCGAGTAGCATTACTGCAACATTGTCGAAGAGTTAGATTTTTCTAAGCCTTACAGTAATAGACATCTTTAGATGTTAGATCATGATCGCCCACTAGGATTCATGCTGTACTACATTTTGCAGCGATTGATAATCCACTGTTCTAAATCGGATTCGAGCCACCCAACCGATTTTTTTCCAAGCTGTAATGGCTTGGGGAAAGTGTCATCGTAGCGGGGGGATTTAGTATTGATCCAATCGTAGATGGTTGAACGACCGATACCTAATTTTTTACAAACGTCACGTACTCGCAGAATTTTCATATTAAATGATGGCATGAATGGAGCTCCTATTTACTGGTCTACTTCGGATGAGTAGGAGGTTAGTAAAGGAGCGAGATGTAAAAAATACGTCCGCAGTACGTAAAAAATGATTTAATCATAAGGTGTTGATTACTATGAGTAATAATGAAAATATTTTTTTTCTGGACGAGTTGAGAGTGTGCTTAGATTTAACAAAGGGGCAGCTTGCTTTTGCTTTGAGGCTGTCGGAAATGGACGATGATTTATCTTTTTTGAGTGGCGACGATCCTGTTATTGCCGGATACCTAGACAACGTGGCTAAACGTTTACCTAGTTATGAGAAAAAGTTAGAGGGATGCCAACAAGTCTTAATTAATCGAGAATTTCTTGCTTCATATAAATTGGCAAGTGAATTTGAAGATGAAATTGACAGATATCTTATTGATGCTGCTTTAAACTGGCAATTGGGATTACGTTTTTGTAATGCAGGGAAGAATAGTGAAGGAATTAAATTACTTTTAAAATCTATAGCTAGGTTGAATTTTTGTTGTGGCATGATATCAGGAAAAAATCGACAAGAAAGTGAGATTGAGGATGCAAAACAGAAGGCCAAGGGGGGGAAAGCAAAAGCGGCTCGTTTTGGAAAAATGAAAGAGGAAGTGATTAGATTATTACAAAAAAATAAAGTAGACGGAGGCTGGCGTAAGAAAACAATCGCATTCAAATTTATTGAAGATGATTTGCTTTTATTTGTTGAGAAAAATGGATGGCCGTCTGCTGAGGATAAAGATGAGTTAAATAAATCATCTGTAGATAAATATGCTAATATGCAGCGGTTAGTGATGGATTGGTCTAGAAATGATCAAGGCGTGAAGAGTGCTTTTGATTCGGTAATACAAAGGAAGCCAAAAAAATAAAGCATTTCTTCTTACTCATTGATGTTATTTGTGGGCATCTTTATTTCTATCGCGGATCATCATTCATGACTATCCGCGATGCATCGGAAGTGATATAGAGCAAGTGTATTATTATCTTCTACACTCATTTTTTTGAAGCAGTTTTGTTGTGAAGCCATCTTTGAAATGAAAGTAACTAGCAGTAATGAAAATAATTATTTGTATGTATCCAAGACCCATTGTAGGCTTTGCCAGCATGCCAAAATAAGCAGCAATAGATATGACTACTAAAAGGAAACGCTTTGCAGTATACCATCCAAAAAAATGCTCACTTGTTTTAGTATTAGAGCAAGCGACGGCTTTCGATACTTTAGATGTTATTTGCCCAAAGATCAGGCATGATGCTAAAGACCAATCTGGAGATGTGATTATCTCTTGCCATGTTGAAATATAGAGTTTTATCGAAATTAAAAGTAGAAAAGGAATGGCTATAAATAAATATTCAGCCTTCAGCTCTGCAAATGTTGCTTTTCTTTCTTTTAAACTAAGTGTCGAGTTCATACTGTAACCCATTATTTCGTTGGATATTTCTGATGTTTATCACTTTTAAGTTTCTAATCTGGGGTTGGCCTTTGCCTTTTGGTGGTGTGTAAATATCAAAAGTAATTTTGGCATCAATAATATCTTTTGGTCCGATTGCAGGAATTAAACCGTCTTGATATCTTTCCAACCATTCTTTGTGTGTTATTCTTCCACTCAAGCGCTTATCCAAACTTATGCTACGGAATGACCACACAGAATTACCCTCGTTAACAGAGACGGTCACATAGAGTTTATCATTTAATTCTCTGCTTTCAGTACTCCCTAGGAACATTTCTCTTGGTTTTCCACCAAAACGCCATTTCGTATTAAACTTAAAGTTTTGGTTGTTGTTACTATTGCTAGTAATAATTACTGATTCATTGGGCTTTATTTTTTGATTCGCGGTTGAGAATTTTTCTAGAGCAAATGATAGATTCTGTCTGTCTATATTGGGGTCCGCTATTTGTTGTGGTAGATTTTTTGCTAATGCAGTTTCTAGATTTACAGCTAGAGTTTCTACTTGTTCTTCAGTGTCGGTGGTTTCAATGTCAGTTAACTCTCTAAATAACTCATCGCCTGAGTTATAAAATGCATTGGCTAATATTTCGTCAATTTTTCCGGGAATCACTGAGAGTTTACTAAGTATTGAACCACTTTTAATTTCATTTAATTGAAAGTTGAAGTCTGCTTTAATTCCAATAGAGTTACTTAATACTTGTCCAAAATCACGGTAAGCATTTATGTATAATGCCATCGCCTCAAATACCTCTGCTGGATTGTGGCGGTCTTTGAGATAATCTATTTTTATTGATAACTCTGGGTTCACATTTAGCCCCTTGTGGCGCGCAACATTCAGGACCGTGATCCATGCTTTCCTATAGGTGGAACGTCTGAAAGTTGAATTATCATGATGGTTTTATCTATCTAAAATAACTCTAATATTCCTGTTTTTCAATGGTTTTCTGCAGTCTTGAAGGGGGCAAGACATATGTTGATATGACGTAATTTGTACTTTCAGCAAACTCCTTTGGTATTTGGATAATAATTCCATCAAAAGAAATGAACAGATAACTTTGATACATGATGGCCTGTTTCAAACTTAAGTTGATCATTAGGGGATGGGACACTAGCACACACTTGTGCTAGTGTAAGGTAATCTAATTTGCATTCACCCCGCTAACTTAATACCTCTCACGCCCCCAGCCAATATGCTTCCTGCATCAGCTGCTTCAATAAAGTCAGCCCACCATTGCATCATAGGTCGTCGCTGCGCTAGGTAATCACTGCGATTGTAAGCTCGACGTACCTCATTCTTATCCACATGTGCAAGTGCTGCCTCAATGACATCAGGTGGAAAACCTTGTTCATTAAGGGTCGTACTTGCAATAGATCGCAGCCCGTGTGAAACGAGCACCCCACCAAAACCTGCACGTTTTAGAGATGCGTTGACGGTTTGGCTGTTCATTGGTTGGTTTGGTTTGATACGGCTAGGAAAGATAAACTCCCTGTTACTGCTTAACGGCTTCATCATCTCCAAAACAGCCATTGCTCCATCTGATAAGGGAACGGTATGGTCACGATTCATTTTCATCCGTGTAGCAGGGATCTTCCATTCTCTCGATTCCATATCTACCTCTTCCCAACGAGCTTCAGCCGCTTCGGCAGGGCGAGTGATTGTCAGAAGCTGCCACATAAACAAACATCGTGTTGACTGATTAATGTTGGCAGTTCGCATCGTCTGCATCAGTTTAGGCAGCTGATCCGGACGAATACTGGGCATGTTTTTCTTCTGCGGCTTCTCGAATGCTTTTCCAATATTGACACTAGGAACTGCATCAATTAAGCCTGTGTTCTGGGCATAAATCATGACCTCATTGATACGCTGGCAAAGACGACGAACGGTTTCCAGCGCTCCTCTGGCCTGAACAGGTTGAACGGCCTGAACCAGTGTATGAGCTTTAATATCTGTAACGCTGAAGTCACCAATCGCAGGAAAGACATCTCTCTCAAGAGAGCGCCAGATATCTTCAGCATAATCCGCTGTCACACTTGCTTTCTTCACATTCCACCATCGTTCAGCTACGAGTTGGAAAGTATTGGTTTTAGCTTCAAGCGAACTGCGAAGTTGTTCTTGCTGATGTTCCTGTGGATCGATTTGTTTCGCAAGGAGAGAGCGAGACTCTGCTCGATAGTTTCTGGCATCGGCAAGCGTAACTGACGGGTAGGGGCCAATGCTCTTCTTCGCACGTTTCTTGGTGACAGGGCGAATGTAGCGAAACTGCCAGATTTTACTCCCGCTGGATTTGATAAGTAGCTCAAGGCCATCGCCATCATAGAGAACGTAGTCCGCTTCCTTGGGTTTAGCAGATTCGATTTCTTTAACGGATAGAGGTTTGGTTTGTCTTGCCATTGCCGGGTTTCCATAGTTTTAGGCACCTCAAAAACAATAAAGCTTTATGAGGTGCCTAACAAGGTGCCTAAAAGGTTCGGATTTAATTAGTTGGCTTCAGACTTCGCGGGACAAATTGAGGGCACAAAAAAGCCCGCAGGGCTTGCGCCGTGCGGGCTCTTAGGACTTCATCGGATGACTCTGGTAATCACCGATGGAGAATTTTGGTGGAGCTGGCGGGAGTTGAACCCGCGTCCGAAATTCCTACATCCTCGGTACTACATGCTTAGTCAGTCTTTACATTCGCCTGGCACCTGCGGACAGACACGCCACTACCAGACTAGCCTGATTAGTTTTAACGCTTCAACCCCAGGCAGGGCCTCCACGCGATCTCTTTTGGGTTTGACCTCTCTTTGATCCCCGTCTTAAGAGCGGAAGCTAGGGAGAGAGGGCTCAGAGCAGGTTATTAAGCTGCTAAAGCGTAGTTTTCGTCGTTTGCGACTATTTTTTTGCGGCTTTTTACGAGGCCAACCGCCCCTCGGCATGCACCTTGGGTTTCGCGAATCCCGTCGAATCCAGAATCAGCCCCAATGTGTTAGAGCAAGTATAACAGACTTGTGACACGCGTGACCAGCCCCCGCAACCCCTAATCCTCAAGGATTTAGCGCTCGCGCAGCGCTTCTTTTGCGCGATTAAACGGTTTGATTAAATAGTCGACGATGGTTTTTTCACCTGTTTTTATATCCACTGTGGCAATCATGCCCGGTACGATGGAGAAATGGCGTCCCAGTTTGTTCTGTAAGAAGTCCTGATGCGTGCGGATAAACACGCGGTAATAGAAGATTTCCGGTTTCACTTTGTCCTGAATGGTGTCCGGAGAGATGGTTTCGACTACGCCTTCCAGGCCGCCGTAAATGGCGTAGTCATAGGCGGTAATCTTCACCAGCGCCCGTTGTCCAGGATGGATGAACGCGATATCACGCGGCGACAAGCGGGTTTCTATCAGCAGATGATCGTCCAGCGGCACAATCTCCATCATCTCGCCGTTGGGCGGGATAACGCCGCCGATGGTGGTGACCTGGATGTTTTTCACAATACCGCGCATCGGCGCGCGTACGGTCAGGCGGGTGACGGAATCCTCGCGTCCTTTTAAAATCGCCGCCAGCATGTCCACTTCGGCGTTAGCTTTTGACAGCGCTTCCCGCGCCTGCACGAAATATTGCGAGCGCAGGTCGGTGATTTTTAATCCCAGATCGCTTTTTTGTCGTTGCAGGCGCAGCACTTCTACGTGGCTGGCGGCACCGCTTTTCTCCAGCCGTTGGGTGATGGCCAGTTCTTTATTAACTGAGACCAGGGCATCTTGCAGTTCCGCCATTGAATCCGCAAGCTGCGCGCGACGGCTTTTATACAGGCGAGTTTCGGAGGCGATGAGATCCGGCCATGCGCGCAGTGAATCGGGAAAGACCAGCGGCAGATCGTTAACTTCGGCATTAAGCCTTGCGCTGGAAGCCAGTGAGGCGCGATAACGGGCGGCGCTCTCCCCAACGTTGGACTCAGAACGGGTAGGGTCGAGGCGCGCCACAATTTGATTGGCCTGCACTTTATCTCCCTCGCGTATCGTAAGCTCAGCGAGAATGCCGCCATCCAGCGACTGCAAGACTTGCTCTCGCGAGCTGGGGATCACTTTCCCGCTGCCGGTTGAGACTTCATCCAGCTTGCCGAAATATGCCCAGATACCCAGGACGGCAAACAGCAGCGTGCTGAGCAGAATAATGCGGCTGGCCCCGGAAAAACGGTGCTCGCGGCGGATATCGAGGTCGTCCATGGCGGCATCATGCGGATTGGTTTTCATTTTTCCACTCCCGACCGTGAGTTGGGGCAGGTGCCCGGCTCGCATTTAATGCCTGCGCTTTCGGGGCATCCATAACCAGTTGGCCTTCTTTTAATACCACCACGCGTTCGACCAGCTCCAGAACCGGTACGCGATGGGTGGCGACAATCAATGTGCGGTTGCCCAGCCACTGGTTCAGGCGCTGAATAAACTCCCGCTCGGTATGTTCATCCAGCGAGGCGCTGGGTTCGTCGAGCAGCACGATATTGGGCGATCGCAGCAGCATTCTTGCCAGCAGGATCGACTGCCGTTGTCCACCGGACAAACCGTTGCCGCCCTCCATAATGGGATGTGCCAGCCCTTTGGCGAGCTGTTTAACGAAAGCTGCCGCGCCGCTGACCTCCAGCGCTTCGAAGATCTGCGCGTCGCTGGCATGCGGTGCGCCGAGGGTCAGGTTCTCGCGTAGGGTGCCAAAAAACAGCCGCGCATTCTGGCTAAGAAAACCGATGTTGCGGCGTAAATCAGCCATATCGATCTGCGCCAGACTCAGGTTGTCGAGCCGGACATCGCCCTGGATAATCTCCACTCCGCCCGCCATGGCCTGCAGTAGGGTTGATTTCCCGGCACCGTTACGCCCGAGAATCGCCACCCGTTCGCCGGGCATGACCTCCAGGCGCGAGATGCGCAGCGGAACGCGCTGATCGTCGCTGTGGTAGCGAAAGTGTGCGTTCTCAAACAGATAATGACCGTGAAAAATCTCCTGATGCACCCGATCTTCGTGGTACTGCGTTTCAGTGGGAAGCTGCATGATGCTGTCTAATCCCATCTTCGCCGCCTTGACCTGTTGCCAGCGGGCCAGCACGCCGCACAGATTAGCCATTGGGGCAATCATTCTGGAACCGAGCATCGAGGCGGCCACCACGGCCCCGGTGGTCATCGTGCCTTCAATGACCATCGGCGCACCAAACATAATGATGGCGGCGTAGACCAGGCTTTGTACCGACATGCCCCAGCCAATCAGCCCCTGAGTCAGCCTGCGCGTGCGCAGCCCGGACTCTCCGGTAATGCGGATGTAGCTGTTCCACTGCTGTAAAAAGCGGTTTTCAGCCTGCATCAGCTTGATGTCTTCCAGCCCCTGGACGCTTTCGACCAACACTGCGTTGCGCAGGGTGGATTCATGGGCAGCCTGGTTGGCGAGCACCGCCAGCTTCTTCTGTAACAGCAAACCGGGCAGGATCATCAGCAGGGCCGCGACGGGCGCTATCCATGCCAGCGGCGGGGCGATAAAAGCCAGCACCACGATAAACAAAAAGAAAAACGGCAGATCGACAATGGTCGACATGGTCGAGGAGGTGATCATCTCGCGAACCTGTTCCAGCTCGCGCAGTTGAGAAATGAAGCTCCCCGTCGAGCGAGGGACGGCGCTGTTACGCAGGCGCAATGCATGGCTGAATACGCGATCGGAAATACGCATATCGGCGCGTTTGCCGAGCAGGTCCATTATGTGGGTACGCGCTTCGCGCAGCAAAAAGCCAAACAGCACCGCCACCAGAACGCCAGTGGAGAGAACATACAGCGTTGGATAAGACTGAGCGGGGATCACCCGGTCATAAACCTGCATAGAAAAGATAATCCCGGCGAGCGACAGAACGTTAATCAGAAAGGCGGCAATCATGACCGGCAGGTAAGGGCGGATGTCCTTTAACACCAGTTCGCGCATCCAGTCGGGCTTGAAGCGCGAAATATAGCGGTCTACCCGACTGTCCTTCAGCGCCGACAGCGGGCGCAGCGCGGTAATACTCACGATCTCCGGCAGAAGCTCTGCGACCGTGAGCCGGTTACGCTGGCCCCCTTCGGCGATGATAAACACATCCAGTGCATCTTCGCCGTTGAAATGCTCTATCACCATTAGCTGGCCGTCGCGCAGTTCCGCCACCACCGGCAGATGCCACTGACCGAACGCCTGCGTGGCGGTATCCAGCGCATGAAATGACAGGCCCGCCTGACGCGCCAGTTGCGACAGGGCCGTTGCCCGGCTTTTTCCCGCAAACCACGGGGCGTTGGCCTGGATTGCGCCGGGCGAACAGGTAACGCGATAGTGGTTGGCAATATGCGTCATCGCCTGCGCCCACTGGCTCAGGACGTGTTCGCCAATCGCATCTTCTGCATGTGAATCGAGGTCGCTCATAGCTTGATCTCCACCGATTGAATGCTGCGATTATTTAAGGCGAACGCCTGGCGAAGCGAGCCAGTGTTATAGAGGCAGTTCAGCTGGAGCTGGCGCAGCTGGTTTTGAGTCTGGAGTTCGGCAAAACGGGCCTGATACACCTCTTGCTCGGCGTTAAGCACGTCGAGCAGCGGGCGCGAACCGAGGTCCAGATACTGCTGTTGATAAAGCTCGCGCGTTTGTTCACTCAGTCGCTGCTGGCGGCGTAGAATCTGCAGGGCGGTGGCGAGGCTCATTGCCTGGCTGCGGGACTCCAGTAATTTTTGTCGTACTTCGAGTCGGGTGCGCTGGATGGAGTATTGTGCAGACTCTACCGCATGGCTGGCGGCGTTGCGCCTGGCGGTGAGTCCGCCCCCCTGATACAGCGGCATCTCAACTTTTACCCACGTGGAGTACTGGGTTTTGTCGAGCACCTCATGGCTGGGGTATTTGTCGTTGAGATAATGCTGAACCGACGGCTCCAGAGAGATGGTGGGCGTCATCTGCGCGTTGGCGTAATCGAGATTTGCCTGTGCCACATTCGCTTGTGCCCAGGCCGCCAGAACCGCGGGAACCAGTTTATCTTCCGGTTTGACCACATCGCAGCTGCTGTCCAGTTTGGCCGGGAATTCGTTGCTGATGCCGTTAAGTGAGTTCCAGCCGAGGTAACTCATCAATGTGGCCTTACTGCTGTCGAGATTGGCCTGATACTGCGCCAGCTGAGAACGTGCAGACTCGATACGCGCATCGGTTTGCACCACGTCGGACAGCGAGGTTGCCCCTTCATCATTGCGTTGTCGGGTCAGTCGACCAATGTCGTTTAAGGCGGTGAGCTGTTCTTCGGCGGCATCCACCATTTGTTGCCACGTCTGCACCTGGACTATCGCGTTAGCGGTTGCGTGGGCGATGGTATCAATACTGAGTAACACATTCGCCTGCTGTTGTGCGGCTCCGGCGGTCTCGGCGCGGACCTGGCTTGCGACTTTACCGAAGTCGTACAGCATTTGTGACACCGAAATAACCAGCGCCGGGCTAAAGCCGTGGTCGGTATAGGTATTGCTGTAACCGTTATTCATTCCGGCAGAAACCTGCGGGTAATATTTCGATTTCGCCACGTCTATCTGCTCGTTTTGTGAGAGCAGTTTGCCGATCGATTCACGAATAGAAGGATGCCAGCTCACGGCACGACTTACCGCGTCGTTGAGCATCAGGTTGCCGGGGGCGGCAGCGCTCAGCGGCAGATCGGCAACCGCGCCGTCCAGCGAGGGAAGCATCTGGCTGGTGGCCAGTCCTTCCGGCGTAATAATTTGCGGTTCATCTTCGGCATTCACCCGCAGGGTACAGAGCGTTAATGCCAGAAGTAATGCAACAGGCGCGACATTTTTCATAGTTTATCCCTTACAAAATACGGCAGCGACGACTGTTATTGCCCCGGACGTCATGGCATCCGGGGCTGTAGTTATGGCGCTTTAACGCATTGCGTTAACGTCAGGGTACGATGTGATTTTGTTGCACCAGCTCATCGAGCGTGGTGTGTACGTTCTCCAGCGTTATGAGATTGGTTGAGTGATATGTGTTGCCCGTACCGTCGCGGTCGATGGCAATCACCGTGTTGTTACCGCTGGTGGTTACAGTGAGGTAGTTGCCGAGTGTAGCGTTCTGCCCGTTCCAGCCCACCAGCAGGTCGCCGATATCGATTTTGTCACCCTGGGCCAGCGAGAAGTTGGTCCAGGTATCGGTAGCACCATTGCTAATGTTGCCGCCGGTAGCGTCGTTGGCGTTGAGCAGGTGATAAATCAGCGTATCGCCGTAGGCGCTGCCAGTCAGGCGATCGGCATCGACGGTACTCACCACTTGCGGATTCATATTGATGGTCAGCGTAGCGGTATCGGTATGGCCATTCTGGTCGTTAAGGGTGTAGGTAAATGTCTCTTTGGTGACGATGGTGGAGAGCGAGACATCGCTGTTGAGGGCATAGGTGTAATGACCATCAATGCCAATGGTCAGTTTGCCGTACAACCCGTTAATGATGGCGCTGGTCGTGCTACTCAGCGGATCAAGCGTGGCGGTACTGCCGCCCGTGCCGTTCACCGTCAGCAAGGTATGCACGCTGGCAATATGGTCTCCGTCATAAATATTGCCGGTGACGCTGTTCGCTGCGGAAGTCTCGAAGTTTTGCAGGTCGATTATCGTGCCTTTCACGCTGGGGGTGATGGTGATATTCCCCAGCCCCAGCCCCCCGACGCTTCCGGTATAGTCGAGGCGATAGTTGCCGGGGTGCAGTACGATCCCGCTCAAGGCTATATCGATATTGCCGCCAACCAGCAATCCGCCATTGAAAGAGTTACCGGCAATCTTGATGTTGTTGCTGTCATACAGCGCCCAGGTGACGGTCAGCCCGCCCAGCGTCAGACCTGACGCGACGTTAAAATGCAGTATGGCGTTTTGCACCGCCGTTCCCGTAGCGATTTCAATGACGCCAGTACCACTTTTTGAGGTGGGTGAAAGGAGTTGGGCACTCCAGCTGGCGTTCCCGACGCTGTCGTCGGTAAACGACCGGGAAGTATCCGCCTGGGTGGTGACCGCCATCGTGCTGCTGACGTCATTTACTGCATCCAGCGCCTGCGGTGTTGGTTTGATATTCAGCGATGCACTGCCGGTATCGCCGTTTGGCGCTTTGACCTTATACACGAAACTGTCCGGCGTATTGATACCGTCTGCGCCCAGTCCGCTTCTCAGTGTGTAGGTGTAGTTCCCTTTCGCATCAATAGTCAGCGTGCCGTACTGCCCGTTAATGGTGGTAGTGCCCGTTCCGTTTACGGTGACACCGTTAACTTCGGTGATAACGGTATTGGCCGGAGCCGAGTCGTTGACCAGCAGGTTTCCATTGGTTGTCGCACTCAGGCTGTCGACGGCGTAGGTGTGATCGGCCTGGATATTCAGGGTATAGCTGGTCAGCAGCGTCAGACCGCCGGAGGCGTTAAGCAGGAACAGGTAGTCACCGCCAGGCAGGGTGATGGTGTAATCCGTTGAGCTACCTCCTAGCAGCGCCGTGACCCAGTTGGGCTTCACGCGGAACTGCTCATACTGCTGAATGGACTCGTTGAAGCGATAAACATAGAGATCAAAACCGCCAACCGTGACGCCGAGAACGCTGGCCTTGACGGTCAGCGTGCGGGTTGCGCCATCATCCACATTAAATTTGATCGGATTGGTTAAACCGTTAACCAGGCTGACGTCCAGCACATTACCCAGTCCGACGTTGGCGAGGGTGAAGCCGGTTTGCTGTGATGTGCCATGATCAACCGCGATGACCTGCGTCCCGTAAGTCAGCGCAGCTACATCATCTGCCGCGGTTACCGTACTGGTGGTGGGCGCCTGACCGAGCGTTACCACCAGTTTTGCCGAGGAGTGATCGCTGCCATGCGTCAGCGTGTAGGTAAAACTTTCAGAACGGCCATACACCGAGATTGACGTATTGGTCAGGGTATAGGTGTAACTACCGTTCTGATTGATATGCAGAATGCCGTATTTCCCCTGCACATTAATGCCCTCTGCCGGGATGTTCACGACGTTGCCGTTACCGTCGGTGATGGCGGTGACCAGCGTGCCGGAAGGGGCATTATCCTGCCCGTTGGCGGGATCGGTATCGGTGATGATATTCCCGGATTCCGTGGTACCGCCGGTGATGGTCCCTGCGCTGGCTTTTACCACTGAGACATCAAGGCTGGTGTATGCCCCGGTCGCCAGCAGGTTGGTGTTGTAGCTGACCACGCGGTAATCACCGCCAGTCAGTCCGCTGTAATTGAGCGTTACGCCCGAGGCGCCCAGGGTGAGCAGGCTGGCAAAGTTTGGTTTCCCGGTATCCACCACTGTCACCCAGGTATTCAGCGCGGTGTCAAAGCGCTGGATGACGACTTCAAGCGTGTTTAAAAGCGACAGCACCACGCCGGTCGCTGCGGCATTGATCGTAATGGATCCGCTGCCGCCAGAGGCTATGCTGAAATTCACGCTTGCCGTATCGTTCCCCAGCACGTTGGCGACATTTCCCAGCGCATTGACCAACAGGAAACCATAATCGCTTTGATGCTCGGTGCTGACGGTGACATCGGTTTGTAGCGGCAGGCTGGTGACATTGTCTTCAGCCAGCAGCGGCAATACTGGTGCGAGAGCGTTTGTCGGCGATGAGGTATTTCCCGCCGCATCGGTCGCCGTGGCGGACAGCGACTGCCCTTCAATCTGGCGAACCGGCAGGTTGACGCTGTAGACACCGCTGCTGTTGGCGATTGCCGTCACGCTGGTGCCGCCGGGCAGAGAAATGGTGACGGTGCTTCCCGCTTCGGCGACGCCGCTGACGGTACCGCCATCGGCGCTGATCAGGATCGTTGGCGCGGTCGGTGGTGTGGTGTCCACAATTACGCTGAACGAACCGGACAACCCACTTGCGCCGTTGGCGTTGGTTGCCGTGGCGGTAAACGCATGGTTACCTTCGCTGAGTGCACCGGATGGGGTAAAGCTCCAGATCCCGTTACCGTCTGCGGTCGTGAAGCCCATTAGCACGCCGTTGTTGTACAGATTGATGACGGCGTTAGCCTGCGCCGTTCCGCTGAGCGTTGGCAGGGTGTCATTGGTGGTTTTACCGGGAGCGACGGGTCCCATGATAGTGCCGACGTCATCGAGCACGCTGGCAATAACAGGCGCAGGTGGTACGCCGGTAAACGGTGCCAGCACGTTACCCGCCGTACCGATGTTGCCTGCGGCATCCTGTGCGCTGACCAGCAGAGTTTGCCCACTGATTTGCGGTGGGTTCAGAGTGAAGGTGAAATTACCGGAGGCGTTGGCGGTTGCCGTGCCGAGCACCGTTCCTCCGCTGGAGGTAATAATGACCGTGCTGTTTGGCTCGGCAACGCCGGTGAGCGCGGTGCCGTTGGCGTTTACCGCCAGCCCGGTTGGGATACCCGGGGCAACGGTATCGACCACGATCGCTGCCGCAGACGATATGCCACTGGTATTACCCGCACTGTCCGTTGCAGTGATGGTAAACGAGTGGGTACCTTGTGCCAACGCGGTAGTCGGGGTGTAGCTCCAGTTGCCGCTGCCGTCCGCCGTTACGCTGGTGATAAAGCTGCCGTTATCATAAATATCAACTCGCGCGTTGGCTTCCGTGATGCCGTTTAACGTTGGGCGCGCGTCATTGGTCGGCTGATTGCTGCCAATCGGCCCGGTGTTTGGCCCGACATCGTCAATAATGCTGCTGATTGAAGGCTGCGTCGGCGCTGTGGTGTCAACTACCACGCTAAAGCCTGCCGTCGCGCCGCTGGTGTTGCCCGCCGCATCGGTGGCGGTGACGGTGAAGGTGTGCGATCCATTTGCCAGCGGTGTGGTTGGGGTAAACGACCAACTGTTATTGCTTTGCACCAGCGCGGTACCCAACAGGGTGCTTCCGTCATAGATGCTGATGGTGCTGCCTGCCTCGGCGGTGCCGTTCAGCGTCGGACGTGCATCGTTGGTCAGCTGTCCGTTGCTGAGCGCTGCATTGAACACGCCGCCTGCGATATCATCCACCACAGAGACCAGCAGCGGGACGGATGGTGCAATGGTGTCGACATTAATCGTAAACCCGCCTGAGACAGGACTCACGTTCCCGGCGGCGTCGGTGGCGATGGCGGTAAACACATGCTGACCGTTACCCAGCGTGGCAGGCAGATATTCCCAGGTGCCGTCTATCGTCGCAGTCACCGTTGCCAGCAGCGCGCCATTATCGTAGATGGCTACCCGGGCACCGGCTTCCGCTGAGCCGCTGAGTACGGGGCGGGTGTCGTTGGTAGAGGCTCCGTTCGATAGCGTTCCGGTTCCCGGCTGCACGTCATCAAACGCCTGGATAATCGTTGGCGCAAGCGGGGCGACGGTATCAACAACGATGTTAAATCCTGCAGATGTCGGGCTGACATTTCCGGCCGCGTCGGTGGCTGTTACCGTCAGCGCGTGGTTACCGTTGCTAAGTTGGGTTCCCGGTGTGAAGCTCCAGGCGCCCGTACCATCTACAGGAGCAGATCCGATCAGCGCTCCGTTATCGTAAATTTTCACCGTGGAATTGGCTTCTGCTGTACCGCTAAGCGTCGGGAGTGGATCGTTCGTGGCCTGACCGTTGTTCAGATTTCCAATCAGTGGGCCGACATCATCCGCAACCTGAGTAATCACTGGCGCTGTCGGTGCCAGAGTATCGACAGTGTAGGTAAAGCCACCAGAAGGCAGGCTGGTATTGCCTGCGCTATCTGTAGCCGTGACGGTCAGAGTATGCTGGCCGTTACCCAATGCCGCGGAGGGCGTAAAACTCCAGTTTCCGCCTGCGCCGACGATGGTGGTGCCAATCGGCTGACCATCGCTCAGGACGGTAATCGTCGCGCCAATTTCACCGGTACCGCTGAGCGCCGGGCGACTTTCGTTGCTGATTTGCCCATTGGAGATTGGCCCGGTTGTCGGCGCGGTATTGTCCTGAACGGTCAGAATTACCGGTGCAGACGGGGCAATAGAGTCCAGCTCAATAGTAAACGATGATGATACTCCGCCTGTGTTCCCCGCCTGATCTGTGGCAACGACGGTGAAAATATGTTGCCCCTGTCCCAGCGGAGCATCCGGAGTGAAGCTCCAGTTACCTGACTCGTCCACCTGAGTTGTACCTATTTCAGCGCCGTTATCACGGATCGTGATGATGGCGCCAATCTCGCCTTTGCCGTTCAGGGTAGGCTGCGCATCGTTTGTAAGCTGTCCGTTGGTCAGCGCGGTATTGCCGGGCTGATCGTCAATTACTGAGGTAATGCTCGGTGTGGCTGGCGCCAGCGTGTCGACGACGACCACAAATGGTGGCGTTGTCGGGCTAATGTTACCCGCGTTATCTGTAACGCTGGCAGTCAGCGAGTGGCTTCCTTCTCCGAGAGCAGGGGCAGGCGTAAAGCTCCAGTTGCCATTTTCGTCGCTGGTGGTTGTGCCGATTACCGTGCCATTATCGCGGATGGTAACAACCGAATCCGCCTCGGTAACGCCAGCAAGCGTTGGGGTATTATCATTGGTCAACTGCCCGGAGGTCAGGGGCTGGATCGTACCAACGTTGTCCGTGACCGTCACAATAGATGGCGCATTCGGTACCAGGGTATCGACAATGATCCGGAAATCACTGGATGGATCTCCCTGGTTGCCAGCGGCGTCCGTTGCGCGGGCGGTAAAGAGATGATCGCCTTCTCCCAGCGGTGCTGTCGGGGTAAAGCTCCAGAATCCGTTACTGTTTACGGTCGTTGTGGCATAAGCGATACCGTTATCGTAGAGGGTAATGGTTGCCCCGGGTTCGCCAGTTCCGTTGAGCGTCGGACGTGAATCATTTGTAATTTGCCCTTTATCCAACGATCCAGTTCCGGGGGCAACATCGTCGATAATGCTGGTGATCGTTGGCGCTTGCGGTGCCGTCGTGTCGATGGTGATAGCGTAGTTGGGTGACTGACCGCTCAGTATGCCATTGACGGTTTGCGCCACAGTGAAGTTATAGGTTACGCCATTAGTCAGTGGGTCGGGTAACTGATAACTCCATGCGCCAGACACGGCATCGGCAGTTACCGTGATGGGGAGCAATGTGCCATTTATATAAATATTAACAGTCGCCCCTGCTGTGGCCGTCCCTTGCAGCAACGGTAATGTGTCATTGGTAGTTTTACCGTTGCCAATCACCCCCATGATGGGCGCAATGTCATCAACGATCTCAAGCGTTGGTGGATGAGGAACGCTGGAGGTTGCAGCGTTAAACGTTGTCGGATCGCTTTGATTTCCAGCGGGATCCTGAGCGATGGCGTTGAGCGCCTGACCGGTTGTTTGTGCTGGCGAAATTGTGACAGCGAAGTTACCTGAGCCGTCTGCGATCCCTTGGCCGAGGATCGTGGTACCGCTGCGAATGATGACGGTACTGCCTGGATCGGCAGAGCCGCTAACCAGCGTACCTTTCGGGTCTACGCTGGTAACCGTAGGCGTTGCAGGCGGCAGGGTATCGACAATCAACGTCAGCGGGTTATCTGCTGTCAGTGAGTTACCTGCGTCATCCACGGCGCCGAAAGTCAGTGTGTGAGTGACATTGGGCGTGAGGGGGACATCCACACTCCAACTGCCGTTAGCAGCAACGGTAGCTGTCGCAATGGCGATGGGATTGTTACCATCGAAAATCAAAATCGTACTGCCCGGTGTGCCGGTACCGCTAATGGTTGGCGTTGTATCGTCCGTGACGCTGCCGCTGGTTAGCGAACCGGTAAAGACGCCAACGTTATCCTGGATATCCGTGACCTGCGGCAACGTTAACTTCGTGTTGTTAACCGTAAACGAAATGCTGTTTGAATTGTCGCTGACGTTACCTGCGGGGTCTGTTGCGGTAGCGCTTAATGTGTAGTTCCCGTTTGCCAGCGCAGTCCCGGGGGTAATACTCCAGGTACCGCCTGCCACCGTTGCAGTGCCGATCACCGTACCGCCGTTATACAGAGTGATGATGTCTCCATTGACACCTGTACCACGAATGGTTGGCGTGGTGTCATCGGTCACGGCGTTGGGCGCAAGGTCACCCATGATATCGCCGACGTTATCATTGGCGGCGATAATCACCGGCGGCGCAGACGGCGTCGTGTCGATGTTCAGTGTTATAGCTGTTGATGGCTGGCTGACGTTGCCTGCCGGATCGGTTGCGGTGAGGGTTACCTGGTAAGTACCTGGAGTAACCGGTGCTGGCGGAGTAAAGCTCCAGGTTCCGTCTGCACCTACTGTTGTCGTTCCCTGCAAAGGGGGAGTGCCGTTCAGATAAATGGTAATCAAATCCCCGACGTTTCCCGTGCCGCTAAAGGTTGGCGTGGTATCGTTGGTGTTGCCGTTAGTGACCACACCTGTTACCGGAGCCACATCGTCGGTAATGATTGGCGCGGCTGGTTGTGCGGGAGGTGTGTTGTCTACCGTCAGGGTAAAGCTGGCTGATGGGATCCCCGTGTTGCCTGCAACATCAGTCGCTGTAGCGGTGAATTTGTGCGGTCCGTCGGCGAGTGAGGTTGGGGTAAATGTCCAGGTGCCGTCTGGCTGTACGGTGACGGTGCCAATGGAACCGCCATTATCATAAATCGTAATCTTCGCGCCGGGCTCGCCGGTTCCGGAGAGTTCTGGATTCAAGCTTTTGGTACTGCTGCCGTTACTCAGCGTTTGTAGATTTGTCCCAATCAGACCTTCTGCGGAGCTGATAACTGGGGCTGCTGGTGGGGTGGTATCAATCGTTAGCGTAAAGGTCCCGGCATTACTGGCGTTGCCTGCAACGTCCGTGGCAATAGCGGATAAATTGTGTGAGCCTTCACTGAGCGGTTGGTCGAGTTGAATACTCCAGGTGCCTCCGGGCAAAACAGTCGTGCTTCCAATTGGCGTAGTTCCATCATAGAGAGTGATCTTAGAACCGTCTGTTCCGGTTCCTTTCAGCTCTGGCAAGGTATCGTTTGAACGGCTTCCGGTAGGCAGATCGATCGGTGCATTCCCAACGTCGTCGGTAGCAGCCAAAATGACAGGATCGCCTGGCGGTTGGGTATCTACGGTAACGCTGACCACTGTGGGTGAGGTGATGACATTACCGGCGGCATCAGTTGCCGATACCGTAAACTGATGGGTGCGATCGCTGAGCACCTGATTCCCCGGAACGGTATAACTCCAGGTACCCGAGCTGTCGACAAGAATAACCGTCAATAACTGAATGCCATCGTACAGGTTCACCAGTGAACCTGGCTCACCGGTACCCGAGATGGTTGGCGTATTGTCGTTGGTGACCCAACCGTTATTTGCAACGCTGCCCGTAATGCTGCCAACGTCATCGTTAACCAACGTTATCACTGGAACAGTTGGCGCAATGGTATCGACAATTATTTTCCAGCTTGCCGCGCTGCTGGTGTTATTCGCGGCGTCTGTGGCTGTCACCGTGAAGATGTGAGCGCCCTCGCTTAGCGCCGAGACTGGCGTATAGTTCCAGTTACCGTTGATATCAGCGACAACGGTCGTCAGCAGGGTGCCGTTATCGTAAATTTTGACCTGAGAACCTGCTTCGGCGGTGCCTTCCAGCTTAGGTTTGCTATCGTTGGTGACATCGCCGTTTTTGAGAGGGCCCTGGTACATGGGCTGGTCATCCGTCACGGCGGTGATGATGGGTGTTCCGGGGGCGGTAATATCCGGAGCCACCGCGGAAGTTGGCTGACTCTCGTTATTGCTGCTGTCCGTTGCGGTAACTTTTACCGTTTCGCCGTTCATTTTCGACGGCGTAATCGACACCGTGAAGTTGCCGCCGCTGTCAGCCTGGCCTGCGCCGATCTGATTACCATTGCTGTCTTTTACGGTGACGGAGCTTCCCGCTTCAGCATGTCCGCTTACAGAACCACCGTCCCCGGCGACGATGACGCCGGTAGGCGCGTCAGGTGCCGTGGTATCCGGGGCGGTAATCGCGCTGTTGCCGCTGGTATTGCCAGCCGCATCCGTCGCGTTGGCGACAAGATGTTCTCCGTTGGTCTGCGGCGGAACCAGCGTGGCGGTGAATTCTCCGTTCGAGCCGGCGGTTGCTGTTCCAATTATCGCGCCACCAGGATCCAGAATATGTACCGTACTGTTGGGTTCCGCCATGCCGGTAACCTGATCGCCTGTAGGATTAATCACCAGATTAGCTGGCGGTTGTGGTGCTGTGATGTCTGGCGCGAGCGCGGTTTCCGGTTGGCTTGGGTTCCCGGCGGGATCGGTGGCAATAGCGGTAATGGTTTCACCATTGGTCTGTGGCGGGTCAATGGTAATGGTAAATGAGCCATCCGTTCCGGCGACGCCGCTGCCGATCTGAAGACCGTTATTATTGATGGTCACGGTACTTCCTGGTTCGGCTGTACCGGTGACGACAGAGCCGTCGGCAGATACGTTCAGATCGTCCGGCGCTGACGGTGGCTGAGTATCGATAGTGATATTGAATGCCGCTGACGTTCCTCCCGTGCCCAGGTGGTTGGTTGCTGTGATGGTGAAGGAGTATGAGTCGTCCTGCAAGTTGGTGTTGGAGGTCCAGGTCCAGTTGCCGCTGGAATCGGCAAGCACGCTTACAACAAGCGCACCGTTGTTATAAATGTTAACCGTGCTGTTGGCGTCTGCGGTACCCGAGATCGTAGGCGTTGGGTCGTTGGTGGCCTGATTATTGTTCAATGGTCCAGTTGAGGGGGTAACATCATCCACAATGCTGATGATAACGGGTACGCCCGGGTAGCCAGAGTTAGTGGCATTGAAGGAGGTATCTGGCCCGACGTTGCCTGCCTGGTCCTGAATCTTCGCGATCAGCGCTTCACCGTGCGTCTGTGAAGGTGAAATCGCGATGACGAAATTGCCGGTTTGATCAACGGTAGTTGAACCCAAAACCTGATTATTACTACCGATGATAATGACCTGGCTTCCCACCTCTGCACTACCGGTTACCTCGGTGCCTTGCAGGTTTACGGAGGAAATGACCGCGCCTTCAGGCGGGGTGGTATCAACGGTGAATGTCGGTACACTCGTTTCCGTGCTCACGTTACCCGCATCGTCAGTTTGCGTCAGCGTCAGATCGTGAACACCGTCGCTAAGCGGTGTATCCGGTGTAAACGTCCAGTTACCATTGTCATCCACCTGAACCATGCCAATCAGAATGCCATTATCAGAAATACTGATGTAAGAGCCCGCCTCACCAGTGCCTGTGAGTGTTGGAGTGGCATCGTCGGTTACGCCGTTATTACCTATCAAGCCTTTAATGGAACCTGAATCGTCAGTTACTTCTGTGACCACAGGGGCGTCGGGGGCAAGCGTATCGACAATAATCTCCCAACTGTCCGACATGTCGCTGCTGCCCGTACCGTCTGATGCACTGACGGTAAACTTGTGGGTACCGTCTGCGAGCGGAGAGGATGGCGTAAACGACCAGTTGCCGTTGGCATCTATAGTGACCTGGCCGATTTCGACGCCGTTATCAAAAATATGCAATGTGGCATTTGCGGGGCCGGTGCCCTGGAGAGTGGGCGTATTATCGTTGGTGGATTCCTGCTGATTAACAGGACCAGTAATCAGCTCCTGGTTATCGATTATGCTGGTGATAACGGGTACGTCAGGCATGTTAGGGGTTGTTGTTGGCGGTGAGCCGCCATCCCCATTATTACCGTTGCCATTTCCGCCATTTCCGTTTCCGGCGTTATTATCACTCCCACCGCCGCCGCCGCCGCCGCCGCCGCCACCTGCGGCGAGGCCAATTCCGCCTGCGACCGCGATCCCACCAAGAACCCACGGCCAGACGGCGCCGCCTTCATGGCTTCCCTCGGCAGTCATTAGTGGAGTGAGATCGTCCAAATGCTGGAAATGGAATGCCCCATCAGTATCCTGAACCCACCACAGCGCACCATTACTGTCTTCCAGAACAAGCTGGTTTTGCGCATCACCTTTTCCGACGTAGAAGTTCTTAATGGTGATGGTTTCACCTGAGCGGAGTGTGACAACCAGATCCTGATTAACGCGTGTCAGTTGACTCACCTCCTCACGCGACACCGACAGTTTCACGATAGAAGGCGAACTGAGCGTAACTTCAGAGGATTCAACATTTGTGGAAACGCCAGTTAATTTTGATACAACGGCGAGTAGACGCATATGTTCACTCCTGATGGCATGTCGGGAGTATTAATCCGCAACAGCGCGCTGGGAAAATGAGCAGACAGGGGCCCCGTTCATCATAAAGATGAATTTAGACATGTAATTACATTGATTAGGTCATACAGATGTTCGTTTACTTATCAAATACGTTCGGGACCTGTCGGCTGAATAGTTCTTTCGTATTAGATGATATAGTCAGAAAGAAAGTATTCTGCAACTTATCCATATTAAAAATATATTTGGCTTATTGAAAAGGATACTTTCCGGTGCGTATTTAATGGTTGGTTTTTTAGTTAATTTATTGTATCTAAAGGGTTTGTGATTTAACTGAAATGAGGTGGTGATATAATAAACAACAGTGATAATAGTGTTATTAAATAAGTTTAAATACAGGTGGTATGGTCTTGAAGTTTTATTTTATTAGACTATGGAGTGCTACAGTAATGCCAGGGAAGTTTATTTTATACCTGAACGATTCAGCTCAAATAAACCATAAACTCGATGAATGTATTAGGTGGGTTTCAATAACTAAAAAATAAGAACCAGTCTCAGGATGAGAGACTGGTCATAGGGGAGTAGCGATTAGCGACCAGCATTTTTCATAATACGCGCTTTATCTAACTGCCATTCGCGTTCTTTCACATCGGAGCGCTTGTCGTGCTGTTTCTTACCTTTTGCGACGCCAATTTTCACTTTGCACCAGGCATTTTTCCAGTACAGTGAAAGCGCAACGACGGTATAACCGTCACGATTCATACGACCATACAGGGAGTCGAGTTCACGCTGGTTTAACAACAGCTTACGGGTACGGGTGGGATCACATACCACATGCGTTGAGGCAACAGCCATCGGTGTGAAGTTGGCGCCAAACAGGAACGCTTCGCCGTCTTTAAGGATGACGTAGCTGTCGCCGATGTTAGCTTTACCCGCGCGCAGGGATTTGACTTCCCAACCTTGCAGAGCGAGTCCTGCTTCGAACTCTTCTTCAATAAAGTATTCGTGTCGTGCGCGCTTGTTCAGCGCGATTGTGGCTGAGCCAGGTTTGTGTGCTTTTTTCTTCGTCATAATGCCGCTCAGTATAGGTAATCTGGAATCGAAAAACACCCCATTTCATCCAGCGGGGCGCAAGGCGCTATCTTAGCACGAGTTAGGCTATAGCGTTTTTTTTAGCGGGGGATAAATGGTATTATTTGTGTGATTGATATTGATGGAAATTGTTATGCCTCAGATTAGCCGGACCGCTTTAGTACCTTACAGTGCGGAACAGATGTATCAGCTAGTGAATGATGTTAAATCCTATCCCCAGTTTTTACCGGGTTGCACCGGTAGCCGTGTGCTGGAGTCAACTCCGGGACAGATGACAGCGGCGGTGGATGTCTCGAAAGCAGGGATCAGCAAAACGTTCACTACGCGCAATCAACTGACCAGTAACCAGAGCATCCTGATGCATCTGGTCGACGGACCGTTCAAGAAACTCATTGGCGGATGGAAGTTTACGCCACTGAGTCATGAAGCGTGCCGCATTGAATTTCATCTCGATTTTGAGTTCACCAATAAATTAATCGAGCTGGCGTTTGGTCGTATCTTTAAAGAGCTGGCTTCAAACATGGTGCAGGCCTTCACGGTTCGCGCGAAAGAGGTTTACAGTGTCAGCGTCAGCTAAAATTGTCGTTGAAGTGGCGTATGCGCTGCCCGAGAAACAGTATCTGCAACGTGTAACGCTGCAACAGGGCGCTACGGTGGAAGAGGCTATCCGCGCTTCCGGGCTACTGGAATTACGTACCGATATCGATCTCAGCAAAAATAAAGTGGGCATTTACAGCCGTCCGGTAAAGCTTGCTGATGTTCTGCAGGACGGTGACAGGGTGGAAATCTACCGGCCACTGATTGCTGATCCGAAAGAGCTGCGCAGACAGCGAGCAGAGAAATCCGCTAAAAAATAGCAGACAATAAAAAAGGTGCTCATTGAGCACCTTTTTTGATCTATCAAACCTACTTGTTGTCGGTCAAAGCAGGTTTGTTATCAATGTTGGTCAAAACGCCGCTGCTGTTAAAGGTCAGCGTCAGTGTTTGCTGGGTTACGCCTTCATGACCAGGTTGCTGACGGAACACATAAAACCAGGTGTTAGTGCCAAAAGGATCGGACATCATTGGTGTACCCAGAGCATAAGCAACCTGCTGTTGCGTCATACCCGTGCGCACTTTGGCGACATCGGTAGGTGTCAGATAATTTCCCTGGTTGATGTCAGGGCGGTAAACCACTCGCTCCAGAGTGGAACAGCCTGCAGTCAACATCAGTAGTACTGCTGCAGCAGCAGTCAGCGTTTTACAGCGCATAGTGATTTGATTCCTTTTCGGGCCCGAGCAGTACGCGGCTCATATGTAATATGCCGATGATAATAGACCTTTCACCACTTTAAAACCTTTTGCTGTCGGGTCGGTCGGCGATTTTATGTTGAACTCAGACCTTAACAAGGTAAAAAAGTTTATGCCGCCAGCAGTTCTTTTGCATTTGCGAGGGTATTGCGCGTTACTTCGCTACCGCCAAGCAGGCGGGCTAATTCCTGCAGGCGAGCGCGTTTATCAAGCGGCTGCATGTGTGTTTCGGTCATCGCGCCATCCGTTTCTTTGCTGACGTAGAAGTGTTGATGGCCACAGCCAGCAACCTGCGGCAGGTGAGTAACACACATTACCTGAGTTGACTCGCCCAACTGACGCAGCATTTTTCCTACTACCGCAGCAGTCGGGCCGCTGATACCGACATCCACTTCATCGAAAATCAGCGCAGGTGTTTCCATTTTGCGTGCGGTAATAACCTGAATAGCCAGCGCAATGCGCGACAGTTCCCCACCTGAAGCCACTTTCGCAATCGGCTGCAACGGCTGGCCTGGGTTAGTGGTCACTTTAAACTCTACGCGATCGGCACCGTCTGCGCTCAAATGATGTTCCTCAAATTTCACATCAATGCAAAAGACACCGTGCGGCATTGAGAGAGTATGCATGCTCTCTGTAATCAGTTGTCCCAGTTCCTGAGCATAATGCTGGCGCTGTTTGTGCAGCATTTTTGCCGTTTCCAGAGCCTGCTGGTGGTGATTATTCACCGCCAGGGTTAAGGTTTCGAGCGAGTCGGCCTGATCGTCTAACTGCTGTTGTTCATCCAGCAAAGACTGATAGAACTGTGGCAGCGCTTCAGGGGCAACATGATGCTTGCGGGCCAATGAGATTTGTTTGGAAATACGCTGTTCAAGTTCGAACAAACGGTTAGGGTCCAAATCCAGACGATCGCAATAGTGGCGCAGCTCGTCGCTGGCTTCGCTGAGCTGGATAGTGGCCTCTTCCAGCATATCCAGGATACCGGAAAGTTTGCCGTCCATGCCTGCCAGTTCAGTGACCAGGTGCTTTGCGGTGTACAGTTGGCTTTGCAGGTTGATGTCTTCGCCATCCGTCAGGATAGCCAGCGCCTGTTGGCTGGTGGTGAGCAATTGCCCGCTGTTAGCCAGACGCTTGTACTCTTCATCAATTTGCTCAAATTCACCCGGCTGCGGGTTGAATTCGTTCAGTTCCTTTAACTGGTATTGCAACAGTTCCGCCCGGGCTGCGCGTTCCTGACTTTGTTGTTGATGATGCGCCAGATCACGACAGCTTTGGTGCCACAGCTGGTAGCGCGCAGCCATTTCCTGAGTCAGGGACGCTTCATTGGCGTAACCATCCAGCAGAGACTTTTGGTGTTCTGATTTTGTCAGGAGCTGATGCGCATGCTGACCGTGGATTTGAATAAGCAACTGGCCCAGCTCGCGCAGCTGTGACAACGGTACGGCAGTGCCGTTAATGAAGCCGCGTGAACGTCCGTCGCTGCTGATAACACGACGCAGCAAACATTCACGGCCTTCCTCAAGCTGGTTTTCTTCCAGCCAGCGCAGAGCCGCGGGGGTGTCTTTTAAGGCGAATCGCGCGCAGAGGTCGGCTCGCGTGGCGCCTGCACGTACCATGTCGGCGTCTGCGCGTCCGCCCAGGCACAAACCGAGAGCATCAATGGCAATGGACTTACCCGCACCGGTTTCACCGGTAATAACGGTCATTCCGTTCTGGAAATCGATCTCAAGTTCACGAACGATAGCAAAATTGCTGATGGTCAGTTGTGCCAACATAGCTGTTTTCCTGTATGAAAAACCATAACTGTAATTACATACAGTATAAACTGGTTTTTTATACAGTAAAGAGGTTGGCGTTAAATTAGAATAATTTTTTTGACCAGCCTAGTTTAGTGCTTAATGTGTTGAAATAGCTGTAATCTTTTGGGTGTATCAGGTTTAGATGATAATCACAGCGGCGAATTAATACGTCTTCACCTTCCTGTATAGGCAGGGCGATCTGGCTGTCGCAACTGATTTCCAGATCGTTACGGCGATGAGAGAAGCGCAGGCGAATGGTGCTGCTACTGTTGATCACCAGCGGTCGCGCGGAAAGCGTATGCGGGAACATCGGGACCAGCGTAATAGCATCCAGCGAAGGCGTCAGGATCGGACCTCCGGCAGAGAGCGAGTAGGCGGTAGAGCCGGTCGGTGTGGAAATAATCAAGCCGTCCGAGCGCTGGGAGAAGGCAAAAACTTCATCGATATAGACTTCAAATTCAATCATGTGCGCCACTTTTCCGGGGTGCAACACAACTTCATTGATCGCCGTGCTAATACGCTTCTGGCAATCCTGTTGGCACACCTGGGCTTCAAGTAAAAAGCGCTTTTCGCTGATGTAGTGGCCTTCCAGCACGTCAGCTAACTGTTGGTGGGCATTGTCTGGGTCAAGGTCGGTCAGAAAACCGAGATTACCGCGGTTAATGCCAATAACCTTGATGTCATAACGTGCAAGGGTGCGTGCGGCGCCCAGCATATTGCCGTCGCCGCCGACTACCACTGCGAGGTCTGCCTGCTGGCCAATCTCTGCGAGCGTACCGGTTTTCACATTTTTCAGCTGCAGCTCGTGGGCGATTTGTTGCTCAACGATAACCTCATAACCTTTGGCGCACAGCCAACGGTAGAGCATTTCATGTGTGGTCAGTGCAGTGGGGTGACGTGGATGCCCCACAATGCCAATACACTTGAAATGTTTGTTCATTTTCTCGAGGTCCTTGTAACGAAGATTAGTGACAATGTGAGTGCTTCCCTTGAATCCCTGAATCTGATCCCCATAATAAGCCAAGTTAGCGAGATGAATGCGAAAAAAACGCGGAGAAATTCATGAGTAGTAAAGAACAGAAAACGCCTGAGGGGCAAGCCCCGGAAGAAATTATCATGGATCAGCACGAAGAAGTTGAGGCGGTTGAACCAGACGCTTCTGCTGAGCAGGTGGATCCGCGCGATGAAAAAATTGCGAATCTGGAAGCTCAGCTTGCTGAAGCCGAAACGCGCGAGCGCGACAGCGTGTTGCGTATCAAAGCGGAAATGGAAAACCTGCGTCGTCGTACCGAACTGGACGTAGAAAAAGCGCATAAGTTTGCACTGGAAAAATTCGTCAACGAACTGCTGCCGGTGCTGGATAGCCTGGACCGTGCGCTGGAAGTTGCGGACAAAGACAATGACGCTATGGCGGCTATGGTCGAAGGTATTGAGCTGACCCGTAAGTCAATGCTGGATGTTGTGGCGAAGTTTGGCGTACAGGTGGTTGCGGATATCGACGTGCCGATGGACCCGAACGTGCACCAGGCGATTGCAATGGTAGAGTCTGACGACGTTGCTGCCGGTAATGTGCTGATGGTTATGCAGAAAGGCTATACCCTGAACGGACGTACCATCCGTGCGGCGATGGTCTCTGTGGCGAAAGCCAAAGGCTAATTAGCCTCAGACCGGGTAATGCTGATGCACTACCCGGTCTGGATTACTCTCACTGGTCCGATACGCTTTCCCGCAGCGGTTTGACGGGCAACACCTGCACCTGTTTAATCATATTATCCTGCACGTCGAGAATATCGATATCGTACTGCCCAATACGCACACGTGTGCCAGCAATCGGGATCTCTTCCAGCGCTTCAAGAATAATACCGTTCACAGTACGTGCGTCATCTTCCGGCAGATGCCAGTTAAACGCCTTATTGATTTCACGAACGTTGGCGCTACCGTCAATGATCACCGAACCGTCATTCTGCGGCGTGACTTCTTCGGCAAGCGTCGGTGACATTGAGGTCGTGAAGTCACCAACAATCTCTTCCAGGATATCCTCGACCGTAACCAGTCCCTGAATATCGCCATATTCATTGACGACCAGGCCCACTTTCTTCTTATTGCGCTGAAATTTAATGAGCTGGGTGCTGAGCGGTGTGCCTTCCGGAACGTAATAAATTTCGTCGGCGGCGCGTAACATGGTCTCTTTGGTGAACTCTTTTTTCTCGGCCATCAATCGCCAGGCTTCACGTACGCGTAGCATGCTGATGGCGTCGTCGAGCGAGTCGCGATACAGCACAATACGACCGTGCGGAGAGTGCGAAAGCTGACGCACGATTGATTTCCAGTCATCGTTAATATCAATGCCGATGATTTCATTACGCGGGATCATGATGTCATCGACGCTGACTTTTTCCAGATCCAGCACTGACAGCAGCATATCCTGGTTACGGCGTGAGATTTGCGAGCGCGATTCATTCACCAGCGTTCGCAGTTCATCTTTACTCAGCGAACCGCTCACTACGATATCCGTTTTGATGCCCATCATGCGCATCAGCAGCCGCGTGATGGTGTTGAGTAGCCATACTAACGGCATCATCAGAATTTGCAGCGGAGCCAGCAGGACGCTGCTCGGATAGGCGACTTTTTCCGGATATAGCGCGGCAATCGTCTTTGGCAGCACTTCGGCAAAAACCAGCACCACAAACGTCAGTACCCCGGTGGCAATAGCGACGCCCGCATCGCCATACAGGCGCATACCGACAATGGTGCCGAGCGCGGAGGCCAGAATATTCACCAGATTATTACCGATGAGCACCAGGCTTATCAGGCGATCCGGCTTGCGAAGTAACTTTTCAACGCGTTTCGCCTGTCGATTTCCCTGCTTGGCCCGATGACGTAGACGATAGCGATTCAGGGTCATCATTCCGGTTTCAGAACCGGAAAAATAGGCGGAAATGACCACCATGATGAGGAGCGTGACAATGAGCGTGGTGGTGGAGATGTGTTCCACGTAGGATTCCTTAAAGATTTAACTCACGAACTGCTGCAGGATGCGACTGCCGAAATAGGCCAGCGTCAGAATGCCTGCGCCTGCGACGTTAAACCATACGACGCGACGTCCGCGCCAACCTTCATGGTAATGCCCCCACAACAGAACGATATAGACAAACCATGCCACGATAGAGAGAACGGCTTTATCAATGTTCTCGGTACTGAACAGGTTATGCATGTAAAACAGGCCAGTGCACAGGGTGAGCGTCAGCAGAACCACGCCAATTTGGGTGATATGAAACATTTTCCGCTCAATACTCATCAGTGGCGGCATCTCATTGCTGAAGGCCAGTTTCTTGTTTTTCAGCTGGTAGTCAATCCACGCAAGCTGTAGCGCATAGAGTGCGGCGATAATCAGCGTGGCGTAAGCGAACAGCGATAGCCCGATGTGAATCATCATGCCCGGCGTAGCTTCGAGATGAGTGATGAACTCGTTAGGCATAAACGTAGCGAAGGCCAGGTTTATCAGCGCAAAGGCGTAGACAATAGGCAGCAATAACCAGCCACGATTGCGGGACGCGACGATGGTCATTACCGTACAGATCATCAGGCTTACAAGCGAGCCGACGTTCAACAGACTCAGGTTTTGTCCGCTTTCACCGCCGGGTAGGATACGCGCTTCCAGGGCGATAGCATGGCTTACCAGCGCAACAACCGCAGAGAGAATAGCCATACGCCGCCAGCCGCTGTTTTTTTGCAGCAGTGCGGGAATAATCAGCGCGAGGCTGACTGAGTAGGCGACAAGGGCGAGTAGAGCAAAAACGGGCATATAGGTGTCGACAGTTGGCCAGTGATAAAGAAAAGCAGTATAGCGTTACGTGACCGCTGCTCCAACCGTTGCATAACAACAAAGGCGGCTTCATGTTATACTGCGACAAATTTCTGTTGATGTGTCGCTGCCGCGACCGACCGTTTCCACCCCAGGCGAGAGACAATGTTTGATAATTTAACCGATCGTTTGTCGCGCACGCTGCGCAATATCAGTGGCCGTGGACGCCTTACTGAAGACAACGTTAAAGAGACGCTGCGCGAAGTGCGCATGGCGCTGCTGGAGGCTGACGTAGCGCTGCCGGTAGTGCGTGAGTTTATCAATCGCGTAAAAGAGAAAGCGGTTGGTCATGAAGTTAACAAAAGCCTGACGCCGGGTCAGGAGTTCGTCAAGATTGTCCGTAACGAGCTGGTTGCGGCAATGGGCGAAGAAAACCAGACCCTGAATCTGGCGGCACAGCCGCCAGCCGTGGTGCTGATGGCGGGCCTGCAGGGTGCGGGTAAAACGACCAGCGTCGGTAAGCTGGGTAAATTCCTGCGCGAGAAGCATAAGAAGAAAGTGCTGGTGGTCTCCGCGGACGTTTATCGCCCGGCGGCGATTAAACAGCTGGAAACGCTGGCCGAGCAGGTCGGTGTGGACTTTTTCCCGTCGGATGTCGGCCAGAAGCCGGTCGATATCGTTAACGCCGCGCTGAAAGAAGCCAAACTCAAATTCTACGACGTGCTGCTGGTGGATACCGCCGGTCGTCTGCACGTTGACGAAGCGATGATGGACGAAATCAAACAGGTCCACGCTTCTATCAAACCGGTAGAAACGCTGTTTGTGGTCGACGCCATGACCGGTCAGGATGCCGCGAATACCGCAAAAGCCTTTAACGAAGCGCTGCCGTTAACCGGCGTAGTGCTGACAAAAGTTGATGGTGATGCCCGTGGCGGTGCGGCGCTCTCTATTCGTCATATTACCGGTAAGCCGATTAAATTCCTCGGCGTCGGCGAGAAAACCGAAGCACTGGAGCCGTTCCATCCGGACAGGATTGCTTCGCGCATTCTCGGCATGGGCGACGTGCTGTCGCTGATCGAAGATATCGAAAGCAAGGTTGACCGCGCGCAGGCAGAAAAATTAGCCAGCAAGCTGAAAAAAGGCGATGGCTTCGATCTCAACGATTTCCTTGAACAGCTCAACCAGATGAAAAACATGGGCGGTATGGCAAGCCTGATGGGCAAGCTGCCGGGCATGGGTCAGATCCCTGACAATGTGAAATCGCAGATGGACGATAAAGTGCTGGTGCGTATGGAAGCCATCATCAACTCGATGACGATGAAAGAACGCGCTAAACCGGAAATTATCAAAGGTTCCCGTAAACGCCGTATCGCTGCCGGTTGCGGTATGCAGGTACAGGACGTAAACCGCCTTCTGAAACAGTTCGACGACATGCAGCGCATGATGAAGAAAATGAAGAAGGGCGGAATGGCGAAGATGATGCGTGGTATGAAGGGGATGATGCCCCCAGGATTCCCAGGCCGCTAATCGGCCTGGCTTGTTTGCCATTTCGGCACCGGGGTGTGCTCGCCATCCTCACGTACTGCGTGTACGCTCCGGTGGCTGCGCGCACGCCGGCACCGAACTGACGGCACCGCCAACGGCCTTTTATAGCAGAGTTATCAACTGCTGATTGCATTTTCCCCAGAAATCAGTAAAATTTTCGGGCTTTTAATATGACACCCGGGCTCCGTTCCTCGATGGGGCCTGGGTGTTTTATTCACACAAGAGGATGTTATGGTTACTATTCGTTTAGCTCGTCACGGCGCTAAAAAGCGTCCGTTCTACCAGGTTGTTGTTACCGACAGCCGTAATGCACGCAACGGTCGCTTCATCGAGCGCGTTGGCTTCTTTAACCCAATCGCTAGCGAAAAAGAAGAAGGCACTCGCCTGGATCTGGATCGCATCGCTCACTGGGTTGGCCAGGGCGCGACTATTTCTGATCGCGTAGCTACGCTGATCAAAGCAGCAAACAAAGCAGCTTAATCTGTCACGGTGGTCATGATGAGCAAGCAACTCGCCGCACAGGCTCCTGTGGAACCCATCGTTTTGGGGAAAATGGGGTCTTCTTACGGTATCCGTGGTTGGCTCAGAGTGTTTTCTTCCACTGAAGACGCCGAAAGCATTTTTGACTATCAGCCCTGGTTTATCCAGAAGGCGGGTCAGTGGCAGCAAGTACAGCTGGAAAGCTGGAAGCACCACAATCAGGATCTGATCATCAAGCTGAAAGGCGTTGACGATCGTGATTCGGCGAATCTACTGACTAATTGCGAAATTGTCGTGGATTCCTCGCAGTTGCCAGCGCTGGAAGATGGTTCCTACTACTGGAAAGACCTTATGGGCTGCCAGGTAGTGACTACTGAAGGCTACGATCTCGGTAAAGTCGTCGATATGATGGAAACCGGTTCGAATGACGTCATCGTCATCAAGGCAAACCTGAAAGATGCGTTTGGTATCAAGGAACGTCTTGTGCCGTTCCTCGATGGGCAGGTTATCAAGAAAGTCGATCTCGCTACTCGTACTATCGAAGTAGATTGGGATCCTGGTTTTTAAACCACCGGATAAACGGTAAAAGTCGGCGTTATGGGGATTGGCTTGTGTTTATAGGTATCGTTAGCCTGTTTCCAGAAATGTTCCGCGCAATTACCGATTACGGGGTAACTGGCCGGGCAGTAAAAAATGGCCTGCTGAACATCCAGAGCTGGAGTCCTCGTGACTTTACTCATGACCGGCACCGTACCGTGGACGATCGTCCTTACGGCGGCGGACCGGGGATGTTAATGATGGTGCAACCTTTACGGGACGCCATTCATGCAGCAAAAGCTGCGGCTGGTGAAGGCGCAAAGGTGATTTATCTGTCACCTCAGGGACGCAAGCTTGATCAAGCGGGCGTTAGCGAACTGGCCACGAATCAAAAGCTGATTCTGGTATGTGGTCGCTATGAAGGAATAGATGAGCGCGTGATTCAAACCGAAATTGACGAAGAATGGTCAATCGGCGATTACGTACTCAGCGGTGGTGAGTTACCAGCAATGACGCTGATCGACTCCGTGTCCCGGTTTATTCCGGGGGTACTGGGTCATGAAGCTTCGGCAATCGAAGATTCGTTTGCTGATGGGTTGCTGGATTGCCCGCACTATACCCGACCTGAAGTGTTAGAACAGATGGAAGTACCGGCGGTGTTACTGTCGGGGAACCACGCTGAGATACGTCGCTGGCGTTTGAAGCAGTCGCTGGGCCGGACCTGGCTTAGAAGACCTGAACTTCTGGAAAACCTGGCTCTGACTGAAGAGCAAGCAAGGTTGCTGGCGGAGTTCAAAAAGGAACACGCACAACAGCAACATAAACATGATGGGCAGGCGTAAGCCCCCAATATCAGTTTACCCAGGATAAGAGATTAAATTATGAGCAACATTATTAAGCAACTTGAACAAGAACAGATGAAGCAGGACGTACCTTCCTTCCGTCCGGGTGATACCGTGGAAGTGAAAGTATGGGTTGTTGAAGGTTCCAAAAAACGTCTGCAGGCATTCGAGGGCGTGGTTATCGCTATTCGTAACCGCGGTCTGCACTCTGCATTCACTGTTCGTAAAATTTCCAACGGCGAAGGCGTTGAGCGTGTCTTCCAGACTCACTCTCCGGTAGTTGACAGCATTGCTGTTAAACGTCGTGGTGCTGTTCGTAAAGCTAAACTGTACTACCTGCGTGAGCGCACTGGTAAGTCTGCTCGTATCAAAGAGCGTCTTAACTAAGATTCGCGCAAGCGACATCCTGTTAGAAAAGGGCTGGCCGAAAGGCTGGCCCTTTTTTTATCCCGACGTTTACTCTTTTGTTCTTTATGGCAATGGAAGGACTGCGCGGCGCGCAGCCAGTTGGGGGATGATTATGGTGTCGTGATCACGACCGCCACGCGGCGGTTTTCAGCGCGACCTTTTGATGTCTGGTTGCTCGCAATGGGATATTTCTTCCCGAGTCCCTGAGTAGTCAGATTGGTGCGGGGAATATTAGCGCCCTGCGCCCAGGCATCGGCAACGACATTAGCGCGTTTGAGTGACAGAGCTTCGTTGTAGCTGTCTTCGCCGTAGTTATCAGTATGACCATCCAGGCGAGCATGATTCAGCCCGGTAGCTGCTAGTTTGGATGCCATTTCCTTGATCTGTTTTTCACTTTCAGGACGGAGTTTATAGTCATTTTTGTCAAACAGGATGGTATCAGACAGGCCGAGAGACCAGTCTCCTGATGCTTCAGTAAATCCGTATGATTTCATGGCTGCAATTTGCTCTGGGGTAAATTTTCCCTGAGGTGCCTGACAGCCAGCCAGAATCAGTAAAAGCAGAAGAAACGGGGATAATAAACGTTTTAGCATGTGTGTAATTCCTTATTTTTTAATAATGCGTTCAGAACGCAAATGTTTAGCCTGATACATATTTTGATCGGCAAGTTCTTGTAATTTTTCGGCAGAGGCATGTTCCCACGTCAGCGCAAACCCAATGCTGAGCGTCATGCTTGCCAGATGACCATTATGCAGGTCAAAAGGTCGGTTAAACTCTTGTGACAGTGCCGCGCAGATCCGCTGAACCTCATATTCAGAATGAACGCTGTACAGCACCATGGCGAACTCATCGCCGCCAAGTCTGTATGGGTAATGGCGACTCCCCCCAAACTCGGATAACCTTTTTGCGACTTCAATCAGGACCCGATCCCCCGCTGCGTGGCCCCAGGTATCATTAATAAATTTAAAATTGTCGCCATCAAGGAATAACAATGCCGAGCTGCTGTGGGCGGCATCATCATTCATTAGGGCATTTATGCTGCTGCGAAATGCTGCGCGATTTGCCAAACCCGTCAGAGGGTCATGTAGTGCAGTACGCAACAGCTGAGCGTTTTTTGCCTGCAGTTTAAGTTGCCACTCCTCCATCTCGTCCAGCAGACTATTAAAGTCCAGGGCAAAGAGATGAAACTCTTCAATGCGTTCCTCTGATACGCGCCGTGAAAAGTTACGGTTGGTACGAACATCATGTACCACCTCGGTAATGTTTTGCAGTGCATCCACAACGCCATTGTGTAAATAGCGAGTGAGCATTAATGCAATTCCGGATGCCAACAGAATGCACCCGGTAAGGACGGCCAGCGACAAATAGATGAAATGACTGATAACGCTATCGCGCGCAGTCAATCGTACTTCGCCGATGACGTTGCCATTATGCAAAATCGGCTGAGTGACCGGTTGTGGGAACAGCCAGTGGCTGATCATCCCGCTGATCTTTTCAGTGGTATCCTGCGCGTTATAGCGCCAGGTGGCGATCACCTTCTGGTTTTTATTACGGACTTCTGCAACGGAAAATTGCCCCTGCTGGCCCAGTGCCGCCAGCGTTTCAGTTGCTGCAACACTATCAGAAAAGACTAATGCAGCTTCGAGCGTACGGGTCATGGTAGCGGCAGTCAGATCCAGATTCTTTTGCGCATACTGTCTTAATGCCAGCACGGAAGAAATGCTGAGCAGCAGCCAGATCAGCATCATGGTTACCAGAACGCTGATTATGCTGATACGCCGTAATGTTCGCTTAAACGTCGGGCGTGCTATGGGAGAATGGCCCTTATCCATGCTTATTATTCCGTGCAAGCATCAATACGTCTGGACTGACCCTTACGCCGCTGCGTGAAAGGGAATCCATATTTACGGAAAATCTCACATCTTCGTCTTTAATTATGAGACAAAAGGCGCTGCCAATAACGCATTCGGGGTTCTGTTCAGCAATTAATAACAATGCCTTAGTCGGATATTTATTATTTAATTCCACCTGATAAGTAGGGGATTCTTTTCCAAAATAAAAACCGTCACACTGCGAAACTAATATTTCTTGTTCCGTACGGATGATGACGGGAAGATAGGGTAATGCGCCTGCACTGGTATCTTTCAGGACACTGGAAAAACGCGATGAAGAGAAAATACACAGTTTTGGGGGCCCGGAAAGTGCGGGCCAGCGTGTATAACTGACGATGCCGGAAACCATAGCGCGTACCGATTTTGCTTCTTCCGTAACGCTTTGGGCATACAGCGGTAATCCGGTCAGGAGCAGTGCCAGTAGAAGTATGAGTCGGTAAGAATAGCTCATGAATAGTTACCTACCAGCGTTTGCTGTAAAACGTCGAAATACATTCAAGATTGTTTGCAACAAAATAACATTATTTTCCTAAGCCGTCATTATTCCTAGAATAATGCTATTGGTGATTTAAGTTAAATCTTAATGGTTTATAAAATATAAACCATTGTTTAATTTAATCTTATCGAGGCGGCACCCTCGTTTGCCCCTTGCTGCCAGGCGCTGTGTAACTGGTCAACATTTTCGACAGTATCGCAACTGGGCGGAAAAGTTTTCCCGGTCAGGCCTCTGGCATAAACAAAATCCTGCTGGCAGGTTTTACGCTGTCCCTCGGCGTAACCCTTAAGGTATTCCGTACGATCGACGTTGCGGTCATTGTAGTTGTCGGCAAGCGTTTCATTATCTTTAACGGCATAGCCCGAAATGGCATCTTGTATCCCGGCGTCGTACCAGTCGGTACCAGTCCAGGTAGGGGCATGGGTGTAGGGGTCTATCTGACATCCGCTAAGAAGTAATAGAAACAAGATGCTGATGAGTTGCTTCATTGCCTGTGCTCCTTCGTTTTTTTAAGCATAGTGGATCTGAAAATTCGGTGGTGTAAATTTAAATGTACATTTATAAGGGCTGTTTTTGCCTTAAAATAGCATAATGTAAATTAAAATTTACGGATTGTGGATTGAAATCTTTACCTATTGTGGTATCGTTATTTCCTCCTCGCTGAGGATCAACTATCGCAAACGAGCTAAACAGGATCACCATCATGCAAAAAGACGCGCTGAACAACGTACATATTACCGACGAACAGGTTCTGATGACTCCGGAGCAGCTGAAAGCTGAATTTCCGCTGAGCCAGGAGCAAGAGGCGCAAATCGCCCAGTCGCGTAAAACCATCTCAGATATTATCTCTGGTCGCGATCCTCGCCTGCTGGTCGTATGTGGCCCATGCTCCATTCACGATCCTGAAATGGCGATTGAGTATGCTCGTCGATTTAAAGCCCTTGCCGCAGAGGTCAGCGATAGCCTCTACCTGGTGATGCGCGTCTATTTTGAAAAACCCCGTACCACTGTCGGCTGGAAAGGGTTAATTAACGATCCTCATATGGATGGCTCTTTTGATGTTGAAGCTGGTCTGAAAATTGCGCGTCAGCTGCTGCTTGAACTGGTAAATATGGGACTGCCGCTGGCAACTGAAGCGCTGGATCCAAATAGCCCGCAATACCTGGGCGATCTGTTTAGCTGGTCCGCAATCGGTGCCCGTACTACGGAATCGCAGACTCACCGTGAAATGGCTTCCGGTCTTTCGATGCCGGTTGGCTTTAAGAATGGTACCGACGGTAGCCTGGCGACCGCCATTAACGCCATGCGTGCGGCTGCGCAGTCGCACCGCTTTGTCGGTATTAATCAGGCCGGGCAGGTTGCACTGCTGCAAACACAGGGGAATCCGGACGGTCACGTGATCTTGCGCGGGGGTAAAGCGCCGAACTACAGCCCGGCAGATGTCGCCCAGTGCGAAAAAGAGATGGAGCAGGCGGGACTAAGACCTTCTCTGATGGTAGATTGCAGTCATGGTAATTCCAATAAAGATTACCGCCGTCAGCCTGCCGTGGCTGAATCCGTGATTGCACAAATCAAAGATGGCAATCGCTCGATCATTGGCTTGATGATTGAAAGTAATATTCACGAAGGCAACCAGTCTTCTGAACAGCCGCGCAGCGAAATGAAATACGGCGTGTCCGTAACCGATGCCTGCATCAGTTGGGAAATGACGGATGCGCTGCTGCGTGAAATTAGCCAGGATTTAAACGGCCAGCTGTCGGCGCGTGTAGCATAAGAGGTTGGTTATGGTTGCTGAATTGACCGCATTACGCGATCAAATTGATGAAGTCGACAAGGCGTTGCTGGATTTACTGGCACGCCGCCTGGAGCTGGTTGCCGAAGTTGGTGAAGTAAAAAGCCGCTTTGGGCTGCCGATCTACGTACCGGAACGGGAAGCCTCTATGCTGGCCTCTCGTCGTGCGGAAGCGGAAGCCCTTGGCGTGCCGCCGGACCTGATTGAAGATGTGCTACGCCGCGTTATGCGTGAGTCCTACTCCAGTGAGAACGACAAAGGGTTTAAAACGCTTTGTCCTTCTCTGCGGCCGGTGGTGATTGTCGGCGGCGGCGGTCAGATGGGGCGTCTGTTCGAAAAAATGCTCACCCTGTCAGGTTACCAGGTGCGGATCCTGGAACAGCAGGACTGGGATCGCGCGCCGGAGATCGTCTCTGATGCCGGCATGGTGATCGTCAGCGTGCCGATCCACGTCACCGAGCAGGTGATCGCCAAACTACCGCGTCTGCCGTCTGACTGCATCCTGGTGGATCTGGCTTCAGTGAAAAATGGTCCTTTGCAGGCGATGCTGGCTGCACATGATGGCCCGGTGGTGGGGTTACACCCAATGTTTGGTCCGGACAGCGGCAGTCTGGCCAAGCAGGTCGTAGTTTGGTGTGACGGACGTCAGCCGGAAGCTTATCAGTGGTTTCTGGAACAGATTCAGGTATGGGGTGCGCGACTGCATCGGATCAGCGCCGTTGAACATGACCAGAACATGGCGTTTATTCAGGCACTGCGTCACTTTGCGACCTTTGCCTACGGTCTGCATTTAGCGGAAGAGAACGTTCAACTGGAGCAGCTGCTGGCGCTCTCTTCGCCGATTTACCGCCTTGAACTGGCAATGGTTGGCCGTCTGTTTGCCCAGGATCCGCAGCTCTATGCCGATATTATTATGTCGTCTGAGAGCAACCTTGCGCTGATTAAACGCTACTACCAACGTTTTGGCGAGGCGATCGGTTTGCTGGAGCAGGGCGATAAGCAAGCGTTTATCGACAGCTTCCGTAAGGTGGAGCACTGGTTTGGCGATTATGCGAAACGCTTCCAGAGTGAAAGCCGTACTTTGTTACGTCAGGCGAATGATAGCCGTCCTTAATTAAGATGCCGGATGGCGGCTTCGCCTTATCCGGCCTTCAAAAATCGTATGAATCGTAGGCCGGATAAGCGTAGCGCCATCCGGCATTGTCAAACGTTAGCTCGGATCGACTGGCACCACGTTCTCACTTGGATAGCATCCCAGTACTTTCATCGAACGCGTAATCTCACCCAGCTCTTTCAATGCTTTTTGCATCTGGGGCGATTCCAGGTTGGCCTGGATATCAAGATAAAACATCTCTTCCCACGGATTGCCGTGAATCGGGCGTGACTCCAGTTTAGTCATAATCAGATTATGGTTACGCAGTACCAGCAGCGCCTCAACCAGCGCACCGGCCTGTTGTCCTGTTGCCATCAGCAGCGTGGTTTTTGCCGGAACCTGGTCGGATACATTGATTGCTTTACGTGCCAGCACCACGAAACGGGTGATGTTTTGCGACTGGTTAGCCTCAATATTTTCGAGAACCTGCAATCCATACAGTACGCCTCCGGCTTCGCTCCCCAGGGCCGCCACGCGCGGTGAGTTAGCCTGCGCAACTTTTTCCATCGCCGCAGAGGTGCTTTCGGTGTACTCAATCTTCCAGTGCGGGTAGCGATTCAGGAACTTGCTGCACTGCTGGAACGGCTGCGGATGACTATATACCGTTTCAATGGTCTCAAGATCCGTTGTGCCAGACACCAGTACACAGTGGTCTATTGTAATGGTCATCTCGCCAACGATAGACAGGCTGGTGTGCTGCAGCAGGTCGTAAACGTCGTTAATCCCACCGGAGCTGGTGTTTTCAATCGGAACTACAGCATAGTCAGCCTGTCCGGTTTCGACCTGATTAAAGATATCGGCAAATTTTGCGCAGCCGCTTTCAATAAATTGTTCAAAATGGCGGGCAGCGTACTGACGTGCTGCGAGGTGAGAATATGACCCTTTTGGCCCAAGGAAGGCCACGCGCGCGGAGTGTGGGTTAATTTTGTTCAGGTGCTGCTGGAGCAGTGCCTGTTGAGTCAGGACGGAGTCTTCGATGATGAGCTGGAACAGGCGAGTAATGTAGTGAGCATCAAGATGATGTGCTTTGCCAAGCTGAATGAGTCGGTCCAAAAGGTCACGTTCACGGTCGATATCACGAACCGGACGATGCGAAAGCAGTTTGGCTTTACCAACTTCTACGGCCAGTCCACGTCGCTCAGCCAGCAGGGCCAGTAATTTTTCATCCAGCGTGCTGATCTTATCGCGCAGCGCCAGCAATGGGTTTTCCGATGTCATAGTGTTGCCTTTCTTGTTATCAATAAAAAAGGCCCCCCGTTGTGGGAGGCCTTATTGTTCGTCTTCGCATTCTTTATCACACGACGAAACGCCTCCCATTCAGGGGAAGGTAAAAAAGAATGCGAAGAAGAACGGGACAAGTTTCATGTAATTTTCCTTTGGCTACGTCAGTAAAGTACCCGTACTGTTTTCACCCTGTCAACAAAAAACGCGCCCGAAGGCGCGTTGGCGATACACTCAATGTAAGGGACTACTCTTCTTCTGCTTCGACGAAGTTGGCGTCTTTGACTGAAGTTGTTGCACGACGGGCTTCGCCTTTGTGCTGCACTTTATTGAGCTGCCGTTCCAGCTTGTTGATCAAATCGTTAATTGCGGTGTACATATCCTCGTGTTTTGCGCTGGCGACCAGATGTCCGTTCGGTGTATTGATGGTGGCATCAGCAATGAAACCCTGTGGCTCCTTAGACAGAATGATATGTGGATTAATCAGATGAGTTTGCCATTTTTCTAGTTTGGCGAGACGGTCTGCGACATGCTGGCGAATTGCCGGAGTAATTTCCATTTGTTTACTGGTAATGTTCATTGTCATAAATTTTACCTCTTGTCTTTCCCGTCTTGGTGATTCCAGCATACCGTTCCCAATGTCAAAATGTGTGATCTAAATCACATTATTTTGTCGCTTTTTGTCAAGAAAACCTTTTTGTGAGGCACCGCAGGAACAGGCGATTTTTTACTTGAGGAATACCTGAAAGCAGGCCATATTTGATGGGATGCGTTGGAGCTAAACCGCTTCAGTTGTGGCGTTAACGGATAAAAAAACGGCAGCCCTTGGGCTGCCGTTTTGCATTCTGAGGCAAATCAGGTATTGCTGCTGTTGGCGGCAATGATTTTCGCGACTTTTTCAGCCTGCGCATTCATCTGCATCTGGCGATAAGCGTTTTCCATCAACGGCAGGGCATTACGTGTTGCCTGGGTATCCGGGTAGTCGCGCAGCATGCCTTCCACACGGTTTACCACGGCAACCCATGCGCCGCGGGCAGTGTAGTATTCTGCAACGGAGTATTCATACTTCGCCAGGCGGTCTTTCAGGAACACCAGACGTTTGGTGGCGTCAGTGGTGTACTGGCTATTCGGATACCCACGCACCAGTTTGGAAAAGTCATTAAACGCAGCTCGGGCATGTTGTGGATCGCGATCGCTGCGATCAACACCAAAGAATCCTTGCAGTGCGCTATCATCCAACGCCATATTGGTCAGGCCACGCATATACATGACATAATCAATGTTAGGGTGTGTCGGGTTAAGACGGATAAAACGATCGATAGCAGCCTGAGCAAGTGGCAGATCGGCGTTTTTGTAGTAGGCGTAGATGAGATCTAATTGCACCTGCTGAGAATACGGTCCAAATGGATAACGGTTATCCAACGCTTCCAATTGCGTTATTGCCTGTTTCCAGTTACCGTCCTGCAGCTTTTGCTGAGCAGTCGCGTAGATTTCATTTGGCGGATTATCGGGCACCTCTTCCTTTGAACCAGAGCAACCCGCCAAAAACAGGCTCAACGTGGCTGCTGCCACCAGATATTTCATGCGCGTCATGACGTTTTGACTTTCCTCAAAATGTAATACGGGAGATTCTCTGTTCCTGCTCCCGGTTAAGACCAGCTACAATAGCACACTATATTAAACGGCAAAGCCGTAAAACCCAACGTTAAACGAAGAAGCAGTTTATGGCACAACGAGTAGAACTCACCGCAACAGTCTCCGAAAATCAGCTCGGTCAACGCTTAGATCAGGCTTTGGCCGAATTGTTCCCTGATTATTCGCGATCGCGCATAAAAGAATGGATCCTCGACCAGCGCGTACTGGTAAATGACCAACTTTGCGATAAACCGAAAGAAAAAGTGTTGGGTGGAGAGCGTGTCTCCATCAACGCAGAAATTGATGAAGAGGTTCGTTTTGAACCTCAGGATATTCCACTGGATATCGTTTATGAAGATGACGACATTCTTGTCATCAACAAACCCCGTGACCTTGTAGTGCATCCGGGCGCCGGGAATCCCGATGGCACGGTATTGAATGCGTTACTGCATTACTACCCGCCAATCGCGGATGTTCCTCGTGCTGGTATCGTGCACCGTCTGGATAAAGACACGACTGGATTAATGGTCGTAGCAAAAACGGTTCCGGCGCAAACGCGTCTGGTGGAGTCGTTGCAGCTGCGCGAAATTACCCGTGAGTACGAAGCCGTAGCAATTGGTCACATGACTGCTGGCGGAACCGTTGAGGAACCGATTAGCCGTCACCCGACCAAGCGTACGCATATGGCGGTACACCCAATGGGTAAACCGGCGGTAACGCACTATCGCATTATGGAACATTTCCGTGTGCACACGCGTCTGCGGTTGCGTCTGGAAACCGGACGTACGCACCAGATCCGCGTGCACATGGCACATATCACTCATCCTCTGGTGGGCGATCAGGTCTACGGTGGCCGTCCACGTCCACCGAAAGGCGCTTCTGACGAATTTATCTCCGTACTGCGTAAGTTCGACCGTCAGGCGCTGCATGCGACCATGCTGCGTTTGTATCACCCGATTTCCGGTATCGAAATGGAATGGCATGCGCCGATTCCACAAGATATGGTGCAATTGATTGAAGTGATGCGCGCTGATTTCGAAGAACACAAGGATGATATTGCCTGGCTATGAGTAAGCTAATTGTCCCGCAGTGGCCGATACCGCAAGGTGTCGCGGCGTGTAGTTCTACCCGTATTGGCGGAGTCAGTATGCCGCCTTACGATTCGCTGAATCTGGGCGCCCATTGCGGCGATAACCCGGAGCATGTTGAAGAGAACCGCAAACGACTGTTTGCTGCGGGCAATCTGCCGTCAAAGCCGGTCTGGCTGGAGCAGGTCCACGGTAAGGATGCCCTGAAACTGACCGGCGAGCCTTACGCCTCCAAACGTGCAGATGCGTCGTACAGCAACACGCCGGGCACCGTGTGTGCGGTGATGACCGCTGATTGTTTGCCGGTGTTGTTTTGCAATCGTGCCGGAACGGAAGTTGCTGCTGCCCATGCGGGTTGGCGCGGATTATGCGCCGGCGTGCTGGAAGAGACGGTGGCGTGTTTTGCCGACAAACCTGAAAACATTATTGCCTGGCTAGGCCCGGCGATAGGTCCAAACGCGTTTGAAGTTGGACCAGAAGTCCGCGAGGCGTTCATGACGAAAGATCCGCAAGCGGACCTTGCATTTGTGCCGCGCGGCGACAAGTATCTGGCGGATATCTACCAGCTTGCCCGTCAGCGCCTGGCCAATGTCGGCGTGGAGAATCTCTACGGTGGCGACCGTTGCACCTTCAGCGAAAGTGAGACGTTCTTCTCTTATCGTCGTGACAATACCACGGGTCGTATGGCAAGTTTTATTTGGCTGATATAACCTAAAGAATCAAGACGATCCGGTACGTGTAATTTTCTTTTCACATAATTCAGGTCATTCACCTTGAATAATTGAGGGATGACCTCATTTAATCTCCAGTAGCAATTTTGACCTGTTATGGGAGGAGTTATGCGTCTGGATCGTCTTACTAATAAATTCCAGCTTGCTCTTGCCGATGCCCAGTCACTCGCATTGGGGCACGACAATCAATTTATCGAACCACTTCATCTAATGAGCGCCTTGCTGAATCAGGAAGGGGGATCGGTACGTCCTTTATTAACGTCTGCTGGCATTAATGCTGGCCAGTTACGTACAGCCATTGACCAGGCGTTGAGCCGTTTGCCACAGGTAGAAGGTACCGGCGGCGATGTGCAGCCTTCTCAGGAACTGGTGCGTGTACTGAATCTTTGCGACAAGCTGGCGCAAAAACGTGGGGACAACTTTATTTCGTCAGAACTGTTCGTTCTGGCGGCGCTTGAGTCACGCGGTACGCTGACCGATTTATTAAAATCAGCAGGCGCGACGACCGCCAATATCACTCAGGCAATTGAACAAATGCGTGGAGGTGAAAGCGTGAATGACCAGGGGGCTGAAGACCAACGTCAGGCCTTGAAAAAATATACCGTCGATCTGACCGAACGTGCCGAACAGGGCAAACTCGATCCGGTCATCGGCCGTGATGAAGAAATTCGCCGTACCATTCAGGTGCTGCAACGTCGTACTAAAAATAACCCGGTGTTAATCGGTGAACCCGGTGTCGGTAAAACCGCCATCGTTGAAGGGCTGGCCCAACGCATCATCAATGGTGAAGTGCCGGAAGGCTTAAAAGGCCGTCGTGTACTGGCGCTGGATATGGGCGCGCTGGTGGCTGGGGCCAAATATCGTGGTGAGTTTGAAGAACGCTTAAAAGGTGTGCTGAACGATCTCTCGAAACAGGAAGGCAACGTCATTCTGTTTATCGACGAATTGCATACCATGGTTGGGGCGGGTAAAGCCGATGGCGCAATGGACGCCGGGAACATGCTGAAACCTGCGTTGGCCCGTGGGGAGCTGCACTGCGTAGGCGCAACAACGCTTGATGAATATCGCCAGTACATCGAAAAAGATGCGGCGCTGGAACGTCGTTTCCAGAAAGTGTTTGTGGCTGAACCTTCAGTGGAAGACACCATCGCAATCTTGCGTGGCCTGAAAGAACGTTATGAACTGCACCATCATGTGCAGATTACTGACCCGGCGATTGTTGCGGCAGCTACGCTGTCTCACCGCTATATTGCCGATCGTCAGTTGCCGGATAAAGCTATCGATCTTATTGACGAAGCGGCATCCAGCATTCGTATGCAGATTGACTCCAAGCCGGAGGAACTCGACAGACTCGACCGCCGTATTATCCAGCTCAAACTGGAACAGCAGGCATTAATGAAAGAGTCTGATGAGGCAAGTAAAAAACGTCTCGATATGCTCAACGAAGAGCTGGACGACAAAGAACGCCAGTATTCTGAGTTAGAGGAAGAGTGGAAAGCTGAAAAAGCTTCCCTCTCGGGAACGCAAACTATCAAGGCTGAGCTGGAGCAGGCAAAAATCGCCATCGAACAGGCGCGCCGCGTTGGCGACCTGGCGCGGATGTCTGAACTGCAGTACGGCAAAATTCCTGAACTGGAAAAACAGCTGGAAGCAGCTACCCAGTCTGAAGGCAAAACCATGCGTCTGCTGCGTAATAAAGTCACGGATGCAGAAATTGCTGAGGTGCTGGCGCGCTGGACCGGGATCCCAGTTGCTCGCATGCTGGAAGGCGAACGGGAAAAACTATTGCGTATGGAGCAGGAGCTGCACAGCCGCGTGATTGGTCAGAACGAAGCGGTGGAAGCCGTTTCTAACGCCATCCGTCGTAGCCGTGCGGGCTTGTCCGATCCGAATCGTCCGATTGGTTCATTCCTGTTCCTTGGTCCAACCGGTGTCGGTAAAACCGAACTGTGCAAAGCGCTGGCAAACTTTATGTTCGACAGTGACGATGCAATGGTGCGTATCGATATGTCCGAGTTTATGGAGAAACACTCCGTGTCTCGTTTGGTCGGGGCACCTCCGGGATATGTCGGTTATGAAGAAGGTGGTTACCTGACGGAAGCAGTACGTCGTCGTCCTTACTCTGTCATCTTGTTGGATGAAGTGGAGAAGGCGCATCCGGATGTGTTCAACATTCTGCTGCAGGTGCTTGATGATGGTCGTCTGACTGACGGACAGGGGAGAACGGTCGACTTCCGTAATACGGTTGTCATTATGACCTCAAACCTGGGTTCCGATCTGATCCAGGAACGCTTCGGTGAGCTGGATTACGGCCATATGAAAGATATGGTGCTGGGCGTTGTGAGCAATAACTTCCGCCCGGAATTCATCAACCGTATAGATGAGGTTGTTGTGTTCCACCCGCTGGGTGAGCAGCATATTGCTTCTATTGCTCAGATCCAGTTGCAGCGTCTGTACAAACGTCTGGAAGAGCGTGGCTATGAAATCCATATTTCTGACGAGGCGCTTAAACTGCTGAGCGCGAATGGTTACGATCCGGTGTATGGCGCGCGTCCATTGAAACGTGCTATCCAGCAGCAGATCGAAAACCCGCTGGCGCAGCAAATTCTGTCTGGTGAACTGATTCCGGGCAAAACGATTCGTCTGGAAGTGAATGACGATCGCATAGTGGCAGTGCAGTAAGTCACAAAACAACAATAAACGGGCCCTGCGGGGCTCGTTTTTGTTGTGCACAGAAAACCCCCAGCTAAGCTGGGGGTTCCGGAAAGCTTTCAGCTTTGGGCCAGTTATTAAAACCCCTTTTGATTTGTTAAAACACCTTGCGGTCTGGCAACTGCAAGGGTTAAACAAGAAATCAAAAGGGGGTCCCAATGGGGGACGAAAAGAGCTTAGCGCACACCCGATGGAACTGTAAATATCACATAGTTTTTGCGCCCAAATACCGAAGACAAGCATTCTACGGGGAGAAACGTAGGGCGATAGGCAGCATATTAAGAAAGCTGTGTGAGTGGAAAAACGTGCGGATCCTGGAAGCGGAATGCTGTGCAGATCATATCCATATGCTTGTGGAAATCCCGCCCAAAATGAGCGTATCCGGTTTTATGGGTTATCTGAAAGGTAAAAGCAGTCTGATGTTGTATGAGCAGTTTGGTGATATGAAGTTTAAATACAGGAACAGGGAGTTCTGGTGTCGTGGGTATTACGTAGATACGGTGGGTAAGAACACAGCAAGGATACAGGAATACATAAAGCACCAGCTTGCAGAGGATAAAATGGGCGAGCAGTTATCGATCCCTTATCCGGGTAGCCCGTTTACGGGCCGTAAGTAACGAAGTCTGATGCAAATGTCAGATCGTATGCGCCTGTTAGGGCGCGGCTGGTAACAGAGCCTTATAGGCGCATCAGAAAAACCTCCGGCTATGCCGGAGGATATTTATT
>NZ_JAOWHX010000023.1:0-14879 GCF_030332405.1 Citrobacter sp. Cpo147
GGTGATGCTGCCAACTTACTGATTTAGTGTATGATGGTGTTTTTGAGGTGCTCCAGTGGCTTCTGTTTCTATCAGCTGTCCCTCCTGTTCAGCTACTGACGGGGTGGTGCGTAACGGCAAAAGCACTGCCGGACATCAGCGCTATCTCTGCTCTCACTGCCGTAAAACATGGCAACTGCAGTTCACTTACACCGCTTCTCAACCCGGTACGCACCAGAAAATCATTGATATGGCCATGAATGGTGTTGGATGCCGGGCAACCGCCCGCATTATGGGCGTTGGCCTCAACACGATTTTACGTCACTTAAAAAACTCAGGCCGCAGTCGGTAACCTCGCGCATACAGCCGGGCAGTGACGTCATCGTCTGCGCGGAAATGGACGAACAGTGGGGCTATGTCGGGGCTAAATCGCGCCAGCGCTGGCTGTTTTACGCGTATGACAGGCTCCGGAAGACGGTTGTTGCGCACGTATTCGGTGAACGCACTATGGCGACGCTGGGGCGTCTTATGAGCCTGCTGTCACCCTTTGACGTGGTGATATGGATGACGGATGGCTGGCCGCTGTATGAATCCCGCCTGAAGGGAAAGCTGCACGTAATCAGCAAGCGATATACGCAGCGAATTGAGCGGCATAACCTGAATCTGAGGCAGCACCTGGCACGGCTGGGACGGAAGTCGCTGTCGTTCTCAAAATCGGTGGAGCTGCATGACAAAGTCATCGGGCATTATCTGAACATAAAACACTATCAATAAGTTGGAGTCATTACCCAAAAGTTGACTTACTTTGGGCGACGCATCCGGAACACAATTTTTTTATATGGTTTAACGCTATTTTCACTTTTCCCTGAGCAGGAGTACTCTTGATGAATCATCATGGTCTTTCTGACTTGAGTATTAAATGTCAATGGGCATGTAAGAGCTGATTTTTCATGGGCTTGAAAGTGATGTCACGAATAAATAAGCTTATCCCATTGTTGGCCGACATATTAACTTACTCATTATCATCTGAATTTTCAGAGGACCATGTACATATTATGGATGTTAATTACCCTTTAAATAAAATAACGCAAGCGCTGGATGAAAAGAGCATCGCTGCTGCTCATAAAAATTCCTTCAATGTAGATGTGGAGATTCATGGATATTCCGACCAAGGAGTATCTAATGCTATAGAATATTCAGAGGTTGCACCTAAAAATACTGGAGGTGTTTTTACTAAAGCCTTTCTTGATGAATATAAAATCCGTGCAGTACAAACTGGCCGGACTATCGAAGCCAGCGATACAAAATGTACCGGGCTTAAGGCTATATTCCACTCATCCGGACGCATTAAGTTTATTGTCCGCAAAAGTATTCGCGGAAAAAATGTTTACGTTTCCGTAGGAAGTTACCCTGAATTTTCCATTAATAACGCAAGGGAGCATGCCTTTAAAATAATTCAGGAGCTTAAGGCTTCCGTTGAGACTTATGGTGAGCGTTTTCTTACTCACAGTAAAATGACGTTTAATGAGCTTGTGGATGAGTATGAGAAAAGCGTACTCAGCACGGGCGTTAAGCGTTCAGCTAACACCGATCTTTCTAAGATCCGTAAATACCTGCGCCCTCTTCTCGGTGCCAAAAAGCTGGCAGGTATGACGGAGGCAGATATTCTGAGCTATCTGCATAATCTCGATCTCAAGCCAGCCACCCGCAATCGCCATCTGGCGCTCATTAAAGCGGTGTTTACCAGGGCAATACGCATGGGATACATCAGCCGCTCTCCGGCGCTTTATATCAAAGCGCTGCCTGAAGTAACGTCAGATCGCCGCGCCATGGATGACTCCCAGCTTCAGCGCTGGATGGAAGTCTGTGAGTGCTGGCGTAATGGTAAACCCGATCATGAAGGCCTTGCTCTGCTCATGTTCCTTGCCCTGACGGGGCTGCGTCTGGGGGAAACCCGTCACCTTCGTCTTGAAGATGTGGACTGGAGCCGCAAAGTTATCACCCTTCGCCACACCAAAAACGGCAAACTCCGCCGCGTACCGGTATGTGATAAGGCTTTCGTTCTTCTGACAGAACAGCGTCAGCATCTGGGTGATGAAGGCTGGGTATTTCCGGGCAAGGGGACCGACAATCCGGTTTCTGAGCCGCGTCGCCTGCAAAAACGGCTTTGTGAGGCTGCGGGTATTCCACCGTTCACCATCCATGAGATGCGACATACCTTTGCGACAAAGCTCATTGAGAGCGGGGCCGACATTCACACCGTCAAAGACTTACTGGGTCACAGCACGATAAAAGTAACGGAACTTTACTTGCACGCTTCCCCGGCGCGTTATCACGAAGTCGTTAATCGGGCGATGGGGTAACAACCTGCATTCAACGACATGGCTTTTAACTAGGGTTCAAATGTCACCCGTTTTCTGACGGTGGCGTAATTTGATGGTAATACACATGAATAAAAAAGTGACAATTAATGTTCCTAAGGTTTCCGGGATTAAGCGTATTCGCGCTTTTGCTGACCGCGATAAAAATTTCAACAAAATGTCGGAAGCAATTATCAGGCGTGCTGAAAACACTGAGGTCGGTGAAGATGATATCGCTTCACTCGGTATTGGTGATGGGCTGCCACGGCATTATGTGAATACGGCTGATGGCCTTTTCTACATCGGTGGACAGAAACCTGTGCAGGTTTGCACCACGCCAGTTGTGCCTGTCGCCCTGTTTTGTGGAAAAGATAAGGAGTCCGGTCTTGGGATCAGCCTGATGACCGGTAACGGGCTGGGTAAGTATGTTAAGGCCCAGGTGAGCTTTGAGGATATTGTTCAGGGTGGTGCTCAGGTTATGGGCAGACTGGCAGGTCGTGGATTTTGTGTTGGCCCCTCTCCACAGCAGCTTGCTCTTTTTGACCGTTTTATTCAGAGCTGCCGGAGTTTACCGCTGCCTGTCTATCTGATGGCAGATGCAATGGGATTCGTTTCGGAGGATATGGCCTTTTTACATGGTCATGAGCCCGTTGTGACCTCTCTGACCGGGTTTGATTATCTGCTGCCGGGATTCCGCGTGCGTCCCGGACTGCACAAAGGCGGGGCTCTGGAGGAGTGGATTAACCTCATCCGGGAAAATGCCCATGGCTGGGCGCAGACCTTTGCGCTGAGTGCGTCCTTTGCTTCGATGCTTCTGGTTCCTGCCGGTATGGATGTGGGCATGTTTCATTTTCACGGCGTATCCACCACCGGTAAAACGCTTCTCCTGATGCTGGCTGCATCGGTCCATGGTGATGGCAGCGAGCCGGGTAGTGGGGGGAATGTAAATATTATTCGCTGGAATACCACGCCTAACGCGATGGAGCGCCTTCTCGCTGACTATTCCGGTCTGGTCGCCTGCGTCGATGAACTGGGTGCGAGTAATCATAAGCAACTTTCCTCACTGCTTTACAACATTACGTCAGGTACGGCAAAAGAGCGCCTGAACCGTGGCCTGACGGCAGATGAGCCGTTTAAATGGCGCATGTTTATTCTCTCCACCGGTGAGATGTCAATCTCCGAAAAGCTGGCTGAACAGAAAGCCGTGTTACAGGGAGGGCAGGAGCACAGGGCCATCAGTATGGAACTGTTGCCTGAGGATGCTCAAAAACCGGATGAACCGGTATCAGAAACACGTGCCCGTGCAGATGCACTGAAGACGGGGCTGGCAGAGGCTTATGGTCATGCCGGGCCTGCATTTATCGGCAAACTGTTATCCGGGAAAAATACGGCTGGCGGTCTTCGCACCTACGCAGAGTTTTCATCCTGGCTCCAGGAACAGACAGATGATTGCTGTAACGCACTGGAAGAGGCCCTGAGGGATGAGGGGCGTGATATTACCCGCGTTCAGCGGCGCGGACTGAAAAGATTTGCGCTGGTATGGCTGGCAGGAGAGAAGGCGCTGAAATATGGCCTTTTACCTTTCGAAAGCGATGCGGTGGCTGAATCCGTTATGTCCGCTGCACGACGCTGGCTGGATGATAACCAGAATCAGTATAACCCGGTGCGTAACATGCTGGAGGAGCTTCAGCTGACGCTGGTGACAAAAAGCAGCAGGCACTTTATCACCCTGCGTGACGAACATGCCCGATGCCCGGGAGATATGTGGGGATTCGTCCATTACAAAACCGGCGACTTCCTGATTTATGAATCGGTGTTTGAAAAGCTCTGTTCTGAAAAGGGACTTAAGACCGTTGATGTGGCCAGACCGTTAGAGCGTTCCGGTTATCTGCTTGGCGAAAGTGCCGGACACTATAAAAAAAGAGCGCTGAAGACGATGGCGCAGTCTTACTACCAGGTCAAAAAAGCGTTTCTGAAATGCAATGTGATGACCGAATTTTAACCCTGAATAAAACCATTTTGACTGAATAACAACGAATAGAAGGTGATGTATGATTTTTGAATCAGACCAGTACTATGACGGTTTTCCTCACGCTATCAGCAGCGAAAATGAAGAAAAAACCTCATTCAATGATTACGCTCTGGTTAACACACTGGCGGAGTGCCTGTATCACGACATTTCTCGTGAAATCTTCGATGGCAGTGAGCCGGCGCTCCGGGCCGTCATTGCCAACGGTAAGATTAAATTCCTGGCTCGTTATACGCTTCAAGGGGCCTGCTATTATGAACCCCTCGGCACATTTCCACGTATGCCCGTTAACGTCGCGCGTGAACGAGCACGTGAACTCTATAACAGATTTGATGATAACCGGGTGCCGGATGAAGAATATGGGGCCATCCCGTTCTGACTGATGGCTGAACAGTAAAAAAAAAGCAGGGGCACTTGCCTCTGCTTTTCTGTTATCACAAGGACGGTAGCTGAGCCGTTATCCTTTCCGCCAGTAACTGACTGGTGTTCTGTAAGCGCTGAGGATGAAGATGCGCATACCGTTGTGAAGACTGACTGCTGCGGTGCCCCAGTTGAGCCTGAACGTCATACAGTGTTCCGCCGTAGGACACGATGAGGGCGGCAACCGAATGGCGGCAGGTATGAATACACACTTCCTTGTCGAAAATTCCCGCCCGACGCACGATACGCTGAAAGGCTTTAACCGGGTTACTCAGCGGCATTCCCTGTTTTTTACCAATAAACAACCACGGATTTCCCCGCTGCGTTGGCAGCGTTCTGATTACGTCCATCGCCAGTGAGTTAAGGTGAACAATCCGTCCATAGCCATTCTTGGTTTCCGGGAGCCACAGGGTGCGTTTAACCGGGTCAACATGCTCCCACTTAGCCAGACGCAGCTCATCACGACGAAGGCCGGTCAGTAACAGCAGTTTGACATAGCGGGCAGCTACAGGGCTGGTATCGTTATCGGCGGAGAGAAAAATACGACGAATTTCGTCCTCGGTAAAATAACGCTGTCGGGCGTTGTTCTCCCTGAGTAGCTGTACCACCCTTGCCGGATGAACAGAGGTCATGCTTTGCCTTCCGGCCCATGTAAAGACGGCTTTAATGAGTACGATGACACGGTTACAGGTAGCCGCTGACAGGGAAGTACTTAACGTCTGCTGAAGGCGCAGAATGCTCGCTGGTGTGATATCGCTCAGCAGCCTCTGACCAATGGCGGGACGGATATGATCGCGGTAGCGCTGAACATCCTTTCCCCAACTGCGTTTAGCGGATTTTGCCCATGGCAGATAATGCTGATTAAAGAGTTCATCGAACGTCAGCTCCATTCTCTTGTTTTCACGCTCCTGCTTAGGGTCAGTGCCGGTGGCAAGGGAACGTTTGTGTTCTATGGCAATCTGACGAGCAAGATTGACGTCCACTTCAGGCCAGTGACCAATGGCGATGGCGCGTTTTCGTCCATGATAAAGGTAGCGTAGCAAAAACTTTTTACGACCTTCTCTTCTGCTGACCAGACACTTGAGGCCGGAAATCTCGGTGTCGCTGTATTCGGCATCGGTACTGCGTGCATCGGATGTGTTAGGGGGCAGGGATTTAATGAGCTGATTAGTAAAACGGAAGCGTTTCGGGCTGGACATATTACCTCCTGTGACTGGTGTAAAGAACGTCAGGGTTGACCCATCCCCGGCACGGCGCTTTTTATGGTTGAGTTGATTTTCTGGCATGGCGAAGGGAATGCTGGTGCCACATGGTATGAATTAAGACGGGAAATGCAGAAAGAGCAGGCTTTACGGTCTGATTCTGGTCTTAAGGGGAAAGATTGCCGTTGGGGAAGTGTTCACAGAAATAATATGTGTTTCAGTCGGGTATAATTACATGCCATAAGGACCAGTAGCGTTGCCTGTATGTGGGGCGGCTATGTGCCAAAAGCAGAAGCTGGTAATTCGTGTCTAATATACTTCACTTAACGTATATCCCAGCTCTGGTACAGAATATGCAAATTAAATACCCAAGAAGTGGCAGGCTGATTAACAAAGAACTCCTTCGATTATAGGATGATTTGTATCGGCACTCATCACACCATGTGCTCGATTCACGCCGCATAGTCAGTTGAATTTTGCTACTCTGTAAGAGGTGGTAAGCATTATCCAATACGGATTTAAATCAATGGAATAAATGATTATGAGTGAAAATGAAACAATCCCAAAGAAGTCTCACAGCCAGATTAACAAAGCTGTATTCTTTACATCTGCTTTGTTAATTTTTCTTCTTGTCGCTTTTGCCGCTGCATTCCCGGATGTTGCTGACAAAAATTTCAAACTACTTCAGCAACAAATCTTCACGAATGCAAGCTGGTTCTACATCCTTGCTGTGGCCCTGATTTTATTGAGTGTCACGTTTCTGGGACTCTCACGCTACGGTGATATCAAGCTGGGTCCGGACCATGCGCAACCTGATTTCAGCTATCACTCCTGGTTTGCGATGCTTTTTTCGGCAGGGATGGGGATCGGCCTGATGTTCTTTGGCGTTGCTGAACCGGTGATGCATTATCTCTCACCTCCCGTTGGCGCCCCAGAGACTGTTGCGGCAGCGAAGGAAGCAATGCGGCTGACCTTCTTCCACTGGGGTCTGCATGCCTGGGCAATATATGCCATTGTAGCGCTGATTCTGGCCTTTTTCAGTTACCGCCACGGTCTACCTTTAACGCTGCGTTCTGCACTCTATCCCATTATTGGCGATCGCATATACGGACCTATAGGCCATGCGGTTGATATTTTTGCCGTTATAGGTACGGTCTTTGGCGTTGCAACATCGCTGGGTTACGGTGTTTTGCAGGTGAATGCCGGTTTGAACCACCTATTCGGGGTGCCCATTAATGAAACGGTGCAGGTCATTCTGATCGTGGCCATCACGGGGTTAGCGACGATTTCTGTGGTGACCGGCCTAGACAAGGGAATACGTATCCTGTCTGAGCTCAATTTGGGCCTCGCGTTGTTGCTCCTGGCGCTGGTCCTGTGTCTGGGGCCAACTGTGCTTCTGCTGAAGTCATTTGTGGAAAATACCGGCGGTTATCTTTCGGAACTGGTGAGTAAAACGTTCAATCTTTACGCATATGAACCTAAGTCGAGCAACTGGCTGGGGGGCTGGACATTACTGTACTGGGGATGGTGGCTTTCATGGTCGCCATTTGTGGGGATGTTTATCGCACGGGTCTCACGCGGCCGAACCATTCGCGAATTTGTCACCGGTGTGCTGTTTGTTCCGGCCGGCTTTACGCTCATGTGGATGACGGTGTTTGGTAACAGCGCAATCTATCTCATTATGAACCAGGGGGCGACCGATCTCGCCAATACCGTCCAACAGGATGTCTCGCTGGCCTTGTTCAATTTCCTGGAGCATTTCCCGTTCTCCTCCGTGCTGTCATTTATTGCAATGGCTATGGTCATCGTCTTCTTTGTCACATCTGCTGACTCGGGGGCAATGGTTGTAGATACTCTGGCATCAGGTGGGGTGGCAAACACACCCGTCTGGCAGCGAATCTTCTGGGCATCGCTCATGGGAGTTGTTGCAATTGCGCTTCTCCTTGCGGGAGGGCTGAGCGCGCTGCAAACGGTGACAATAGCAAGTGCATTACCCTTCTCCGTGATCTTGCTGATATCCATATACGGGCTGTTAAAAGCCCTGCGTCGAGATTTGACTAAGCGTGAAAGCCTGAGCATGGCGACTATTGCTCCTACGGCTGCACGTAACCCAATTCCCTGGCAGAGAAGGTTACGCAATATCGCGTATCTGCCGAAACGATCTCTTGTGAAACGTTTTATGGACGACATTATCCAGCCTGCCATGACGCCGGTTCAGGAAGAACTGAACAAGCAGGGGACGATAAGCCACATTAGTGACGCAGCCGACGATCGTATTCGTCTTGAAGTGGATTTGGGCAACGAGCTGAATTTTATATATGAAGTGAGGCTTCGCGGGTATAGCTCACCCACCTTCGCGCTCGCCGCAATGGATAATGATGAGCAGCAGACTGACCAACATCGATATTATCGCGCTGAGGTTTATCTCAAAGAAGGCGGTCAAAATTATGATGTGATGGGCTGGAATCAGGAACAGTTGATTAATGACATACTGGACCAGTACGAAAAACACCTGCACTTCCTGCACCTGGTTCGTTGATAGCAAAATGCCGTCCTAGGGGGCGGCAATTATTTATCCCGACCGCAATACGAGGGAATGCAGAATGATTTCACGCTGGCAATGGATTCTGAAGCAAACATTTAAGAAACTCTGGTTCAGAGCTACGTTATTCGCAATTGTCGCGATAATAACGGCTCTTTTATCTATTCTTTTTAAATCAATGATTCCTGAGTCGGTTTCAGTGAAGGTTGGTGCGGAAGCAGTTGATAACATTCTGAACATACTGGCATCGAGTATGCTGGCAGTGACCACATTTTCGCTGAGTATCATGGTCACAGCCTACGGTTCAGCCACTACTAATGTTACTCCCAGAGCAACGCGTTTAGTTGTGGAAGACGTAACCACACAAAATGTACTGGCCACCTTCATTGGTTCCTTTCTCTTCAGTCTGGTAGGAATTATTGCCCTCAATATGGGAGCCTACGGAGAAAGGGGAAGAGTCATTTTATTCATTGTCACACTCGTTGTCATTGCCCTCATCCTCATCACATTGCTTCGTTGGATACAGCATTTGACCTCTCTGGGGAGGGTCGGTGAGACAACAGCAAAAGTAGAACAGGCGGCCATCGAAACATTTATTGCGAGAGCCAGAAATCCCTGTCTCGGCGGATATCCATGGCTTGAGAGCTATGAACAGCCGAAAGGAACGGTTGCAGTTTATCCGAAGAAGATTGGCTATGTTGAATATATTGATATGGAGAAACTCAGCAAGCTGCTGGCCAATGATCCTCGTCATGTATACCTTGTGGCGCAACCAGGCAGTTTCATTCATCCGTCCATGCCAGCTTTGTACCTGAGTCAGGGCCAGGAGTCATCAATCTGCGCCGATTTACTTGAGACGATCATTGTCTCGGATGTGCGTTCATTTGCTCAGGATCCCCGATTTTGTCTTAGCGTCATGGCCGAAATAGCCTGCAGAGCCCTTTCACCCGCAGTGAACGATCCTGGAACCGCAATCGATGTCATTGGCAGAGGTGTTCGTATACTTTCTGCTTACGCGCAGAATAAGTCTCATGAAATTGAAGTGACCTATCCTTCAGTACACGTTGCGCCACTTCAGAACAACGATCTCCTGGAAGACTTTTTCTCACCTGTCGCACGCGATGGTGCCAGTATGAGAGAGATTCAGATAAGAGTGCTCAAAGGGCTATCTATGCTGAGTACGGGTTGGCCTGAGATGTTTGCTGATGCCGCGCACACTCTGGCAATTGAAACATTAGAGCATGCAAATCGCGCTGACCATATAGACTCCGATAGAGAATTCATAAAATCAATTTATTTTGATTTGTTTTTTGATGAAAACGCTAATAAGCAATCATAGTTGTGGAGCAAGCGATTTGGTTGCTAGCGAGACAAGAACAAAGCGTCTGCATGAGAATGGGCGTCTGCTTTGTATTAGAAGAGAACATACTGAGTCTTCATCACTTTTGCAGCAGGCTTTATCTCTACGTAAGACATCGCCTACAATCAAATATTTCGGTTTAATACCAGGAGAACACTAAATGTAGAAATTATGTCTACTCAGTTCGGAACAGACTACTGTTTTTTTATTCCGTAGCTGAGACCATCATATTTCCTCCAGCAAAGGAGATAAAAATGGAAAAATTATTTACCCCGTTTCAGACCGGTGATACTGACCTGGTAAACCGCGTCGTTATGGCCCCCATGACCCGCTCACGGGCAATGACTAGTGATACCGCTGATGAACTGACCGCAAAATATTATCAGCTGCGTGAATCCGTATGGGGCAAACCGGAGGTCGTCCGTGACGGGCTCAGGGATCTGGTTCGCCGCACGGGCGCAGATGAAATTATGGTGAACTCATGGCAAGGCACTCGTCTTTGCCGCTCTTCAGAAATAATGCTGAGTATTCTACCGGAAAGGCAAAAGGATCATTTACCAAAGATAATGACGAGAAAGTCATTGACGAAGCGGGGAAGGGGTTAAGTCATCAATCCATATCAAAATATCAGACGCCTGTTTACGCTATGCGGGCGTCCGCTTTTCGCTCACAGCGGACTTTATGCTCGATGAGTTCGCCCGCTCTTTGCCGGGAGCGGAAGTTGCTTAATTTACCCTGAATCAAACAATAAGGGAGCAGGTCAAGTTTTCGATTGTTCTGTCAGATGTTTCCGCATCAATGCATTTTGTAGTGTCACTCCACGACTCGACCTGCCAGACGACTCACGTGAACACTCTTGCCTACCCGCAATAATGACGTGGATGTGATCGCCCTGGCGCCAATGCTTGGCGACGTTGACGCTGAGTAACGTGAAACTGGACAAGGTTGTGGCCAAAATGATCGAGATCGGGGCATCGGTCAAATAAATGAAAATTTCTTCTGCAGGCTATACCTCTTTTGCTTTCTCCCAGGTTTACGCATGGGCATACTTAATATCCTTCAATGCCCATAACCACAGGAATAATAATGAGTATTCAGCGACGTGAGGTGTATCTGGTCTTGAAACAACTATCAGATGGCCGGTTGTTTTATGTGGAAGGATTGAGAAGCGCCAGCAATTATTTTTTTGATGGCCATGCTCGGGTGCTCACTTCCCCGGCTGGTTCAGCGAGCTTTATTGAGTTCGAACCAGGTGAACGCCCTATGCAACTTTTCCATATGCCAGATGAAGAAGGTACTCAATGGCAAGCTGCTTTCCATGATTTCGGCTGCTCGCCTGAATTTGGAGAACCTAAATTGGAATACGTCATATTTGTTGGCGCTTATTCCGATGACCGCGAGCGTACCATTGAGTTGATGAATATGGGCATGACTCATGCGTGGGAAATTATTGAGGGCAAGTGCGAACTGCGCGAAGGCGAGTTCGAAGCAGAATGGTAACTGACACATCGACAAATCTTGAACTTTGGACGGTCTACGATAATCCCATAGACTTCCCGGACCAGTTCATGGCCCGTCGGTTTGACATAACCAGTGCGCCCAGCCACCTGGCTAGACCTTTGAGCAAATCTGGGAGCGCTTCGACCGCCAGGGTTACATCTGGCTGGCGCGCAAACCCGTTGACGATCTGGTGATCGTTGGCACCTTCCTGCGCTGATTTAAATTTTGTTATATCAGGCAGTTTTTTACTTTGATTAGACTTCAAACAACAATGCATAGAGGGAACCATGAAAAAGCCACAACAGATGTACGACCTGCAAATTCCTGATGACGACTATAAAATGGCAGCAGTCATGGAACGTGATAAGTTGAACTTTGAGTCTCCCAACAAATGGTTTTACGTGGGTGCTGACAGCCGAGACCTCGGCTTTGCGAAAGTAGGAATTACGATGGGCGATTTAACATCCCGCTCATACGGCACCAACAACCCTAATTTCTACCTGTTCTGCGCCTTTCAGTGCCAGCAAAGCACAACGGAAGCACAGCTCAAAAGCATTGAAAAAAGCGCTATAAACTATCTCGATGGTGTGTTCTGCGCCGAAAACGGTCAGACAAAGCGGGCGCGTCACATGGAGTCACAACGCCTGTCAGAGTGTTATTACGATGTAAATTTCGAGGATTTTTTTGTCGAGGTGCATGAATACCTATTGGATAATCACGTCAGCTATTTCCAGACTTGTGGTTTCGAAAATGAAGCAGGCGGTGATGGAGGCTATGCACTTGCGTGGGAGTTCAGTTCTCTCCTTAAACCCGAAGTTAAAAGGTACTTCCTGAACAGGATCCTCCGGGGGTGATAAATTAAGTACCTCCCTCACAAAGAAAAGCGCCCGTAGAGGCGCTTATTTTATGGGCGTTAATTAGTTAATATTGTGTTTTTTCTTTAACTTACTAATTGCATCAGATTTTTTTCACATTCATCAAATACTCGAATGTAACGACGGTAATCGTTTTCAGTGTCATTTGCCCAGAAATAAAGAAAACAACGTTTCTCCGTTTTTCCTTCTGAACGATTGCGCCATGTTGTATTAACTTCGTAAAGAGTATACGGAAGTTCCTCTTCATTGAACTGAAGTGGCACACTGAATTTGGCCGCCTGAAAAGAGCTGATTTTATTCGGCATGCTATTTTAAAAAAAAACATCGCGAGATCAACAATAGCTGCCAACGTCCGCTCCTCGCTCACAGTGGACCTTCTGCTCAGTTAGTTTGGCCGCGTTCTGCCAATAGCGGGACACGCTAATGCTGGTGTACAGGTGCTGACTCATTTCCTCCTCCACTTTCATCCCGTTATACTGTGAAAAAAAGGAGGTAGGCGTGAAACTGAAAATGCAGGATTTGAGGCTGTTTAATCTCGTGTTTGAGAGCGATCCTGGCTGGATACTTGATTTCTCTAACCGCACCTTGTCTGCTTTTTTTGATGAAGAACTAAACATTGATATTGATGATGAACGTTATCAGGAAGAGGGGACGTCAAAGGCCAAACGAGTTAGATGCTTGCTGAAACAGGCTGATCGTGAGACCGCTCTGCGGGTTCTTGGCGCTGTCTGGCAGTATAAAACGGAATCCATGCCTGAACAGGCTGAACAAAGCCGTAATGACTATCTTGCACTGATTTCCCGCTTAGAAAACGCTGGCACCGATGAAGCCAAAGGCGTAAAGCCTGTCCAGGCATGGCATGGTGTTGACTGGCCTTCACTTATCGCTGAAATGAACGAGATGAAATCTCTGCCGCCACATCCACGTGGTTTTCGGTTTGAAGCCTGGCTTGCTGAACTGTTCAGTATCTTTAAGCTCGCTCCCCGTTCGTCTTTCCGAAACACAGGCGAACAGATTGACGGAAGTTTCCGACTGAATGATGAATTTTACCTGATAGAGGCAAAGTGGCATCAGAAAAGAACGTCGGCTGCCGATCTCCATGTATTTGAAGGAAAGCTCAGTACCAAGGCAACCTGGACACGCGGTGTTTTTATCAGTTGGATGGGGTTTACGCCTGAAGGTCTGACGGCTTTTGGTAAAGGGAAGCGTGTTATCTGTGTCAGTGGTTATGATCTTTACCACTCACTGAGTCATGGAATCCCTTTGCCCGGCCTTCTGGACGCTAAAACCCGGCACGCAGCTGAAACGGGAGAGCCCTATGCTGAGTTCGACCGACTATATGCACTGAAGAACAAACAGTTTGGCACGATGAAATAACGGGTTGGGAAGCGTGACCTGCTCCCCGTTGATTAGTACACCCCGATGTTAGTAATGTCTTCATAAGCCACATGAGGACATCCCCATGAAGAAGCGTTTTTCCGACGAACAGATCATCAGTATTCTCCGCGAAGCCGAAGCTGGGGTACCCGCCCGTGAACTCTGCCGCAAGCATGCCATTTCCGATGCCACGTTTTACACCTGGCGTAAGAAGTATGGCAGTATGGAGGTGCCTGAAGTTAAGCGCCTGAAGTCGCTTGAGGAAGAGAACGCCAGACTCAAGAAGCTGCTTGCCGAAGCCATGCTGGATAAAGAGGCGCTTCAGGTGGCTCTTGGGCGAAAGTACTGACGACAGACCAGAAGCGGGAAGCCGTGATGTTGATGTGTGATGCGACCGGTCTGTCGCAACGTCGTGCCTGCAGGCTTACAGGTTTATCCCTGTCGACCTGCCGCTATGAGGCTCACCGTCCGGCTGCTGATGCGCATTTATCAGGGCGCATCACTGAGCTGGCACTGGAGCGCAGGCGTTTTGGCTACCGTCGTATTTGGCAGTTGCTGCGCCGTGAAGGGCTTCATGTTAATCATAAGCGCGTGTACCGGCTTTATCACCTCAGTGGCCTGGGCGTAAAACGCAGAAGACGTCGTAAAGGGCTGGCAACAGAACGTCTGCCGCTGCTCCGTCCGGCGGCGCCCAATCTGACCTGGTCGATGGATTTCGTCATGGACGCACTTTCCACCGGTCGCAGGATCAAGTGTCTTACCTGCGTCGATGATTTCACAAAGGAATGCCTGACGGTCACTGTTGCCTTTGGGATTTCAGGCGTTCAGGTCACGCGTATTCTGGACAGCATTGCACTGTTTCGAGGCTATCCGGCGACGATAAGAACTGACCAGGGGCCGGAGTTCACTTGCCGTGCACTGGATCAATGGGCCTTTGAGCATGGTGTTGAGTTGCGCTTAATCCAGCCGGGCAAGCCAACGCAGAACGGATATATTGAGAGCTTTAACGGACGATTTCGCGATGAATGTTTGAATGAGCACTGGTTCAGCGATATCGTTCATGCCAGGAAAATTATTAATGACTGGCGGCAGGATTATAACGAATGCCGCCCGCACTCCACGCTGAATTATCAGACACCGTCTGAATTTGCAGCGGGCTGGAGAAAGGGTCATTCTGAGAATGAAGATTCCGACGTTACTAACTGAGTGTTGTATCTAATCGTGGGGGCAGGTCA
>NZ_JAOWHX010000024.1:0-11355 GCF_030332405.1 Citrobacter sp. Cpo147
GGTGATGCTGCCAACTTACTGATTTAGTGTATGATGGTGTTTTTGAGGTGCTCCAGTGGCTTCTGTTTCTATCAGCTGTCCCTCCTGTTCAGCTACTGACGGGGTGGTGCGTAACGGCAAAAGCACTGCCGGACATCAGCGCTATCTCTGCTCTCACTGCCGTAAAACATGGCAACTGCAGTTCACTTACACCGCTTCTCAACCCGGTACGCACCAGAAAATCATTGATATGGCCATGAATGGTGTTGGATGCCGGGCAACCGCCCGCATTATGGGCGTTGGCCTCAACACGATTTTACGTCACTTAAAAAACTCAGGCCGCAGTCGGTAACCTCGCGCATACAGCCGGGCAGTGACGTCATCGTCTGCGCGGAAATGGACGAACAGTGGGGCTATGTCGGGGCTAAATCGCGCCAGCGCTGGCTGTTTTACGCGTATGACAGGCTCCGGAAGACGGTTGTTGCGCACGTATTCGGTGAACGCACTATGGCGACGCTGGGGCGTCTTATGAGCCTGCTGTCACCCTTTGACGTGGTGATATGGATGACGGATGGCTGGCCGCTGTATGAATCCCGCCTGAAGGGAAAGCTGCACGTAATCAGCAAGCGATATACGCAGCGAATTGAGCGGCATAACCTGAATCTGAGGCAGCACCTGGCACGGCTGGGACGGAAGTCGCTGTCGTTCTCAAAATCGGTGGAGCTGCATGACAAAGTCATCGGGCATTATCTGAACATAAAACACTATCAATAAGTTGGAGTCATTACCCGGCACGCATATCGAGAGCCGAAAATGAGTCAAATGACGCTTTATCTTTCATAATTCTTTCCTTTTTGCGATTTCAAAGTTTTCTTTCCGTTGCCGGAACAGACTGAAACGTAACTTTCCAGCCGGAACGGTGATGAGCCCCAGACACGCAACTATCAGTCCGACGCCTGCCCATCCGGAAGGCGGCAGCCTTTCACCGACGAGCACAACGGCCAGCAGTGCGGCTATAACCGGCTCCAGCAGACTGATCGTGGTTGCCATACTGGGGACGTCTCAGAAAACGGAATCTATGGTCACTCCCGTTTTTGCAACACCGATTTTGACGATAAATTGGCTTGCTTGAATCTATCCGGCGTCTGAATGGGATTTTATTCCCGCGCCTCGATGAGTTCCGCGCCTGATGAACCTCCAGAAAATATACGGCTTCAATGAGCCTTTCCGTTTTACAGGTTCCTCAACAGGCCGGTGGGCCGTTAGTATCATCAATATCAGTATTCGCAAAACCAGATCAGTGATTCTTTAAACCGGTGTATTTCTGCCGTTATGCTACATAAGTTTGCTGTCGTGCCGTTAGGGCCCAGGCTATTCTGGCCAGCTTGTTTGCCAGAGCACAAGTGACGACAAAGTTGCTTTTCCTACACAGTAGATCCCTGACCCAATCGGCCAATTTGCCAGACTGGTGTTCCAGTTTTTGTATGAATACCCTGGCACATTGAACCAACAAAGTTCGGATCTTTTTGTTACCTCGCTTACTAATTCCCAGCAATGTCGTCCGACCTCCCGTGCTGTACTGTCGAGGCACTAGCCCTGTTGCCGCCGCAAAGTCACGACTGCTGGCGTACTGCTTCCCGTCGCCAATCTCAGTTGAAATAGTACTCGCTGTCAGTGTTCCGACGCAGGGAATGCTCAGCAAGCGCTGTCCAATCTCATCTTCGTCCAACTTTCGTTTCAACTGGGATTCCAAATCTTTAATCTGCTCAACAAGATAGTGATAATCTGTTGTAATTTCAGCAATAACTGGCTGAGGTATAGAGGCAAACTATTGTCCTCAAGAAGGGTACTCAGTCGGCTAATAACGGCAGCTCCTCGTGGAACGCTGATGCCAAATTCCAGCAGAAAAGCATGCATCTGATTGGTTGTTTTTACCTTATCCTGAACCAAGGATTCACGGACACGATGCAGCGCACGCATTGCCTGCTGAGATTCAGTTCTGGGCTGTACAAAACGCATAGACGGACGCGATGCAGCTTCACAAATAGCTTCGGCGTCGACAAAGTCGTTTTTGTTACTTTTAACGAATGGACGGACAAATTGTGGTGATATCAGCTTAGGAAAATGCCCCAACTCTTCCAACTTGCGTGCCATAAAGTGAGAGCCACCACAGGCTTCCATTGCGATGGTTGTAGCGGGGCATGTCGCCAAAAATTCGATTAACTTTGGCCGTGTAAATTTTTTACGGTAAACAGCCTTGCCGCGACGATCTTGGCAATGAATATGGAAAGAGTTTTTACCCAGATCGATACCAATGAGCGCAATGTTTTCCATGATAGTTCTCCGAATGAAAGCCTATCCTCAGCATAGTACCGGGAAGGAGGGAGTGACCATCTCATTAATTATCCCACGCTAAGACTATATTTTGTACAGCAGTGGAGAAGGATGAGAAACCAGCAGTTCATTAACAGGGACTCCTTTTTGCTTAAGCGGCTCAATGGTTCTTTCTATATAAACCGTATTCCAGAGTGTTATCGCCGCCGTATGTAGTGTCAGCGCCGGTGGCGTGGTAACACTGATCCTCCCACCCCCAGATCCCTGATTTCATTCAGCCGGTGCATGAAGGATGCTCGCCCAAGGGCCTCACCCTTATTCAGCCCCGCCTGTATGCATCGGCCTAAGCCTTTATCGCAAAATCAGTCCAGCATAAACAGCGTCCGATCTCTGCAGAAAATCGCCCTCTGCGCTACGAGTTTGAACGCATTTACTCTGTTTATAGGTAACATTCGCCCCACGATATAATGATATCGGCAACGTATTCAGCATCCTGAGCATGAGTCAGAAGGTGATCCGCCTTACCCAACGAAATGAAACTCTTGGGATGCTTTGCTGCTTTGAATATTTTTTCGGCCTGCTCAATTAACACAGTATCATCTTCAGTCGCATGAAAAATAAGCAGAGGCTTGTTCATGGCGAACACCTTATGAGCGATTTTGTGTTCCTGAATATTGTCCAGCATCTGTTTCTTTAAGGTAAATACCCGCCCGGCCAGCTCAACGGGATAGGCTCCATGCTGGTTAATGTTTTCAACATCATCCTTAAAAAGACGTTTTACGTGTGTCAGTTCTCCGGGTGATCCTATGGTGACAACGGCCTTTGCCTCAGGAACTTCGCCGGCAATAGACAGAATGGCCGATCCCCCCAGGCTATGGCCGATGAGCAAAGAAGGCGCTTCGTACTGTCGGCGGAGATAATCTACCGCGCAAAGCAGGTCCGAAATATTGGATGAGAAGTTGGTGTTGGAAAAATCCCCTTCGCTGTTTCCCAGACCAGTAAAATCAAACCGGAGAACGGCGATAGCATTCTCTGTCAGTTTCCGCGCAATACGCGCCGCGCCTTTGAGGTCTTTGCCACACGTAAAACAATGAGCTAACAGCGCAAACGCTTTAGGATTTTCAGGAAGTTCAAGCAATCCGGCCAGTTCTTCACCAGCCGCATTTTTGAACGTAAATTTTAGTTTTTTCATAGGATATTCCAGGTCTTAAACTGATTTCATATGTTTGATCGCAGGGAAAAATAATCTTCTGCTCTGCATCTGGCATTACGCGTTTTCCTTCCTCTACTGGGGATGTGAAACAGAATTCATTCCGAATGCCTGTCCTCACCTTCCAGTTTGAAAGCTGATTATTGCTTCCTGTTCGGTGATCACTTACGCTATGCTACCAACTAGATGGTAGCTTACAAGAATTTTATGAGGTCTCACTGAATGGCCAATTGCGCGCTCATTCTTAAAATATCCCTGGCAATGCTGGCGTTTGCTGCAAACTCTATTCTGTGCCGTCTGGCCCTGCAGGGAGGCCACATTGATCCCCTTTCATTCAGCAGCCTCAGGCTGGCCAGTGGTGCACTCGTCCTGTCACCTTTCTTGTTTTATCACGCAAAAACTACATTATCGCTGTGGCGTCCGCTGAGCGGATTTTACCTCATGGTGTACGCAGTGCTCTTCTCTGTCGCCTATATCCATCTCGATACCGGGGCAGGTGCGCTGTTACTTTTTGGTGCCGTACAGTTTGCGATGGTGATCCACGGATTATTTAAAGGGGAATCACTCTCCGTTACCGGCTCCTCATCGTGTATAACCCCTTTCTCTCTGGCCGTTTTGTCCTGTCAGGATGTCGTCAGAACCCGGCATAACACCCTGTGCCGGGAACACAAAAGGCACGGATGAACAGGTCGTGAATATTCTTAGTGAAGCCTGCTGATGACATGTCTGGCGACAAAAAAATGCCGCCCTTAAGGGGCGGCTTATGCCAGCGTCACTGGGTTATCGTCTGACCGCCATGATGCCCGCATCGACATCCCAGATAGCGCCCGTCACCCATGAGGTTTTGTCAGACAACAGGAAGAGAATAGTGTTTGCCACATCTTCGGCAGTTCCGACGCGTCCCAGCGGGTGGAAATCGTTCAGCGACTTCATAGCATCTGCGATATCCGCTTTGTCCATGAAGCCTTCGTATATCGGCGTATGAACAATCCCGGGAGACACCGCGTTGACACGAATACCCGCGCTGGCCAGCTCAATCGCCAGATTACGCGTCAGGGCATGCAGACCCGCTTTTGCCATTGAATAGGCCGAGGCCGGCGAGTCACCCAGTGCAGCCTGAGCACCAATCGAACCGACGTTGACGATAGACCCTTCGAGCTTCGCGGCGAGCATGTTCTTCACGACATCCTGTGTAATAAAGAACGTGGCTCGGTTCAGCGAAAGATACATGTCATAATCGGCAAAGCTGTGCTCGGTAAATCCTTTGGGCATGAAGATACCGGCGGCATTCACCATCAGGCTGATATCGCGATGGTGAGCATTAATTTCCTGACGGATAGTTTCCATACCTTCTTCGGTCATCAGGTTCGCCGCGATGACCGCAACCGGTCCCAGAGGGCTCAGTTCTTTTTGCACCGCTTCGGCTTTGTCTTTTTTATTCCCGGTCAGCACGACACTGCCGCCCGCTTCCAGTACCATGCGTGCCACGGCCAGGCCCATGCCGCTGGTACCGCCGACGACGAGCAGTTTTTTACCTTTGAAAAAAGTGTTCATTTTCTGACTCCATTACTGGTGGGTAAGACGTTGCCGGCAGCGTGAAACTGCCGGCGGTTGACGGATTAAATACTGCAGCCATCCGTTCCGCAGGTCTGACCCGCAGTGGCTGAAAATTCGGTTTGCTGTTCATCCCAGACCTGACGCAGGGCATTCAAAAAGTTATCTGCTGCCTGAGCCCCGCTGATGGCATATTTTTCGTTCATCACAAAAACCGGAACGCCGCTGAGGCCAATAGACTGTGCGTGGGCTTCATCGTCGGAAACGGTGGCGCGAAAATCGTCATTTTCCAGGGCGGCTTCAGCGTCAGCTTTCGGCATACCGGCTTCTACGGCCATGGCAACGAGCTGCTGACGGTCAAAGAGAGAGCGACCTTCGGTGATACTGCCATGATAAAAACGTTCTTCCACCGCGTCCGCAATTCCGGCCTTACGCGCGGCAACCAGCAGGGTGTGTGCATCTTCTGTATCACCAAACATCATGCCGTCGAAGTTGTAGATCAGACCTTCAGATTTACCGGCGGTGCCCACCTGATTCATCATCAGCTCCGCTGAATGCTGACTGCCCAGCTTTTTAACGATGGCATCCTTAAAAGGCATCGCGGGAGTACCACCGGCCAGACGGTAGCTGTGATGGCGGATCACCACCTGGTCGCGAAATTCAAAGCGATTCAGACCCTGTTCAAATCTTTTTTTAGCAATCCAGCACCACGGGCAGACCAAATCTGACCAGATATCGATGGTAAGGGTGGGTTTCAGCGTTTGCATAATGATTCCTCAAAGACGTTGGGCGGTCGGATCTCACTTATCAGAGAACCGCGACCGTATGGGATTTATTGCGCCTGCCAGACCGGGTAATCGGTATAGCCTTTTTCCGGGGAACCACTGACGCCGTAGTAGGTGGCGCGGTCACTTTCTGCCAGTGGCCAGCCGTTTTGCATTCTTTCAACCAGATCCGGGTTAGCGATGTAGGGCACACCAAATGCCACCAGATCCAGCTCATCATCTTCCAGAGCCTGCTCTGCGATATCACGGGTAAAACCGCCGGCAGCGATGATGGTGCCTTTAAACGTGTTGCGAAAACGGCGGCGGAAGCCTTCCGGAAGTGGCGCTTTGGTGTACACCGGCTGATAGTAAAGGTGTACGTAGGCCAGTTCCCGCTGACCGAGCGCGTCGGTGATGGCTGACCAGGTTTGCTCTTCACCTTCATACGGCGCGAGGTCATAAATGCGGCCGAACGGTGACAGGCGCACGGCAACGTGGCTGTTACCCACGGCTTCCGCCACGGCGTCAATGGTCTCCAGCAGGAAACGCTGACGATTTTCCACCGAGCCGCCGTATTCGTCGGTGCGGGTGTTCAGTTCGCTACTGAGGAACTGGTCAAAGATGAATCCGTTTGCCGCCATGATTTCCACGCCGTCAAAGCCGGCTTCCATCGCCAGGCGTGCGGAGTGCACGAAGTCTGCAGTGATGCGTTTAACTTCATGCGTTTCCAGCGCGCGTGGCTGGCTTGGTACAACCGGGCCAGGTTCTCCGGATTCGGTCAGCGCAAAAACGGTGGTATTGACCGCCTGAACGGTGCCCGCTGAAACCGGCGCTATGTGGCCTGGCTGAAGAGAGACGTGAGACATACGGCCGACGTGCCAGAGCTGCGCGAAAATACGGCCACCTTTGGCGTGAACCGCTTGTGTCACCTTACGCCAGCCCTGGACGTGTTCGTCGTTGTAGATACCAGGGGTATAAAGGTAACCCCGGCCTTCTTCTGAAACCGGCATCCCTTCGGTGATGAGCAGGCCAGCAGAAGCACGCTGTGCATAGTACAAAGCCACGACCTCATCCGGCACGTCATTCATGGTGCGGGTGCGGGTCATCGGTGCCATGACTACACGGTTTTTTAACGCCAGGCCAGACAGATTGTAGGGGGTGAAAAGCTTACTCATCGTATACCTCACAAAAAACAAAAAGGAGTATCCCGGCAGGGATTTGCACAGCCCGGCAGTATCATCGACTGGACGTCGCGCACTGGAGTTGCATAAACATCTGATGGGTGGCAATATACCAACCATCTAGTAGGTAGGTCAATGGGTGTGTCGTATTTTTTTGTCATAACGCAGCCATTTCTGAATTGTCACTCATTTTGCGAGGTCATCACCATGCGTACATTAACAGCTTATAACGAAGATAATTTCCGCCAGATAGAGCAGTACAAAGGAATATCGGTGGTACGTTTCTCTGCACCCTGGTGTCCGCCCTGTCAGGCCAGCGAAGAAATGTTCAGTCAGTTTGCAGACCGGCTCGATAGAGATATTCAGGTGGGGAAAGTCAATGTAGATCAGGCGCCGGTGCTGACAACCAAATACGAGATCTGGGGGCTGCCGTCTGTGCTGATATTTCATGAAGGGCAATTAGTTAAACGCATACCGGGTGTGAAACCTGCATCGGTATATGCTCAGGCTATTGCGGACATAAAAAAAGGGCAGTAATGCCCTTTTAACGTGGAATTTATTAATGCTTAACCGCGTGCCTGACCGACGGCATCCAGAGTGCGGGCTGAATAAATGACCGCCGCGCCAGCGTTGAGGTTAATCGCCACGCCCAGCGCTTCAGCAATTTCAGCGTCGGTTGCACCGGCTTTCACAGCTGCGTCGGCGTGAAAAGCAATACAGCCGTCGCAGCGGGTTGTGACTGCGCACGCCAGGGCAATGAGTTCACGCACTTTTGCGCCCAAAAGGTCAGTTTTGTTACCTGCGTTGCCCAGGGCAACCACGCCTTTCATGGTCTCGGGGGTCAGTTTGCCCAACTCGCCTAAACGTTGCATTAACTCTGAGCGATAGTTGTTCCAGTCCAGCATAGTGTCATTCTCCTGAATGAGGGGTATTAAGAAGCAGTTTTATATACTTAAGGCTGTTGGCGAAGACTTCGGGTCTGGCCGTTGCATGCGCCACTACGCTTGAGCCTTCACAGACATTAATGATCATCAAAGCAATATCTGATGGTTCGGCATGGGATGAAAACTCACCTGACTCCATGCCCGCCCTGACGACTTTTGTGAGCCACTCGATTTGCATATCGAAATAAAGTGATGTCTGTACAGTAATTGCCTGAGGCAGATTGGCGGTCTCTGCTGACAACGCACAACACAGTGGCAGTAGCGAAGCTTTATGGCTTTGCGCGAAGATATCGATGTAAGCCGCAATTCTTCTCTCCGCGCTTTTCTCAGTCGCCTCTATCTGCTCAAATACGCGTTGTGTATCAGAGAACGCCTGTATTACCACCTGCTCACCCAGAATATCTTTGGTCGGGAAATGGTGATGAATACTGGCCTTGGTGATACCCACTATTTTTGATAAATCAGCATAGCTGAATGCTGAATACCCTTTTTCGCGCATCAGGTGTTCTGCTTCGCTGAGCAGCCGTTCCCGTGTCATGGTTGTCATAATTACTCCATATAATCTACTAGTTGATAGATTATATTGTTGCTATTTTTCCGTAGCAAGTTGTATCACTGACTCAGTATCGTGCAGAACTGAACGTCACTGCCATCCTGCATTCTGAATGGCAGCATTACATCTCTGACATCACGCCAGGCGTGTAATCATTTCAACCGGATTAGCCAGAGTATCGTGGATTGGCGAATTCTTTTGCATTTCGCTGACCAGCGCTTCTAACTCCTCGCGACTGGCGGTCTTGCTCGTAAGGTGAACATCGACGCGAATAGATTTCGCACCTTTACGCACGTTGCTGTCCAGCCCAAGGAAGCCGTTGAGGTTGATATCGAAATTAAGATCCAGCTCGATACCGTCCAGGTCGATCCCTTTTTCAGCAGCCATCATGGTAAGGGTGGCGGTATAACAGCCAGCCAGCGCCTGCATGATGTATTCAGTCGGGCTCATGCCGGTATCGGTGCCGAGTAAACCTGCGGGTTCATCACCGATATTAGAAAATTTCCCCACACGGCTGGTATCGATAACGCCGTTCTGGATTGTGGCGCCGGTCTCTGTGCGAACGGTTAATCCGCCGCTGGAACGGGCTTTCATCTGGAAAGTCAGGTTACCCAGGCCAGGCTGGCTGCGAACTGCTTCACGGGTATTGTGGATCGCAGCTGCGTCTGCAGAAGGTTTAACGGTAGTAGACATAATGGCTCCTGTAATTTCTTGATAAAAGGTATAGCTGGTGTAATCAGTACCAATCATCTAGTTGGTAGATTAATATCGCGAACCTCTTTTGTCTACTCTTTTATAAAAAATAGGGCACTGTTGCAAATAGTCGGTGGTGATAAACTTATCATCCCCTTTTGCTGATGGAGCTGCACATGAACCCATTCAAAGGCCGGCATTTTCAGCGTGACATCATTCTGTGGGCCGTACGCTGGTACTGCAAATACGGCATCAGTTACCGTGAGCTGCAGGAGATGCTGGTTGAACGCGGAGTGAATGTCGATCACTCCACGATTTACCGCTGGGTTCAGCGTTATGCGCCTGAAATGGAAAAACGGCTGCGCTGGTACTGGCGTAACCCTTCCGATCTTTGCCCGTGGCACATGGATGAAACCTACGTGAAGGTCAATGGCCGCTGGGCGTATCTGTACCGGGCCGTCGACAGCCGGGGCCGCACTGTCGATTTTTATCTCTCCTCCCGTCGTAACAGCAAAGCTGCATACCGGTTTCTGGGTAAAATCCTCAACAACGTGAAGAAGTGGCAGATCCCGCGATTCATCAACACGGATAAAGCGCCCGCCTATGGTCGCGCGCTTGCTCTGCTCAAACGCGAAGGCCGGTGCCCGTCTGACGTTGAACACCGACAGATTAAGTACCGGAACAACGTGATTGAATGCGATCATGGCAAACTGAAACGGATAATCGGCGCCACGCTGGGATTTAAATCCATGAAGACGGCTTACGCCACCATCAAAGGTATTGAGGTGATGCGTGCACTACGCAAAGGCCAGGCCTCAGCATTTTATTATGGTGATCCCCTGGGCGAAATGCGCCTGGTAAGCAGAGTTTTTGAAATGTAAGGCCTTTGAATAAGACAAAAGGCTGCCTCATCGCTAACTTTGCAACAGTGCCCAAAAATTTCCGATCTCCAAACTGACCCCTTCTACAGAATGCTGCAATACTGCCCTCAATGGCCGCGCAATGGGTTCGGTTGCGTGGTACAACATCCAGCATCGCCTTACCGGAATAAGGTATGTAACACCGGATGAATAACATCGAGGGGAGAATATAGGGATCCTCGCCCGCCGTAAAATTATCTACGAAACAGCGAGAAAACGAATCCGGATCGCTGGTCACAACAAACTCGAAACTGGTCACAGATAGAAACTGTATCGCTAAACCCGAAAAAAGAACGCTGGGTAGTATGAACATACGACAACTTCTTTGAAAGTTACCGGTCTGTCTTTCTCAGTAATAAAAATTATATCTTCGTGATTGTGTATTAATTGATTGTTGTCAATAACACTCTTATAACCCAATGTAATGCTATATACAGGAAGCTATTTCAGAGGTTGGTGATGCTGCCAACTTACTGATTTAGTGTATGATGGTGTTTTTGAGGTGCTCCAGTGGCTTCTGTTTCTATCAGCTGTCCCTCCTGTTCAGCTACTGACGGGGTGGTGCGTAACGGCAAAAGCACTGCCGGACATCAGCGCTATCTCTGCTCTCACTGCCGTAAAACATGGCAACTGCAGTTCACTTACACCGCTTCTCAACCCGGTACGCACCAGAAAATCATTGATATGGCCATGAATGGTGTTGGATGCCGGGCAACCGCCCGCATTATGGGCGTTGGCCTCAACACGATTTTACGTCACTTAAAAAACTCAGGCCGCAGTCGGTAACCTCGCGCATACAGCCGGGCAGTGACGTCATCGTCTGCGCGGAAATGGACGAACAGTGGGGCTATGTCGGGGCTAAATCGCGCCAGCGCTGGCTGTTTTACGCGTATGACAGGCTCCGGAAGACGGTTGTTGCGCACGTATTCGGTGAACGCACTATGGCGACGCTGGGGCGTCTTATGAGCCTGCTGTCACCCTTTGACGTGGTGATATGGATGACGGATGGCTGGCCGCTGTATGAATCCCGCCTGAAGGGAAAGCTGCACGTAATCAGCAAGCGATATACGCAGCGAATTGAGCGGCATAACCTGAATCTGAGGCAGCACCTGGCACGGCTGGGACGGAAGTCGCTGTCGTTCTCAAAATCGGTGGAGCTGCATGACAAAGTCATCGGGCATTATCTGAACATAAAACACTATCAATAAGTTGGAGTCATTACC
>NZ_JAOWHX010000025.1:0-86965 GCF_030332405.1 Citrobacter sp. Cpo147
GTCAGTGGAGGCGCATTATAGGGAGTTATTTCAGGCTGACAAGGGGAAATTTAAAATAATCTTCCGAGTGCGTATTTTTTATTCTTTACGCTTATTTTAACGACGCTTTGTTGGTTAATTGGGCTATTTCCCGCGCGAATCTCGCAACCTGTTCCCAATCGGTATACACCACTTCTTTATTCGTATCCGTTTCACCACCTGACATCTTCATTATCAGTTGGATCATAACGCGGTCATACCAGCGATAGCGTGGATACAGCAAAGCACCCGCAATAACTGCACTGTGGTCTGGTCGCCACGGCGAACTCATCAGGAACTTACGCGCATAGCTGTTGGTTTGCGGCGTACGTTTCTCCGGTTTACGGGCAACCAGGTTTACGGAGTAGAACGCGCTCGGCATCGAATTCAGCCGTGTGGCATGCTTTTTCACAAACTCCTGAAAAGCAGCATGGTAATGACCGTAGCGAATCGAGGCGCCAATTACCACGCTGTCATAATTTTGCCAGTCCGGCTCCGCAGTACGATGCAAATTAACAACATCTGCCCAAACACCCAGCTCTTTGAGTTCAGAAGCCAGATATTCAGCGATTTCACGCGTTTGTCCGTCCCGGGAAGAAAAAAGAATCAGTGTTTTCACGTGTTACTCCATTATTCACGCCAGAAAGTAGGGGTAAAGAGCACCAGCAGAGTAAAGACCTCCAGACGACCAAACAGCATATTGGCAATCAGGATCCACTTCGCCACAGGGTTCATACTGGCAAAGTTGTCAGCGACAACCCCCAGTCCAGGCCCCAGGTTATTCAACGTTGCCACTACGGAGGCAAACGCGGAGAAGTCATCAACACCGGTCGCAATAATCGCCAGCATACTGATAATAAAGACCAGCGCATAGGCAGAGAAGAATCCCCATACGGCTTCAAGAATTCGCTCCGGCAACGCACGGTTACCCAGTTTGATACTGTAAACCGCATTCGGATGGACCAGTCGTTTCAATTCGCGGTTACCCTGCTTAAACAGCAGCAGGATACGAATCACCTTCAAGCCACCGCCCGTCGACCCGGCACAGCCGCCGATAAAAGCAGAACACAGCAACAGCACTGGCAGGAACAAGGGCCAGCGGGCAATACTGTCCGTGGTAAATCCGGCGGTCGTCGCCATCGATACCACCTGGAAAAAGGCCTGGTTGATCGTCGTGAGCGCCGAGCCATAGGTATTGTGTATCCATAGCACCAACGTACAGACTGCCACCAGCGTCAGCTGCACGCCGATAAACATGCGGAATTCCGGATCCCGCCAGTAGACCTTCAGACTACGCCCACTTAATAAAGAGAAGTGCAGACCATAGTTACAACCGGAGATCAGCAAGAAGATAGCAATGATAGTGTTAATCGTGGGACTGTCGAAATACCCCACGCTGGCATCGTGTGTGGAAAAACCACCGATGGCGATTGTGGCAAAACTGTGCCCAATGGCGTCAAACGCGGGCATCCCGGCAAACCATAGCGCCAGCGCGCACGCCACCGTCAGCAATACATAGATTAGCCACAGCGTTTTCGCCGTTTCGGCAATACGCGGGCGCATTTTATTATCTTTCAGCGGCCCCGGCATTTCTGCACGATAGAGCTGCATCCCACCAACGCCAAGAATAGGCAGGATAGCCACCGCCAGCACGATGATCCCCATCCCGCCGAACCATTGCAGCATCTGGCGATAAAAGAGAATCGCGTGTGGCAATGAATCCAGCCCCACCAGCGTCGTCGCACCTGTAGTGGTTAATCCGGAAAAGGATTCAAAAAAAGCGTCGGTTATCGTCAGGTTAGGGCTTTCCGCAAAAATGAACGGTAGCGCACCCACACTGCCCAGAACGGTCCAGAACAAAACGACAATCAGAAATCCTTCGCGCGATTTCAGTTCACCCTTCTCTTTACGGTTTGGCCACCACAGCATGGAGCCGATCGCCAGAGCAACGAAGAAAGTTTGGGTGAATGCACGCCCTGCCCCATCGCGGTAGATGAGCGCTACCAGTCCGGGGATAATCATTGTCCCCGAGAATAAGATGACCAGTAGTCCAACGATTCGGGTGATGGCGCGAAAATGCATCTCTGCCGCTTCCTTAGTTCTTTAAAATGAGGTGGGGATTATTCTTCAATCGCTAACAATTGCAATGAACCACGACTAAAATCCGCCAGTTTTGCCGAAAACTCATCCACTCTGGCAAAAGGAAGCGCCACCCTGAGCCGAACAAAAGCCTGGTAATCACTGGCAACGACTTTACCGTCAAACTGCCCCAGCAAGGCTTCAATGCCTGCCAGCTGACCGTACTCACACTGCAAAGTATATTCGGTTAATGGCGTCTTGCGCTGTGTCGTTAACTGGCGCAACGCCTGATTCACACCGCCACCGTAGGCTTTTACCAACCCTCCAGTACCGAGAAGGATACCGCCGTAGTAGCGCACGACTACAGCGGTAATCTCGCCGACACCGCTCCCCATCAGCTGCGCGAGCATCGGTTTACCTGCCGTACCCGCCGGTTCGCCATCGTCTGAAAATCCTAGCTGCTGCGAGTCATTGGGCGCACCCGCCACCCACGCCACACAATGGTGGCGGGCGTCAGGGTGTTCCGCTTTGACTGACTCAACAAACGCCTTTGCCGCTTCTACGCCGTCCGTATGGGCGAGCAGCGTAATGAAGCGGCTTTTTTTGATCTCTTCAACGACGCTGACCGGCGCCGCAGGGATTAACCAACTGTCCATTACGCCAGTTTCAAATCCCGCGTCATGTTTTCGATATTGTTCTCGTGGACCACCACGTTGTCTTCAATACGAATACCGCCGAACGGTTTCAGGGCTTCAATTTTCTGCCAGTTGAAGTGCTTGCTGAACTGTCCTTCACGCCACGGCGCCAGCAGAGATTCAATGAAGTAGATGCCCGGTTCGATGGTCAGAACCATGCCTGGTTGCAGTACGCGGGTGCAACGCAGGTAAGGATACTTCGACGGCGCGGCCAGATGAGTACCGCTGTCATCCTGCATAAAGCCTGCGACATCATGCACCTGCAGACCCAGCGGGTGGCCAATACCGTGCGGCATAAACGGCCCGGTAAGATCGTTTTCCACCATCGCCTCTTCACTCATATCAGTGATGATTTGATGCTTACGCAGCAGCTTCGCGATGCGCTGATGGAACTGAATGTGATAATCCACGTAGCTGGTGCCTGCTTTCATGGTGGCAATCAGCGCCAGCTCTTCGTCGTTAACGTCTTTCACCAGATGCGCATAGTCATTGTCGCTTTTCGCCGACCAGGTACGCGTCAGATCTGCCGCATAACCGTTGTATTCCGCACCAGCGTCGAGCAGGAAGCTGCGGATTTCAGACGGTGCCTGATGATCCAGCTTGGTGTAATGAAGCACCGAAGCATGCTCGTTAAGCGCCACGATGTTGCTGTATGGCACGTCGGTGTCGCGGTGACCGGTGGCAGTCAGGTAAGCGAGGTTGATGTCAAACTCGCTCATTCCGGAACGGAACGCTTCTTCTGCGGCACGGTGTCCATTTACCGCCATTTTCTGCGCTTCGCGCATACAGGCCAGTTCGTAATCAGTTTTATAAGCACGGTAATAATGCAGGTAGTCGATCACCCCTTTCGGGTTGATGTTGCTGGCCGCGATGTCCAGTTGCAGTGCACGTTCAGGAACCGGGCCGATGTAACCGATATTGCCGCGAGCAGCAGGCAGTTGGCTACCGATACCATCTGCTTTCGGCAGCGCGATGATCTCAATTTCTTCCGTCCAGAAGGAAGTAGGCAGCGGCTCAACGTTGTGCCAGTAATCAACCGGCAAGTAGAACCATAGTTTCGGCTTGTTTACGCCATCCACCAGCAGCCAGCAGTTAGGAACCTGCGTGACAGGCACCCAGGCTTTGAATTGCGGATTGACCTTAAACGGGTACGGATGATCGTCGAGAAAGACGTTAACAAGTTCGCCTGAGTGAATAAGTAACGCATCCAGCTTGAAGCGCTCCAGCGCGTCGCGCGTCCGTTCCTGTAAGGTAACGATATGATTTTTATAGAGTGCGGCCAGCGATTCCATTTTCTATCCTTCTGTTTTTTGACCTCAAGTCTCCGCATCTTAGCACATCGCTTTGTGAGTGCGTGATTTCTGCCGAGCGTGATCGAATCGTCATTTCTTTAATCATTCATTTGCATTTTATTAACATAAAACACACACTTCGATTCATCTGGTATGACCAGATCACCTTGCGGATTCAGGAGACTGACATGCTTTACAAAGGCGACACCCTGTACCTCGACTGGCTGGAAGATGGCATCGCCGAACTGGTGTTCGATGCCCCTGGTTCGGTCAATAAACTCGACACGGCCACCGTTGCCAGCCTGGGCCATGCGCTTGATGTGCTGGAAAAACAACCGAATTTAAAAGGGCTGCTGCTGCGTTCTAACAAAGCAGCCTTTATTGTTGGTGCCGATATCACCGAATTCCTTTCACTGTTCCTCGTGCCTGAAGAACAACTGAGCCAGTGGCTGCATTTTGCCAACAGCGTCTTTAATCGCCTCGAAGATCTGCCTGTTCCGACCCTGTCAGCGGTAAACGGCTACGCGCTGGGTGGCGGCTGCGAGTGTGTTCTGGCAACCGATTATCGTCTGGCAACGCCGGACCTGCGCATTGGCCTGCCGGAAACCAAGCTGGGCATTATGCCGGGCTTTGGCGGCTCCGTGCGTATGCCACGTATGCTGGGTGCGGACAGCGCGCTGGAAATTATTGCGGCAGGTAAGGATGTTGGTGCTGAGCAGGCGCTAAAAATCGGCCTGGTCGATGGCGTAGTCAAGCAAGACAAACTGCTTGATGGCGCGATCGCGGTATTACGTCAGGCGATTAACGGCGACCTCGACTGGAAAGCCAAACGTCAGCCGAAACTGGAGCCGTTGAAACTCAGCAAAATTGAAGCGGCGATGAGCTTTACCATCGCTAAAGGCATGGTAGCGCAGACGGCTGGTAAACATTACCCCGCACCGATTACCGCGGTAAAAACCATTGAAGCAGCAGCCCGTTTTGGTCGTGAAGAAGCGCTGAATCTGGAAAATAAAAGCTTTGTTCCACTGGCGCACACCAGTGAAGCCCGCGCGCTGGTAGGGATCTTCCTTAACGATCAGTTCGTGAAAGCCAAAGCCAAAAAGCTCACCAAAAATATTGAAGCACCGAAGCAAGCCGCGGTGCTGGGCGCGGGCATTATGGGCGGCGGCATCGCTTACCAGTCAGCCTGGAAAGGCGTGCCGGTTGTCATGAAAGATATCAACGACAAATCATTAACGCTGGGCATGACCGAAGCGGCCAAGCTGCTGAACAAACAGCTTGAGCGCGGCAAAATTGACGGTCTGAAAATGGCGGGCGTGATTTCCACTATTCATCCAACCCTCGACTATAGCGGTTTTGAGCGTGTGGACGTGGTGGTTGAAGCGGTCGTGGAAAACCCGAAAGTGAAAAAAGCGGTACTGGTGGAAACCGAAGATCAGGTACGCCCGGGCACCGTACTGGCGTCGAATACCTCTACCATCCCAATCAACGAGCTGGCCAGCGCGCTCAAGCGCCCGGAAAACTTCTGTGGAATGCACTTCTTTAACCCAGTACACCGCATGCCACTGGTTGAGATCATTCGCGGCGAGAAAAGCTCGGATGAAACTATCGCCAAAGTTGTCGCCTGGGCAAGCCAGATGGGCAAAACGCCAATTGTGGTCAACGACTGCCCTGGTTTCTTCGTGAACCGCGTACTGTTCCCGTATTTTGCCGGTTTCAGCCAGCTGCTGCGCGATGGGGCGGATTTCCGCAAAATCGACAAAGTCATGGAAAAACAGTTTGGCTGGCCGATGGGCCCGGCTTATCTGCTGGACGTGGTGGGAATTGATACCGCGCATCACGCGCAGGCAGTGATGTCCACAGGCTTCCCTCAGCGTATGCAGAAAGATTATCGCGACGCGATAGACGCCCTGTTTGATGCGAACCGTTTCGGACAGAAAAACGGTCTTGGATTCTGGCGTTATAAAGAAGACAACAAGGGCAAGCCGAAGAAAGAAGAGGATGCCACCGTTGACGATCTGCTGGCAGAAGTTAGCCAGCCGAAACGCGACTTCAGCGATGAAGAGATTATCGCCCGCATGATGATCCCAATGGTCAACGAAGTGGTGCGTTGTCTGGAAGAAGGCATTATCGCCAGCCCGGCAGAAGCCGATATGGCGCTGGTTTATGGCCTGGGCTTCCCTCCGTTCCATGGTGGCGCGTTCCGCTGGTTGGATACGCTCGGCAGCGCGAAGTATCTCGATATGGCCCAGCAGTATCAGCACCTCGGAGCACTGTATGAAGTTCCGGCTGGTCTGCGTGATAAGGCGCGCCATAACGAACCGTATTATCCCCAGGTTGAGCCTGCCCGCCCGGTTGGCAGCCTGAAAACGGCTTAAGGAGTCACAATGGAACAGGTTGTAATTGTTGATGCGATCCGTACCCCGATGGGCCGTTCGAAAGGGGGCGCGTTTCGTAACGTGCGGGCAGAAGATCTCTCCGCACACTTAATGCGTAGCCTGCTGGCGCGAAATCCTGCGCTGGAGCCATCCGCGCTTGATGATATTTACTGGGGCTGCGTGCAGCAAACGCTGGAGCAGGGTTTCAACATCGCCCGTAACGCCGCGCTGCTGGCGGAAGTTCCGCACTCCGTTCCGGCCGTCACGGTCAACCGCCTGTGCGGTTCATCAATGCAGGCGCTGCACGACGCGGCACGTATGATCATGACCGGCGATGCTCAGGCGTGCCTGATTGGCGGCGTGGAACATATGGGCCATGTGCCAATGAGTCACGGCGTTGATTTCCATCCGGGCATGAGCCGCAACGTGGCAAAAGCCGCGGGAATGATGGGTCTGACTGCGGAAATGCTCTCTCGCATGCACGGCATCAGCCGTGAAATGCAGGACGCTTTCGCCGCACGTTCACATGCTCGTGCCTGGGCTGCAACACAGTCTGGCGCATTTAAAAACGAAATCATCCCGACCAGTGGCCATGATGCCGACGGCGTGCTGAAGCAGTTTAACTACGATGAGGTTATCCGCCCAGAGACAACCGTTGAAGCGCTCTCCACCCTGCGCCCGGCGTTCGATCCGGTTAGCGGAACGGTCACTGCCGGTACCTCCTCCGCGCTCTCCGACGGCGCAGCGGCGATGCTGGTCATGAGCGAAAGCCGCGCCCGTGAGCTGGGTCTGACGCCGCGTGCCCGAATCCGTTCGATGGCTGTTGTTGGCTGTGACCCGTCAATTATGGGTTATGGTCCGGTTCCGGCCTCAAAACTGGCGCTGAAAAAAGCGGGACTCTCCACCAGCGATATCGGTTTGTTTGAGATGAACGAAGCCTTTGCCGCTCAGATCCTGCCGTGCATTAAAGATCTGGGGCTGATGGAGCAGATCGATGAAAAGATCAACCTCAACGGCGGGGCGATCGCTTTGGGTCATCCGCTGGGTTGCTCCGGGGCGCGTATCAGCACCACCTTGCTCAATCTGATGGAACGCAAAGACGTACAGTTTGGCCTGGCGACGATGTGTATCGGGTTAGGCCAGGGCATCGCGACGGTATTTGAGCGAGTTTAATCAAAGCATGTGACTTATTGTAGGCCGGGCAAGCGAAGCGCCCCCGGCGACTATGCCGGATGGCGACGCTGATGCGTCTTATCCGGCCTACAACACAAATGCCATTGTATAACAATTTAGTTGCCGTTCTTCCCGCCTGTCAGGGGCGGGTTTTTTATTTCCCTGAACTGGCGCGTACAACTAACTGCACCGGCAACAGCAGATTCTCTTCCTGATTTTCTTCCAGCAATAAACGCAGCGCTTCACGCCCCAATTGTTGTTTATCAACCGCAATAGTAGTGAGTGGTGGATGTGACCAGGCCGCAGCATCGATATCATCAAACCCCACCAGCGCGAGATCTTCCGGGATGCGTATCCCCTGCTGTGCGCACACCCGTTGAACAACCAGCGCTGCCGCATCGTTATAGGCAAAAATAGCGTCGGGCGGCTCCGGCAATCTGAGTAGCTCATTTACCGCCTCAACAAGAGATTGATCGGTATCCAACAGCGGCGGCGCAACGGTTTCATACTCTGGCGGCATCAGCAAACGGGCCTCATACAATGCCTGACGGTAGCCCTTCTCGCGCTGACGGATGCTGTAGTGCGCAAGCGTGCTGGCAAGAAAAGCAATACGGCTGCGACCTTGTGCAATCAAATGTTGCGTGGCCAGATACCCACCCTGAGTGTTATCCGGGTTCACGCAAGGCAGGCCCGGCGCCCAGAGATCCACCAGCACCAACGGCAGCTTCATCTGTTGCAGCAAGCCAAGTAATTCAGGCTCAAAAAATCCGGCACAGATCAGTGCATCAGGCTGGTGCAGCAGCACCTGCTCACTCACTGCATCGCCTGGACCAATGGAGAGAAAGCTCAGCGCAATACCATGGTCACGACAGTTATCTTCTATCCCCAGCAGTAGTTGAGAATAAAACGGCAATGCCCGGCTGATATTGTGCTGGCGGTGAAGCAAAAAAAGGACGCGTTTGATCTTGTCAGTACGCAGACGGGAAAAATCATAACCCTGCTGCTGCGCCACAGAAATAATGCGCAGCCGGGTGTCTTCACGTAGCCCCGGCTGCCCTTTTAGGGCGCGGGAAACTGCGCCAACTGAAACACCACAAGCTTCGGCAATATCTCTGATACGTACAGGTTTCGTCATTTCACTCTCATTGATTCTACTATGGCTTGTTGCGCCCCCAGCCAGGCCGCACCGCGTACACCGCTGCTGTCGCCGTGACGGGCCCGAACGATCGGTGTGCGGCACTGCTTACCAAATACGTACTGCGCCACTCGCGCCTGCAAACCCGAATACAGTAAATCGATATTGGATACCCCACCCCCTAGCACGATAACATCGGGATCGAGCGTATTCACCACGCCCGCCAACGCACGCGCCAGTTGATCGCAATAGCGTTTCCATACAAAGCAGGCATCCGCATCACCCGATTCTACCTGTTGCATAATTTGTGGCACACCCACATGCTGCGCGGTGTGATTCAGGTACTGGCGTTCCAGACCGCTGCCGGAAATAAAGCTCTCAATACAGTTCAACTGCCCGCAATAGCATGTCACTCCAGCCCCGTCCTGAGATTCGTGGTAGCGCGGCAATGCATTATGCCCCCACTCTCCTGCGCAGGCGTTAGGTCCAGAGATCAAGCGGTTATCGATGCATAGTCCACCGCCGCAACCGGTACCGAGGATCACGCCAAATACCACGCTATGCCCGTGTCCGCTACCGTCCATCGCTTCCGACAAGGTAAAGCAGTTGGCATCATTAGTAACAGGCACGGGCATTCCTAACGCTCGCTCAAGGTCTTGCGCAAAGGCCTGTTGATTGAGCACCAGGATGTTGGAGTTCTTAATTAACCCCTCGCTATCCACCGCGCCAGGCACCCCAATGCCAACCGATAAAGGCTGATTAACGGCCAGTCTGGCCTTAGCAATCATCTCCGTCACGGCCTGGAAAAAATCACCGTAACTCTGCTTTGGTGTCGCGCATCGCTCGCGGTAAACAATTTCACCCGCGTTATCAATCACCACCGCTTCGATTTTAGTCCCGCCAATATCCAGTCCGAGCCTCATGGTTTTCCTCGTTTGCGCCTCGCAATTTGATTGCGTCTAGTTTGCCGATTTTGTTTACTAAACAAAAAGAGGCCTGTCACAAAAGCTAAGTTTTGTGATTAATAGATAGGAAAAATATGTTTACTAAAAAACGTGGTAAAAAAGAGAAACAACGAGATCGGGCTTGCACCCTGTTAGAAGAAGTAAGGTTGGTGATGAATGCGCCGGAAGGACTCCGGCGCACAGCGCTTAAATGAACGCGAAAGCGTCGCCAAACAGGCGATCTTCACGCGCACTGCGTTCATTACAGAACAGATCGCGCGCGATTTTGGCCATTTCGAAACGACCAGCGATGTAGATATCATGCTCCGCCAGGGTACCGTAATCCTGTAATACTGCCGTTAACACGGTTCCCGTACGACCACGCCAGCCGTCTTCAGGCTGTTCCACCACTGGCTCAACGCGCAAATTCGGGTGATTCACTGACAGCGCTTCCAGCTCGGAGAGATCGTAGAGATGCTTCTCTTCGCGCCCGCCCCAGTAAATGGTGATATCGCGATTTGGATTGCGCGCCAGCGCGGTAAGCAGAATGGAACGCACGTAAGAGAACCCTGTACCACCGGCAATCAGGATCAGCGGGCGCTCGTCTTCATCACGCAGCCAGGCTTCGCCATGCGGAATGTCGACCTTGATCTCCCGGTCTTTCAGAATACGGTCCATCACGGCCATGGCATAAAGATTTAGCTCAGAGGCGCCAACGTGCAGCTCAATGAATCCTTGCTCGTCCGGCGTTGATGCCATGGAGAACGGACGCTTATCCCTTTCGTCCATCACGACCATTAAATACTGGCCAGCACGAAAGGAAAACGCCGCGTCTGGCACTAAACGAACGCGATATACGGTGTCAGTGATAGCTTCTACCGAGGTCACTTTACAGCTTAAGGTTGTCATGCGCTCTCTCTGTCGGATCAATAGGCAAAACGATCGCGCCTCAGGCGCTTTTGCCGTCATTAAAGATGGCCAGTTCATCCCAAATTGCGTCAATGCGCGCAGTCACTTCAGGATCTTTTTTAATCGGACGTCCCCATTCACGTTGGGTTTCGCCCGGCCATTTATTTGTGGCATCCAGCCCCATTTTTGAACCAAGGCCGGAAACCGGCGAGGCAAAGTCCAGGTAATCAATTGGCGTATTCTCTACCAGTACCGTATCCCGGGCCGGGTCCATACGGGTAGTAATTGCCCAAATCACATCATTCCAGTCACGTGCGTTGACGTCATCATCGCAAACAATAACAAATTTGGTGTACATAAACTGACGCAAAAACGACCAGACACCCATCATGACGCGTTTGGCATGACCAGCGTACTGTTTTTTCATCGTCACGACGGCCAGGCGATATGAACAGCCTTCCGGAGGTAGATAAAAATCGACAATCTCCGGGAACTGCTTTTGCAGAATAGGAACGAAAACTTCGTTCAGCGCCACGCCGAGTACCGCGGGCTCATCTGGCGGACGTCCGGTATAGGTAGAGTGATAAATCGCATCTTCGCGCTGGGTAATGTGCGTGACGGTAAAGACCGGGAAGCTATCTACTTCGTTGTAGTAGCCGGTATGATCGCCATACGGCCCTTCCGGAGCCAGCTCGCCCGGTTCAATGTACCCTTCCAGCACGATTTCTGCACTGGCAGGCACTTCCAGGTCGTTGGAAATACATTTAACTACTTCGGTCTTGGTTCCGCGCAACAGCCCGGCAAATGCGTACTCGGATAATGTATCAGGAACCGGCGTCACGGCCCCCAGAATGGTCGCAGGATCGGCTCCTAACGCCACAGAAACCGGGAAGCGTTCGCCCGGATGCGCTGCGCACCACTCCTGGTAATCAAGCGCACCGCCGCGATGGGACAGCCAGCGCATAATGAGCTTGTTTTTGCCAATCAGCTGCTGACGATAGATGCCCAGATTCTGCCGCTCTTTATGCGGACCACGCGTTACGGTGAGCCCCCAGGTAATCAGCGGCGCGGCATCTTCCGGCCAGCAGGTCATAATCGGAATGCGGTTTAAATCAACGTCATCGCCCGAGTAGATTTTTTGCTGACAAGGTGCACCGCGCAACCGCTTAGTCGGCATGTTCAACACCTGCTTAAACTGCGGCAGCTTATCAAACAGATCGCGGAATCCTTTCGGTGGCTCTGGCTCTTTCAAAAACGCCAACAGTTTACCGACTTCTCGTAGCGCCGAGACATCTTCTTGTCCCATCCCCATCGCAACACGCTTTGGTGTGCCAAACAGGTTACACAGCACCGGCATTGAATAGCCTTTCGGATTCTCAAACAGCAACGCAGGCCCACCGGCACGCAGGGTGCGATCGGCAATTTCAGTAATTTCCAGGTGGGGATCCACCTCAAGCGAAATGCGTTTGAGCTCGCCCTGCTGTTCAAGCAGCGTCAGGAAGTCGCGTAAATCGTGATATTTCATGGCGTCCATTGTGGCCTCTTCGTAAGCGCTTCATTATACGGCGTTCATCATTGTGATGCTGTATTTTTGTTAAATTAGCGTGAACTCTGGCGATACATATAAGCCCTGGGAGTATATACCCATTGGGTTTCAGCCTGCGTTGAGGCGGGTATAATTAACTTAACGCATGGCTTTTGCTATGCTGGCGCTCAGAACAAGCGGATAAGAGTTATTATGCAATCCTGGTATTTACTGTACTGCAAACGTGGGCAACTTCAGCGAGCCCAGGAACACCTGGAAAGACAGGCGGTGAACTGCCTGACGCCTATGATCACCCTGGAAAAAATAGTGCGCGGTAAACGTACCACAGTCAGTGAACCACTATTCCCTAATTACATGTTTGTCGAGTTCGACCCGGAAGTGATCCACACCACCACCATCAACGCCACGCGTGGTGTCAGCCATTTCGTCCGTTTTGGCGCGACGCCTGCGACCGTCCCTTCTCCCGTTATTCACCAGCTTTCTATCTACAAGCCTGAAGGAATTGTTGACCCGCAAACTCCTCAGCCAGGGGACAGCGTGATTATTACTGAAGGGGCGTTTGAGGGGCTAAAAGCGATCTTCACCGAACCGGATGGCGAAGCGCGTTCCATGCTACTGCTTAACCTGTTGAATAAAGAGGTTAAGCAGAGCGTGAAAAATACCGGCTTTCGAAAAATTTAAGCCGTTTAGAAGGTCACTTCGAACAGCGTTCTGACGTTAGCATCAATGGTGGCTGACAGCCATTGAGGATCTTCTCCGCGCCAGTGGGCAATACGCTCAAGAATATGTGGCAGGTGCGCCGGTTCATTGCGCCGTGACGTCGGTTTAGGCGTTAAGTCGCGAGGAAGTAGGTAAGGCGCATCAGTTTCGATCAGTAGTCTTTCTACCGGAATAAACGGCAGCAGTTCCCGCAGTTCCATCCCCCGACGCTCATCACAGACCCAGCCGGTAATACCAATATAAAGCCCTCGGTCCACACAGTCCTGCATCTCCTGCCGCGTTCCGGTAAAACAGTGCAGCACCGCGCCCGGGAGGCTATCCAGCCACGGCTCCAGCAACGTCAGAAAACGCTCATGGGCATCCCGACAATGCATGAAAATCGGCATCTGCAGTTCAGCGGCAATGCGCAGTTGTGCCTCAAAAGCACGTTCCTGCTCCTGCGGCGTGGAGAAATTGCGATTGAAATCCAGACCGCACTCGCCAATAGCGACCACCTCAGACTGGTTTGCCAGCGCGATAATCTCGTCTTCCGTTGAGGATTGCCATTGGCTACTGTCATGCGGGTGCACGCCAGCCGTGGACCAGCAATGTGGATAATGTTGCGCCAACTTCAGCGCCTGCTGGCTTTCGTGCAGGTTTGTTCCGGTCAGAAGCATACCGTTTACGCCCGCAGCAAAGGCGCGCGCCACAACATCATCCCTGTCTTTCGCAAATTGTGAACTGGTTAAATTAACGCCAATATCAAACATGCTACCTCCCATATGACAACCGCCCTGACGGGCGGTTGAATTTACTCTTCTGTTTTCTCGGTGGCTTCGGCTTCTTTTGCTTCTTCAGCCTCGTTGTCCTCATCTCGCGTACGTCGCTTACCGACATAGAAACGAGAGAAGAAAACGCCCACTTCAAACAGACAGTACATCGGTATCGCCAACAACGTTTGCGAGAAGACATCTGGCGGAGTCAGTAACATCCCGACGACAAATGCTCCCACCACAACGTAAGGTCGTTTCTTACGTAAATCTTCAGGTGTTGTAATGCCCATCCAGCATAGCAGCACAATGGCGACAGGGACCTCAAAAGAGACACCGAAAGCCATAAACAGCGCCATTACGAAACTGAGATAGCTGGCAATGTCCGTCGATACCTGCACGCCTTGCGGAGCCGTGTTGGCCAGAAAACCAAACGCCAACGGAAAGACGACAAAATAGGCGAATGCCATGCCGATGTAGAACAACAACGAACTGGAAACCAGCAGCGGCACAACCAGTCGACGTTCATGTTTATACAAAGCAGGCGCAATAAATGCCCACACCTGGTAGAGGATCACTGGCGCTGACAGGATCAGCGACACCATGAAGGTCAACTTTATTGGGGTAAAGAACGGCGAGGCCACATCGGTGGCGATCATCGTTGCACCCTGCGGCATCTGTTTAATCAGCGGCGCCGCAACCATATGGTAAATGTCGTTGGCAAAGTAAACCAACGCCAGAAAGATCACGATAACCGCAATAATGCAGTTCAGGAGTCGCTTACGCAGCTCGATAAGATGCGTAATGAGCGGTTGGGTATCTTCTACAGCCATGTTTACGGTTTATCACTCGACGAGGGGGAGGATTCGACAACAGGTGCGGCAGCTTTCTTTTCTGCATCCATCAACGTGGCGGAAGTGTTTTCCGTCTGCTCTGGCGTTTTAGCACCCGCGGATTCCGGTTTTTGCTCCGGCGAACTGGCCTGGTTTTCAGCGGCGGCAGGGGTGACCCCTTCTCGCTGCGCTTCACCGTCTTTCACCACCGGATTATGGATAGTGTGCGCTTCATCGCTCGCTTTCTCAGGATCGTGCACGCTGTAAGAACGCTTCATCGATTCCGCAGCCTCACGCAGCTCATCCATTGACGCTTTCAGCTCCGGGGTCAGATTTGTCAGGCTCGCTTTCTCTACTTTCTTCAGGCTGTCCTGAAACTCCTGAAGCTTAAGCTCCTGGGTCAGTTCATTCTGAACAGTAGTTGCAAGGGAACGCAAAGCGCGAACCCAGCCAGCAACCGTTTTTACCGCTACAGGTAATCGTTGCGGCCCCAGAACAATGAGGCCGATCACGAACACCAATAACAGTTCGCTAAAACCGATATCAAACACGGATTATACCTGCTCTTTATCTTGGCTTTTGGCGTCTTCCTTTTTCACTTCACCCTGCTTATCGGTGATGGATTTAGCAGTAAAATCAGCGTCCTGGCTGGTTTTATCTTGCTTAGGCTCATCATCACCCATCGCTTTTTTGAAGCCTTTGATCGACGCGCCAAGATCGGAACCGATGGAGCCGAGTTTCTTGGTGCCAAATAGCAGTACAACGATGACGGCAATGATCAACAACTGCCAAATACTGATACCACCCATACATGTTCCTCTGTCATAGATGATGAATTAATAAGGCCGTAGTATACGTTACACGACCTGCCTTGGGCGATGAAAAATTCAGCGCATTTTGCGCCAGCCGATCAACCAGGCTATGACGCCTCCCGCCATTAACCAGCCCGGCATAAGCCCCCACTCAGGGCGGCTTACCAGCAGGAATGTTCCACTTAGCAACAATGTTGCGCCAATGCCCAATAAATAACGGGATTGTCCCTGGCGTACATGATTCGCGTGAAGCTCGCGGGCAATCTTATCAACACTGTGCTGTAAATATTTGCCCTGGCGCAAACTGTCATACACCAGTTCAGGTATTTCTGGCATTTTTTCGACCCAGAACGGTGCTTTTTCTTTAAATGCCCTAACGAGCGCCGGAATACCGACCTGATCTTTAATCCAGGATTCGAGGAATGGCTTAGCCGTTTTCCACAAATCTAACTGCGGGTAGAGTTGTCGTCCGACACCTTCTACGTACAGCAGCGTCTTCTGGAGCAATACCAGTTGAGGCTGAACTTCCATATTGAAGCGGCGCGCAGTGTTGAACAGATTCAGCAGCACGTGACCAAAGGAAATCTCCGCCAGCGGTTTTTCAAAAATCGGCTCGCACACGGTACGAATGGCAAATTCAAACTCTTCTACGTTGGTATCCGGCGGAACCCAACCAGAATCCACGTGCAGTTCAGCAACTTTGCGGTAATCGCGGTTAAAGAACGCAATGAAGTTTTCAGCCAGGTAACGCTTATCTTCTTTGTTTAAAGAGCCCACAATCCCACAATCAATACCAATGTATTTCGGGTTTTCAGGGTGCTCATAACTGACAAAAATGTTCCCGGGGTGCATATCCGCATGGAAAAAGCTGTCGCGGAATACCTGAGTAAAGAAGACCTGAACACCACGCTCGGCCAACAATTTCATATTGGTGCCGTTCTTCTCAAGCGTGGTGACATCTGAAACCGGGATGCCGTAAATGCGCTCCATCACCATCATGTTCTGACTACAATAGTCGGAATACACTTCCGGGATGTACAGCATCGGACTATCTTCAAAATTACGTCGTAGCTGAATGGCGTTCGCCGATTCGCGCAGCAGATTCAGTTCATCGATCAACGTTTTTTCATATTCACGGACGACTTCTGTTGGTCGCAGGCGACGCCCATCTGGCAGCAGACGAGGAACCCAACGAGCCAGGCGGTAGATCAGTTTTAAATCCGCTTTGATGACCGGAAGTATGTCCGGGCGAATAACTTTGATCACCACCTCTTTGCCATTCGATTTCAACCGCGCAGTGTGGACCTGAGCAACAGACGCAGATGCCAGCGGCGTGATCTCAAAATCATCAAACCATTCCTCGACGGGCAGCCCGCCCATAGCCTCTTCGATTTGTTTTTTCGCTCTAAGCCCATCGAACGGGGCAACCCGATCCTGCAATAGCGCAAGCTGATCGGCGATGTGCGGAGGGAAAAGGTCACGACGGGTAGAGAGCATTTGCCCAAACTTGATCCACACCGGGCCGAGTTCCTGTAAAGCCAGTCTCAGCCTTTCTCCCAGCGGTTTATCTTTATGTCGGTTGGGCATCCAGAACAACGAGTAACGCCACAACCGAAGCGGCAGCGTGATTCGCATTTTGGGGATGAGTTCATCAAGACCGTAGCTTAAAAAAGTGCGAATGATGAAATAAAGGCGCCGTACTTCACCTGGCGTCATTTGGCCTCCAGTTTTTCCAGCCGTTTGGCCAGAGATTCAACCGCGCGCTCAACGGCTGCCGTTTCTTCAGCAAACCATGCAACCTCTAGTGGACCAGGAGCCATGCGCCACTCTTCAGTGATCGCTTCGGCGACATAGCGCTGCTGGCGCTGAAAGTTATGGCACAGGAACTTCGCTCCACCACGCAAGACTTTGCTGACCCCTTCTGCGACGATATCGCCGGTATAGGGTGCTAACAGTTCTGCAGGATCCAACTCCGCCAGATCGGCCAGCGCAACAAAGTTCTGTACTACCTGGATATCGCCCTGGACTTCCAGCTCACCGCTGCGGATAAGCGTGGTGAGTTGCTGTCGGTCACGCAATTTCGGTAACACACTGGCATATGTGATTATGGTGCAATCGGCTTCGCCTTCCCATGCCCCCAGCACATCGACCTGGCGCTCGCTAAACACCAAGGCTAACGGTGTTGAAAATCCTTTGAGATCAACACGCAGCACCTTCCCTTGTAAACGCGTTCTGGCTGACTTCAGCGCAGGAGAACGGTACAGAAAGGTGTTGAGCATATTTTCAACGCCTGCGGTTACTAAGGGTTTTAAAGGCATCCCCACTCTCCTGTCAGAACTTGTAACCACGATGCAGCGCAACGACACCTGCTGTCAGGTTGTAGTAATCAACGCTTTCGAACCCGGCATCTTGCATCATTGCTTTTAAGGTGTCCTGATCGGGATGCATACGGATGGACTCCGCCAAATAACGGTAGCTGTCCGCATCGCTTGCTACCATTGAACCTATGCGCGGCAGAACATGGAAAGAGTATGCGTCGTAGGCTTTGCTCAACGGTTCGATGATGGGTTTGGAGAATTCCAGCACCAGTAGACGTCCGCCCGGCTTCAATACGCGGTACATGGAGCGCAATGCTTTGTCTTTATCCGTTACGTTGCGCAGACCGAAAGAGATGGTGATGCAGTCAAACGTGTTGTCAGGGAAAGGTAATGCTTCCGCATTCGCCTGAACGTACTCAACGTTACCTACCACGCCAATATTACGCAGCTTTTCGCGACCCATTTTGAGCATTGAGTCATTGATATCCGCCAGCACAACTTTGCCGGTTTCACCAACCATGCGAGAGAATTTCGCCGTCAGATCGCCGGTACCGCCTGCTAAATCGAGAACGGTTTGCCCGCGACGCACGCCACTGCAATCAATGGTGAAGCGCTTCCACAAACGATGAATGCCAAATGACATTAAGTCATTCATAACGTCATATTTAGACGCCACAGAATGAAAAACGTGGGCCACCATGTCAGCTTTCTGCTCTTTAGCGACGGTCTGAAAGCCAAAGTGCGTCGTTTCTTGTGAATTATCCACCATCTCAGTGCCTGCTCATCCAAAAAATGTTCGAGAAGTGTAACAGATTGGGCCAATTTGCCCTACCCTTCTACCGGGTTCAACTACCCCAAATGGACTAGTTTGATTGCTGATTTATCGCTTCATCCTCGGGGTAAGACGCATCTTGTTGCGTCTCAGGGACCGAGCGCAAGCGGTATTCTTCATCCTGTGTAGTAGCTTGTTCAGCCAGCTCAGGATTAATCTCGCGCTTAATTTCCACGCCTAAACTACGAAACGCTTCTGCCTGCGACAGGACGTTTCCACGACCGGAAGAGAGTTTTTTCATCGCCTGTCGGTAGTTGTCCTGGGCTTTGTCCAGGCTTTGGCCTATTGCCGACATATCATCCACAAACAACCGCATCTTGTCATAAAGTTTGCTGGCCCGATCGGCAATTTGTTGCGCATTACGACTCTGATGCTCGTAGCGCCACAGGTTGGCGATCGTGCGCAATGCCACCAACAGCGTGGTAGGACTCACCAGCATAATGTTATTTCTAAGTGCTTCGGTAATCAGTTCGGGCTGTCTGTCGAGCGCCAGCAAAAAAGCGGGCTCAACGGGGATAAACATCAACACATAGTCAAGCGTACGCAGCCCAGGAAGCTGCTGATAATCTTTGCGACCCAGTAGTCGAATATGGTTGCGCACCGAGGCGATGTGCTCCTGCAATGCACTTTCGCGGGTGTATTCATCTTCTGCGTTAAAATAGCGCTCATAGGCGACCAGCGTCATTTTCGCATCGATCACCACATCTTTACCCTGCGGTAGCCGAACGATGACATCAGGCTGCATTCGCGAACGGGCGTCGTTTTCGATGCTAACCTGGGTTTCATATTCATAACCTTCACGCAGACCAGAGGCTTCGAGTACCCGCGTGAGTACGACCTCTCCCCAGTTACCCTGCGTTTTGTTATCGCCTTTTAATGCCCGCGTCAGGTTTACCGCTTCCTGCGCCATCTGCGCATTCAGTTGCTGGAGATTACGAATTTCGTGCGCCAGGGTATGGCGTTCTTGCGCCTCTTTACCAAAGCTATCCTGAACCTGGCGACGAAAACCGTCCAGTTGTTCACGAAGCGGCGCAAGCAGGCTGTTCAAACTTTGGCGATTTTGCTCATCAACACGGCGGTTGCTGTGCTCAAAAATACGATTCGCCAGATTTTCAAACTGTTCGCTCAGACGCTGTTCGCTGTTGATCATCTGGCGGATTTTATCTTCCGCATGCTGTTGGGTTGCTTCCAGCCGGGTAGTGACTTCACGGAGATCGGCTTCCAGAGAGGTGTTGATACTGTGCAGACTGCGTAATTCGTTATTGAGTAGTTCGCACTCATCACGCCAGTGAGCTTCCTGCGAGAGCTGCTGGCGAGCGGCGCTTAGCGCAATATCCAGTTCACGTCGCTCTTCGATGAGGTCGGCACGGATTTGATCGGCGCGTGCTTTTGTCGCCAGCCACCCTACCAGTAGCCCTGCGGCTAACGCCAACACGGCACTCATCATAATTGAAATATCCACAACGCCCCCTTACAGCAACGACTTACCCGCACAAAATAGAATTGTGCTGTATAAACGTCCAGTTTAAAAGGAATTTCCTGCGAGGCACTACGCAAAATAAAAAGACCGAACGCGTCGGCCTTTTTGAATAGAAGGGGGAATTACAGTAAACGACGCGCGGCTTCAACCACGATTTTCACCGCGTGACTTTCCGTTTGTTTCATCGTTTCCGCATTAGGGATCTCTTGCTGAGTACGGTTCACGATAACACCTGCGACCATACCGGCACGCAGACCCTGGCTTGCGCACATGGTCAGCAGCGTAGCAGATTCCATTTCGTAGTTCATGACGCCCATAGACTGCCACTCTTCCATTGAGCCTTTGAAACGGCTCACGACGCGACCAGAGAAGGTGTCATACCGCTCCTGGCCCGGGTAGAAGGTGTCAGAAGACGCGGTGACCCCCACGTGAGTGGTGGCGCCGATAGATTTCGCCGCTTCCACCAGCGCGGTGGTGCACTCGAAGTCCGCAACGGCCGGGAATTCCATTGGTGCGAAGTGCAGGCTTGCGCCGTCCAGACGAACAGATGCAGTGGTAACCAGTACATCACCTACGTTGATATGCGGCTGGATAGCGCCAGTCGTACCGATACGCAGGAAGGTACGAATGCCCAGCTGTGCCAGTTCTTCTACGGCAATAGAGGTGGACGGGCCGCCGATACCGGTAGAACAAACGATCACGGCTTTACCATCCAGCTCAGCACGCCAGGTAGTGAACTCGCGATGAGATGCCAGCTTAACCGGCTTATCCATCAGCGCGGCGATCTTTTCCACACGCTCCGGGTCGCCAGGGACGATAGCAAGCGTAGCCCCTTGTAAATCGTTCTTAGTGAGGCCGAGATGAAAAACATCAGACTTAGACATAAAAACTCCTCTGTGAATCGGTTTTGTCAGAAGAAGCAAAAACACACTTTACCGAAGGCATAAACATATTTTCGTGACAGTCATCACTATGATGTAAATCAATTGCATTCAATTACCATCAAAAAGTGATTAATGTCACATAAATGATGTGATGTAAGGAAGCCCTGCACAAAAGATAGCCCGTTTAAGGCAATGTGGTTCGTTGCATGTGTCTATAGTTAACAATGCGCTTTTTTGCTGAATATTTAAGGGTACGGAGAATACCATGACAACACGACAATCTGGCTTTGCACCTGCTGTATCTCCACCGACGTCTACCACGGTTCACACCCCGGATAATGCAATTATCGCCGGTGTAACGTCCATACCTTCACAAGGCGATGATATGCCAGCGTATCACGCACGACCAAAACAGACTGATGGCCTGCTGCCCGTAGTCATTGTCGTGCAGGAGATTTTTGGTATTCATGAGCACATTCGTGACGTTTGCCGTCGTTTGGCTCTGGAAGGGTATCTGGCTATCGCACCAGAACTCTATTTTCGCGAAGGCGATCCCAATGACTTTGCCGATATCCCTACGCTGCTTAGTGGCCTTGTCGCCAAAGTGCCCGACTCTCAGGTACTGGCCGATCTGGACCACGTCGCTAGCTGGGCCTCCCGCAACGGAGGAGATGCACACCAGTTGATGATCACCGGATTTTGCTGGGGTGGGCGCATCACCTGGCTGTATGCCGCACATAATCCGCAGTTAAAAGCGGCCGTGGCGTGGTATGGCAAACTGGTGGGTGATAAAACCCTCAACTCGCCAAAACATCCCGTTGATATCGCAACCGATCTTAACGCCCCCGTTTTGGGGCTTTATGGCGGCCAGGACACCAGCATTCCGCAAGATACCGTTGAAACAATGCGCCAGGCACTGCGCGCCGCCAATGCTAAAGCGGAAATCGTGGTCTATCCCGATGCCGGACATGCGTTCAACGCCGATTATCGCCCGAGCTATCACGAAGAGTCCGCGAAAGACGGTTGGCAGAGAATGCTGGAGTGGTTCGTGCAATACGGTGGGAAGAAATAAACGTTAATTGCCCGGTGGCAGCGACGCCTGACCGGGCCTACAACTATTGCGATTTCCTGTAACCCGGGTAAGCCCCAGCGCTTCCCGGGCACCGAATTACGCCTGACGCAAATTCTGCGCCGCTTTGACCATGTTCGCCAGCGCGGCACGGGTTTCCGGCCAGCCGCGGGTTTTCAGGCCGCAGTCCGGGTTCACCCACAGACGTTCTGCTGGAATGCGCAGCTCGGCTTTCTTCAACAGGGCTTCAATCCACTCCACGCTCGGGACGTTCGGCGAGTGAATATCGTATACGCCCGGCCCGATTTCGTTCGGATAGTCGAACTCTTCAAACGATTCCAGCAACTCCATATCAGAGCGCGAGGTTTCAATGGTAATCACGTCCGCATCCAGCGCCGCAATGGAGTCCATGATGTCGTTGAACTCGCAATAACACATGTGGGTGTGGATCTGGGTTTCATCCTTCGCTACCGCCGCGTTAATGCGGAAGGCTTCCACGCCCCACTCCAGATACGCCGCCCAGTCGCTGCGACGCAGCGGCAGACCTTCGCGCAGTGCCGGTTCATCAATCTGGATGATGCCGATACCCGCCGCTTCCAGATCCGCCACTTCATCACGCAGCGCCAGCGCAATCTGCTTCGCGATGGTTTCACGCGTCACGTCTTCACGCGGGAATGACCAGCAGAGAATGGTCACCGGACCGGTCAGCATGCCTTTTACCGGTTTGTCGGTCAGCGACTGGGCATATTTCGCCCACTCCACGGTGATCGCTTCCGGGCGGCTGACGTCGCCAATCACCACCGGCGGCTTCACGCAGCGAGAGCCGTAGCTCTGCACCCAACCGTTCTGGGTGAAGACGAAGCCGTCCAGGTGTTCGCCAAAGTATTCGACCATGTCATTACGCTCGGCTTCACCGTGTACCAGCACGTCGAGACCCAGACGTTCCTGTTCAACAATCGCCTGTTTAATATGTTCCGCAATTCCGGTGCGATAGTTACCGGCATCCAGGTTGCCCTTTTTGAAGTCCAGCCGCAGGCCGCGAATTTCCGTGGTTTGCGGGAATGAACCGATAGTCGTAGTCGGCCATGCCGGCAGATTAAAGCGGGCACGTTGCGCCTCGGCACGAACCGGGTAAGCATTAGCGCGCTGGCTGTCCTGGGCGGTGATTGCCGCCAGACGTTTTTCCACTGCGGCGTTGTGTACGCGGGTAGAGTGACGACGAGCCTGAATCGGTGCGCTCCACTCGACAATTGCCGCCGTATCACCGCTATTCAACGCATCGCGCAGCAGCGCCAGCTCGCCGCATTTTTGCAGGGCGAAGGCAAACCAGCTCTTCACTTCTGCATCAAGGCGGGTTTCAACACTGAGATCGATTGGGCTGTGCAGCAGGGAGCAGGAAGAAGCCACCCACAGGTTACGTTTCCCGACGATATCTTTGATTTGTGCGTATTTTTCGCTGAGATCGGCACGCCAGACGTTGCGGCCGTTCACCAGCCCCGCTGACAGCAGCCAGTCGGCAGGCAGACGTTTATGCAACTCGGCTGCATCATCTTTGCCGTGCACGAAGTCAACGTGCAGTCCCTGCACCGGCAGGGCGGTAATGGTATCCAGGTTTGGCGTTACGCCTTCGAAGTAGGTGGTCAGTAGCAGCTTCACCTGACCCGTCAGCGCGTCATAAGCTGGTTTGAAGACCTCCAGCCACGCTTGCGGCAATTCCAGCACCAGAGCGGGTTCGTCAATCTGCACCCACTCAATACCGCGTTTCGCCAGCTCGGCCAGCACCTGCTGGTAAACCGGCAGAATGTCGTTCAACAGGCTCAGACGGTCAAACTGCTCGCCTTTCACTTTACCCAACCACAGGTAGGTTACCGGCCCCAGCAACACAGGCTTCACCTTGTGACCGAGCGCCAGCGCTTCGTCCACTTCATCCAGCAGTTGGGTCCAGGTCAGTTTGAACTGCTGACCTTTAGTGAACTCTGGCACCATATAGTGATAGTTGGTGTTAAACCATTTGGTCATTTCTGCCGCCGCTGCGGGTTCACCCGTTGGTGCGCGGCCACGGCCAATGCGGAATAAGGTATCGATATCGACCGAGCCGTCTTTATTTTGATGGCGAGCCGGAACGTTGCCGAGCAGCAGGCTGGTGGTCAGCACGTGATCGTACCAGGCAAAATCACCCACCGGCAGCAGGTCAACGCCCGCCTGCTTCTGCTGATCCCAGTGGCGGGCACGCAGCTCGCGGCCAACGGTCAGCAAATCTTCACGGGAAGAATTTCCCGCCCAGTAGCTTTCTTGCGCTTTCTTCAACTCGCGACGCAGGCCAACGCGAGGGAAACCGAGGGTGTGATTCAATATTGTCATTTTTCTTCCTCTCTTATTTTATTGAATCTGAAGCAAAAACTCTAAATAGTTCGGTTTGCAGGAAGGCGGCGACACAGCGCATCCCCAGGAGCTTACTGAAGTAAGTGACTGGGGTAAGCGAGGAAGCCAACGCATCTGCAAGCCGAAATATGACGAGTTTTGGACGTCCAGATGTTTACACATCCATAATTGGCGGTTACTGTATATTCCTCAAGCGCAATTTATTCATGCCGAAGTGAAGGACTTTCATGATCGAGATTAAACACCTGAAAACGCTCCAGGCGTTGCGGAATAGTGGTTCTCTGGCAGCCGCAGCGGCGACGTTGCATCAGACCCAATCCGCCCTTTCTCACCAGTTCAGCGATCTGGAGCAGCGCCTTGGCTTTCGACTTTTTATCCGTAAAAGCCAGCCTCTGCGCTTTACGCCGCAGGGAGAAATCCTGCTGCAGTTAGCCAGTCAGGTATTGCCGCAAATTGGTCGTGCGCTGCAGGCCTGCAACGAACCGCAGCAAACCAGGTTGCGAATCGCGATTGAATGTCACAGTTGTATTCAATGGCTGACGCCCGCGCTGGAGAATTTTCGTGCTAACTGGCCGCAGGTGGAGATGGACTTTAAATCCGGCGTGACGTTCGATCCGCAACCAGCGCTACAGCAGGATGAGCTGGATCTGGTGTTAACCTCCGACATCCTGCCGCGCAGCGGATTGCACTACTCGCCGATGTTCGATTTTGAAGTCCGCCTGGTACTGGCGCCTGACCATCCGTTGGCTAGCAAAACGCAAATCACGCCAGAAGATTTGGCCAGCGAGACGCTGCTCATTTACCCGGTGCAACGGAGTCGACTGGATGTATGGCGGCATTTCCTGCAACCTGCAGGCGTTAGTCCGTCGCTGAAAAGCGTGGATAACACCTTGCTGCTGATTCAGATGGTTGCAGCCAGAATGGGTATCGCGGCGTTACCGCACTGGGTGGTGGAGAGTTTTGAACGCCAGGGCCTGGTAGTGACCAAAACCCTGGGTGATGGATTGTGGAGCCGACTGTACGCCGCCGTGCGTGATGGCGAGCAGCGACAGCCGGTCACAGAAGCGTTTATTCGCTCAGCGCGGAATCACGCCTGCGATCACCTGCCGTTTGTACGGAGTGCGGAACGACCCACTTTCGATGTACCCACAGTGAAGCCACTATCACAGCCGCACCAATGATGAAGCTTGGCCAGTGAGGTTGTTGATGCCAGATAGCCAGGTTAACCAACAGTCCGGCAGGGACATGCATATTGTTCATGATGCCCAGCGTGCCCGCATCCACCTGGGTCGCACCGTAGTTCCACATAAAGTAACCAATGCCGGACGCCGCCACGCCAAGAAAGACCAGAATTCCCCACTGTAGCGTGGTTGCAGGCATTTTCTGCGCATTGCCCAGCATGAACCAGGCCACGACAGCCACCATAAAGGCGCCCATATAAAACCAGGCAAAGGCGTTGTGCTGCGGCATTGGCCGCGTCTCCATCAGACGTTTATAGCCCACCATACCAATGGCAAAGCTGATATTGGACAACTGCACCAGCAGCAGACCGGTCCAGAAGTGGCTGGTCACCTGATCGTAACGAATGATCCCCGCACCAATCACCGCCAGTAACGCACTAAAGGCGTAACTCCAGCGCAGACGACGTCCGCTCATCAGATCATAAATCAGCGTAATGTAGAGCGGCGTCAGCACGGTAAAGAGCAGCAGTTCTGAAACCGTCAGGTACAGATAGGCGTGAAAACTCAGCATGTACATAATGCCAAGCTGCATGGCACCCACCAGCATATACAGCCCGATCGTTTTTACGCTGTGCCCACGAGTACGTAGAAACGGCAGGAACACCAGCGCAGCCAGCCCAACGCGCACCAGCACCGCAAAATAGCTATCGACATGACCGGCAAGGTACTCGCCAAACAGGCTAAAGGAAAAGGCCCACAGAATTGTGGTAATGATGAGTAACGCCACAATGGATGTCTCTTAACAAAAGGTACACCCATTGTAGCGAAGTTTTTAGTTGACAACTGGTCAACTAACGAACAGAAGGTTACTACAAAAACAGTTCACGCAGATAGTGTGGCACGGCATCGTCGGCATTAAGACCAATGACTTCCAGTTCCGGGTGCAGATCCTTCAGGCGCTGGTGGGCGTTGCCCATGATGCAGCCTTTACCTGCCATGGAGAGCATTTCCGCATCGTTCATCCCGTCGCCAAAGGCGATGCAGTCTTTCAGGCTGTAGCCCATCGCTTTTGCTACCGCTTCCAGCGCATGACCTTTCGATACGCCGCCAGCCATAACTTCCAGACAGGTAAGCGTAGAGAAGCTGACGTTGACGCGATCGCCCCAGCGGGCGTTAATCGCCTGCTCCAGCGGCAGTAGCCTTTCGTGAGAGTCGGTGGTGAAGAACACTTTGCTGACGCCCTCAGGCTCCAGTAATGCAGGTTCAAACAGTGAATAGTTAAACACCGCTTCTTTGAAGAAACGCATTTCGTCCGGACGATGGCGATTCATAAACCACTCATCATCACGATATACGTTGGTCACGATGTCCGGGTTTGCATTCACTACGCCAAACAGGTCGCTGGCAATATCGCGATCCAGGTTATGGGAAAACACCAGATTCCCGTCAGAATCATGCACGCGCGCGCCGTTGGACGTGATCATGTAGGTTTTAATGCCGAGGTTATCGCGAATTTGCCCCACATCAACATGATGACGGCCAGTCGCAAACACGAAGTTAACGCCGCGAGCGGTCAATAACTTCAGCGTCTCTTTGGCATAAGGGGACAGAGTATGGTCGGGAGAAAGCAGCGTACCGTCTAAATCAGACGCAACAACCTGATACATAAGAAAATTCAACCTCTAGGCAAAGCGGGTTCCGCTGGATGAGTTATGCTTGTCGAAAAATTCGACAATAGCGTTAAGCGCGACTGAGCGCATGGCGTCCTTTTCAAAAAGGATCTCATGGTACGCGCCTTTGATGACAAGCGGCTGCCCCCCTTCTACAGGATGGCCCGCTGCAGCGCGGAGTTCACAAAAACGATCGTGCATGCGGTTATCTACCACCCGCTCTTCTTCAGCCTGAATCAGCAGCGTCGGCGTCGCATCATCCCCGGCACCAGCCAAAACCTGTTCGCCAGCCAGAATCCCTTCACGAACCCAGTGGTAGGTGGGGCCGCCAACGCGCAGTCGCGGCTCATCCGCATAGAAGCGCAGATTGCGCCGATAGCGCTGTCGACTATGGGTTAACGCATTCATACTGAACGGCAGCGCCCGCCAGCGCCCGGTTCCCATCGCATAGCCTTCGCGGATCCGCGGATGCCCTTCAGCCCAGTCCAGAATATGGCGCACCATCCAGTCGGGAAAGCGCATCACAATACCAAACATCGGCGCACAAAGCGCGATAGCATCACACTGATTCGGGTGGCGTTGCAGGAATAACGTCGCAATCGCCCCGCCCATTGAATGCGCCAGGATATAGCGTTTTCTCCATGGGCCGGGTAGCACTTCCTGCTGCCAGAAGGCGGTTAGATCGTCGACATAATCATTAAAGTTATCGACATGACCGCGATGCGGATCCGAAAGCATACGCCCGGAACGCCCTTGGCCACGGTGATCGATAATGAGAACGTCAAAACCAGAATGAAACAGGTCATACGCCAGTTCAGCGTATTTCACGTAGCTTTCAATGCGTCCAGGACAGACGACGATGACGCGATCGTTTTTTTCTGCATGAAAACGAACAAAATGTACGGGAATATCATCCACGCCCGTAAATTCCGCTTCTTCCCGCTGACGCCAGAAATCTGTCAGTGGCCCCATGGAAAAAGCAGCAAACGCGTTTTCTCTTGTTTCCCAGTCTTTTTGCTGCTGAAACATCGGGTATCCAGCCTCGCTGACCAAGTAAAATCGTTTTTTTCGCCGTCACTGACACAACCTAACGGCAGTAGCGTATTGTGGCATAAAAATAGACAATCCGGGAGTTTCTCATGACCTTTGAATGGTGGTTCGCCTACCTGCTGACCTCTATTATTTTGAGCTTGTCCCCAGGCTCTGGCGCAATCAATACCATGACCACCGCCATCAGCCACGGATATCGCGGTGCCAGCGCGTCGATTGCGGGTTTGCAGACCGGGTTGGGTATTCATATCGTTCTGGTTGGCGTAGGACTGGGAACGCTATTTTCACGTTCGGTGATCGCATTTGAGGTGCTGAAGTGGGCGGGAGCGGCCTATCTGATTTGGCTGGGTATTCAACAATGGCGGGCGGCGGGTGCTATCGATCTGAATACCATGGCGAATACGCAATCGCGCAGCCGGCTGTTCAAACGCGCGGTCTTTGTTAATCTGACCAATCCTAAGAGCATAGTTTTTCTTGCCGCTCTGTTCCCACAGTTCATCCTGCCGCAGGAACCGCAGTTGATGCAGTACGTGGTGCTTGGCGTCACGACCATCGTGGTCGATATCATTGTGATGATCGGTTACGCGACGCTGGCCACGCGCATTGCTGGCTGGATTAAAGGGCCAAAACAAATGAAGGCGCTGAACAAAGTGTTCGGTTCGCTGTTTATGCTGATAGGCGCCCTGCTGGCATCGGCAAGGCATGCCTAGCAAATGGAACGACGCTCGCAATGAAATGCTAACAGTATGAGCGTCTGAACATGACTTTCCGTACTTTGCCGCAAAGGGAGAAAAGCCTTTTATTCTGTACTGTTAGACGTTGATTGCTAATGCCAGAATTCCGCCACATTCACCTTTCACGGATGATTAACGATGGCGGAAGTAACAACACCACATGATGCAGTATTTAAGACCTTCCTCTCCCGCGTGGAAACTGCGCGGGACTTTATCGAACTTCATCTTCCGCCCTCGTTGATCAAAATCTGCAAACTGGAAACGCTCCGTCTGGAATCAGGCAGTTTTGTGGAGGACGATCTGCGTCCCTATTTCAGCGATATTCTCTACTCACTGGAAACCACCAGCGGGCATGGCTATGTACACGTGCTCATTGAGCATCAAAGCTCACCAGACAAGCATATGTCATTTCGCCTGATGCGCTACGCTATCGCAGCGATGCAGCGTCATCTTGAGGCGGGAAACGACACTCTGCCGCTGGTTATTCCTGTTCTCTTTTACCATGGCAAGCAAAGCCCATGGCAAGGCTCAATGAACTGGCTGGATCACTTTGAGGATTCTGGAACCGCCCTTCAACTTTACAGCACACCATTTCCGTTGGTGGATGTGACGGTTATTCCAGATGATGAGATCATGCAGCATCGCAGTATGGCAGCGCTGACATTAGTACAAAAACACATTCGCCAGCGCGACATGGCGCAGCTGCTGGATAAACTTACCCGCCTGTTTATGCTGGAGAAGATGAGCGGACAACAAATAACCGTGCTGGTAAACTACATGGTGCAAGCAGGGAATACACAAGATGTTCAGACATTATTGTATAAGCTGGCACAGCGGGTGCCGCAGCATGGAGAAAAACTGATGACAATGGCGGATCAACTACGTGAAGAGGGCAAACGTATTGCCATACTGGACATAGCAAAAGCGATGCTAAAGCGGGGTCTTGATACCGATGCAATTATGGAAATGACCGGCCTTTCGAAGGACGAATTACAGAAGCTTGCGCAATAAGCCGCATACCGCCTGGGAGTCCCAGGCGGGCAACAAACTTAGCGCGAAATAATCAGATGGATACCGAAGCCCGCGAACAGCGCGCCGGCAAAACCATCAATCCACTTCGCCAGACGCTGATAGCCACGACGCATTTTCGGAAGTGCAAACAGGCTGGCGACCACGGTAAACCACGCCAGTGTTTCCACGATGATCAGGGCAAAGATCCCCCAGCGCGCGCCCGTGCCCACGTTGTCGCCAACGAACAATGAGAAGACGGAGCCAAAATAGATAATGGCTTTAGGGTTCGCCAGGTTGGTCAGCAGACCTTTCAAAAAGCTGCGTCCGCTCTGCGCCAGCTCCACCTGCGGAGTGGGAGCCGCAACATCCTGTTTTTTAAACGCGCCGCGCAGCATCTGATAACCCATCCAGCACAGATACAGCCCCCCGCCGACCATAATAATGGTATGCAGCCAGGCCATTTTTTCGATAATAAGATGCAGGCCGAGCAGCGCCACGCCAGCCCAGACCATGACGCCGCAGGTAATGCCCAGCACGCCCATCATAGCTTCTTTGCGCGAACGGCTAACCGCAGTTTGAGAAACAAAAAAGAAATCGGGACCGGGGCTCATCAGCGCAACGATATGCACCAACGCAACGGTGAAAAATAGCGTTAACATAAAAATGACTCGCGGGGGAATAGTTCAGTGAGTCACCATCCTGGCACTTTTTTGCCCGGCTGACTACTCTTCGTCGTCACCATCAACGTGTGCGCGAATAAGCGCCATAAACTCTTTACCGAAACGCTCAAGTTTCCGCATCCCCACACCGTTGACGCTTAGCATTTCACTCGGTGAAACCGGCATCTGCTCCGCCATTTCAATCAGCGTGGCGTCGTTGAACACCACGTACGGCGGAATGTTCTCTTCGTCGGCAATGGCTTTACGCAGCTTACGCAATTTGGCGAACAGTTTGCGGTCGTAGTTACCACCGAAGGATTTCTGCATCGCACGCGGTTTCAGCGCCACAATACGTGGTACAGCAAGCTGTAACGCAACGTCACCGCGCAACACCGGACGCGCGGCTTCGGTTAGCTGTAACGCGGAGTGATGAGCAATATTCTGCGTCACCAGGCCCAGGTGAATAAGCTGGCGAATAACGCTCACCCAGTGTTCGTGGCTTTGCTCGCGACCAATGCCATAGACCGGCAGTTTGTCATGAGCCAGTTCGCGAATACGCTGGTTATTCGCTCCGCGCAGCACTTCCACGACGTACCCCATGCCGAAGCGTTGGTTAACACGGTAAATCGTCGACAGCGCTTTGCGCGCATCCATGAGTCCGTCGTACTGTTTTGGCGGGTCGAGGCAGATGTCGCAGTTACCACACGGTTCCTGACGCCCTTCGCCAAAATAGTTCAGCAGCACCAGACGACGACAGGTCTGCGCCTCGGCAAACGCCCCCATCGCATTGAGCTTATGACGTTCGATATCCAGCAGTTGCCCAGCGGGTTTCTCTTCGAGGCAGCGGCGTAGCCATGCCATATCAGCCGGATCGTAAAACAGCATCGCTTCCGCAGGCAGGCCATCACGCCCGGCGCGGCCGGTTTCCTGGTAATAGGATTCAATGTTGCGCGGAATATCGAAATGCACCACGAAGCGTACGTTAGGTTTGTTGATCCCCATACCGAACGCCACGGTCGCCACTACGATTTGCAGGTCGTCGCGCTGGAATTTCTCCTGCACCTCGGCGCGTACGGCATTTTCCAGCCCGGCATGATAAGCCCCGGCGCTGATGCCACGGCTTTGCAGACGCGCGGCGGTGTCTTCGACTTTGGCGCGACTGTTACAATAGATAATGCCAGACTTACCGCGCTGCTCTTGCACGTAGCGCATCAGCTGATCGAGCGGCTTAAACTTCTCCATCAGCATGTAGCGAATGTTCGGGCGGTCAAAGCTGCTGATCTGAATTAACGGATCGTTCAGTCCCAGCAGACGCACAATGTCCAGCCGGGTTGTCTCATCCGCGGTCGCGGTCAGCGCCACAAACGGCAGGGTTGGGAAACGCTGACGTAACTGGCCCAGCGCAGCGTACTCGGGGCGGAAATCATGCCCCCACTGCGAAATACAGTGCGCTTCATCAACCGCCAGCAGCACCGGATTCCAGTGCGCCAGATGCTCAAGGAAGTTATCCAGCATCAGGCGTTCGGGCGCAATATACAGTAAGCGAATCTGCCCGCTGCGACAGCCCGCCATCACCTCAAGCTGCTGTTCACGACTTTGAGTAGAATTCAGGCACGCCGCCGCCACGCCGTTGGCCAGCAGTTGATCGACCTGATCTTTCATCAGGGAAATCAGCGGGGAAACGACAACGGTGAGTCCGTTTAGCAATAACGCGGGAATTTGATAGCACAGGGATTTACCGCCGCCGGTCGGCATAACGACCAGGCAGTCGCGACCAGAGAGCACGGTATCAATGATTTCTTCCTGACCGGGGCGAAACTGTTGGTAGCCAAAGGTTTCCTGCAAAACCTGTTTAGCGCCCATTTCCAGATTCAACACTTCCGCCTGCGCCACATTAACCCCATTCGCCCGAAATAAAAACAGGCGCTATTTTCAGCGCCTGAGAGAGAAACTGCAATGATTAAAATACTCTCAATACTTATCAGAAGATATCGTTGAGCATCACGCCCACACCAACACGCGTCTGATTGAAGTTGTAGTCAATCAGCGATTCGCCGTAACCACTGTAGACCTGAGTGTATAGACGCACATGCTTCGTGATGGGGTAACTGGCCCCCAGCTCTGCGCCGCCGTAGCCGGTATTCCAGTTGTACTGGCCTTTCACGCTGATAACCGCGTCACCCAGGTGATACCCCATTTTCAGCTGATAGTAGCCCATGTATTTAGTGATATCAGGGTTATCGTCGGTGCTACCAATCACGTACCACGGCTTAACTTCCACCAGCCAGTTACCATTTTCAGCCATCAGACGGGTATAAAGACGGTTCCAGCTACGTGAAGTGGGATCGGATCGGCCGTTGGAGTCATGGTTATAACCCATTTCGACATCACGAAGCGTCCAACCGGCAAAGCGATAGTCTGTGGCGAAACCGAGGAACAATTGCGGTTCGTAGTTGGTTTCGCGAAACGGTGAAGACTCTTCACTGTTCGAAAGCTGCCACCAGGACTTCTGGGTATAGGAACCGCCAAGTACCGAGTTTGGGCCTAATATCCCGCGCCAGAGCGGAAACGCCAGGCTTAGCTGAAACTTAACCTCATCTTTGCGCGCATTTTCGGACCAGCTATAACTGCTGATCGCCTCTTTGTTCATGTCGCTGGTATTGGTGTAAATAAGATAGTTGGTGTCATACGGATAAAGCGTGAAAGGGTTGTCATGTTCCTGCAGCATATTGGCGATAATACTGCCACGAACCGCCGGTGCATCATGAATCTCTTTCACTGTCGCTTCCTGCGCATACGCGGTCAACGGCAGCATAATTGCTGGTAGTAACCATCCCAGAATCGCCCGCATCGGTAATGTTCTCCTGAACCAAAATATTGATGAATTGTATAATTATCTGGCAAGTATTCTACATACTTAGCTAGTTCCTCGTTAGTTATCCCGTCCTAAAGTAGAAAACAACAAATAATAAGCATAATATCAACATTTCATTAACCATTGAGATGTAGGGATCGTATGTCTGCCGTACTTACTGCTGAGGAAGCGCTGAAGTTAGTGGGTGAAATGTTTGTCTATCATATGCCGTTTAACCGGGCGCTGGGACTGGAGCTCGAACGCTATGAGAAAGAATTTGCTCAATTAGCCTTTAATAACCAACCGATGATGGTCGGCAACTGGGCGCAAAGCATTCTGCATGGCGGCGTGATCGCCTCGGCGCTGGACGTCGCCGCGGGGCTGGTATGCGTTGGGAGTACGCTGACCCGCCATGAAACGATCAGCGAGGACGAACTGCGTCAGCGAATGTCACGCATGGGCACAATCGATTTGCGTGTTGATTATCTGCGCCCCGGAAGAGGGAGCCGCTTTACCGCCACCAGTAGCCTGCTGCGGGCGGGCAATAAAGTCGCTGTGGCGCGCGTGGAACTGCATAACGAAGAACAGCTTTATATTGCCAGCGCAACCGCCACTTATATGGTGGGGTAAGTGCCTAAAAAAAGGTAAACTGCTGTTACATTTCTGCAATGAGTTTTCCCGATGGATGCTAAACAAACGCGGCAGGGCGTGCTACTCGCTCTTGCTGCTTATTTTATTTGGGGTATCGCTCCCGCCTACTTCAAGCTGATTTACTATGTTCCGGCGGATGAGATCCTGACGCACCGCGTCATCTGGTCATTTTTCTTTATGGTGGTACTGATGAGCATCAGCCGCCAGTGGTCAGGTGTCAAAACGCTGCTACAAACGCCAAAGAAGATCTTCCTGCTGGCGCTCTCTGCAGTGCTCATCGGCGGAAACTGGCTGCTGTTCATTTGGGCGGTCAATAATCACCATATGCTGGAAGCCAGCCTCGGCTATTTTATTAACCCACTGGTGAATATTGTGCTGGGAATGCTATTCCTCGGTGAGCGCTTTCGTCGCATGCAGTGGCTGGCGGTACTGTTAGCCGCCTGCGGCGTGCTGGTACAGCTGTGGACCTTCGGATCGCTGCCAATAATCGCGCTGGGACTGGCGTTCAGCTTTGCGTTCTATGGGCTGGTGCGCAAGAAGATTGCCGTCGAAGCACAAACCGGCATGCTGATCGAAACCCTGTGGCTTTTACCTGTCGCCGCCATCTATCTGTTTGGCATTGCGGACAGCTCAACCAGCCATATGGGGCAAAACCCCATGTCGCTCAACCTGCTGTTGATTGCCGCGGGTGTCGTGACCACCATTCCGCTGTTGTGCTTTACCGGCGCGGCAACCCGCCTGCGTCTGTCAACGCTGGGATTCTTCCAGTATATCGGGCCTACGCTGATGTTCCTGCTGGCCGTCACCTTCTATGGTGAAGTTCCGGGAACGGATAAAATGGTCACGTTTGCGTTTATCTGGGTGGCGCTGGCGATTTTCGTGATGGATGCGATTTATACGCAACGACGGGTTCGTCGGAGCTAGGGGAGTGCCGGATGGCGCTTCGCTTATCCGGCCTACAAAAGCACATCGCCGTAGACCGGATAAAGTACAGTGACTACAGCCAGTTCTTGCGCTTAAAGTACAGATACGGCGCCAGACCCGCGAGCATCATAAAGACAATCGCGCCCGGGTAACCGAAGCTCCAGTGCAATTCCGGCATAAACTCAAAGTTCATCCCGTAGCTGGAAGCCACCAGCGTCGGCGGCAGGAATACCACAGAAACCACCGAGAAGATCTTGATGATGCGGTTCTGCTCGATGTTGATAAAGCCCATCGCCGCCTGCATCAGGAAGTTAACCTTCTGGAACAGCGATTCATTATGCGGCAGCAGGGACTCGATATCGCGCAGGATCTCACGCGCCTGCTCCAGCTGACTGCCCGGCAAACGCGCTTTACGTACCAGGAAGTTCAACGCGCGCTGGGTATCCATCAGACACAGACGTACCTTCCAGCCGATATCTTCCAGTTCCGCCAATGTCGACAGCGCTTCGTCATACTCATCGCCCTGACGCCCTTCCATGATCACACGGCTGAGTTTTTCCAGGTCGCTGTAGATGTTTTCGATCTCATCCGCCAGCTGTTCAATTTTGGTTTCGAACAGGTCGAGCAACAGCTCGTAGGCGTTGCCATCCACCATCGCCTGGTTACGCGCACGCATGCGGTACAGGCGGAAGGCCGGCAGTTCGCGCTCGCGCAGAGTAAACAGGCGGCCTTCGCGAATGGTAAATGCGACGGTTGAGTTACCTGCGTGATCGTCGGCGTCTTCGTAAAAGAAGAAGGAGTGGATGTGCAGACCGTCTTCGTCTTCAAAAAAACGTGCGGATGCTTCGATGTCTTCCAGTTCAGGGCGCGTAGCCAGATTCTGGCCCAAGTCCTTTTGCACACGGTTTCGTTCTTCGTCATCCGGCTCGACTAAATCGACCCAGACCGAACTGGCCAGGTGCTCGATCTCGTCTGCCTCAAGGCGAGTTAAACGATTGTTTTCCAGTTGAAATGCGCTCAGCATGACCGGGACTCCCAATGCAAAAAATTATCGGACAGTTCGGAGGGCACACAGAAACAAATTGGGTTTCAGACCATTAAACAGCCTGACTCAGCGCGACGGGAAAAAACAGAAGGTCGCTGACAACCGCGAAGGCTATCAGCAAAAAGGGATAGCCTTAGGAGTTGATCCTGGATGACAGGATAATGAGCCAGTATCTACTGGGTGTGTCCAAGGCGAATGTCCTCTTAGCGTAATCGTGCGCGCATGTTACGCCAGCAAAATTTTGACGTCAACACGCAACGGATGGCGAAAAAGTAATAATTTCCCCTTATACAGAAAGGTTAGCAGAGGGGAATTATTTATCTATGATTTCAGAATATTAACCGACAGATAGCCGGATGGCGGCTTCGCCTTATCCGGCCTACAAATCAAAATATTACGTTCTGCGTAGGCCTGATAAGCGCAGCGACATCAGGCGATCATACCGTTTCCAGTCTGGCGTAGGCGGCAACCAGCCATTTGATCCCCTGCCCCTGGAATGCGACCTGCAAACGACTGTGTTCGCCGCTTCCTTCCAGATTAACGATGGTGCCCTCGCCAAACTTAGCGTGGCGCACGCGCTGGCCGAGCTTGTAGCCGGTATCATTTTCCGCCATTGGCGTGCCCATCCGCTGATGACTCACCGGGCGGCTGACCGTGGCACGCAGGCGAACCTCTTCAACGCACGCTTCCGGCAGTTCGCCGATAAAGCGCGACGGACGATGGTAAACCTCTTTGCCGTACAGACGACGCGTCTCGGCATAGGTCAGCGTCAGCTTCTGCATCGCGCGGGTTACACCGACGTAAGCCAGGCGCCGTTCTTCTTCGAGGCGGCCACCTTCGTCCAGCGACATCTGGCTGGGGAACATACCTTCTTCCATCCCCACGATAAACACCTGCGGGAACTCCAGACCTTTCGCCGAGTGCAGCGTCATCAGCTGTACCGCGTCCTGCCAGGTATCCGCCTGCCCTTCGCCCGCTTCCAGCGCGGCGTGAGACAGGAACGCCTGCAGCGGCATTAAGTCTTCGTCTTCTTCGTTGTAGCTGAACTGGCGCGTTGCCGTCACCAGTTCGTCTAAGTTTTCGATACGCGTCTGGCCTTTCTCACCTTTTTCCTGCTCGTACATCATGCGCAGGCCGGAGTCTTTAATCACCCGGTCAGTCTGCACGTGCAGCGGCATATCGGCGGTCTCCTGCGCCAGTGCATCAATCAGCTCCATAAAGCGCTGTAAGGCGCTGGCGGCGCGACCCGCGAGGGCTTTTTCCTGCAACAGCTCACGACAGGCCTGCCACAACGTTAGCTGGCGGTCACGGGAGGTCTGACGCACCACATCCAAAGTACGATCGCCAATCCCGCGGGTGGGCGTATTCACCACGCGCTCAAATGCGGCGTCGTCATTGCGGTTGGCGATCAGACGCAGGTAGGAAAGTGCATCTTTGATTTCCTGGCGTTCGAAGAAGCGCATCCCGCCATAGATCCGATACGGCATGCTAGCCTGTAACAACGCCTCTTCCAGTACGCGCGACTGGGCGTTACTGCGATAAAGAATGGCGCACTGTTCCAGCGTTCCGCCGTTGTCCTGCCAGGTCTTGATGCGATTGACCACAAAGCGCGCTTCATCAAGCTCGTTGAACGCGCAGTACAGCGAGATCGGTTCGCCGTCGACGCCGTCGGTCCACAGTTTTTTACCCAGACGCCCGTTGTTGTTTTCAATCAGGGCGTTGGCCGCGCTGAGGATATTGTTAGTTGAGCGGTAGTTTTGCTCCAGGCGAATAGTTTCTGCGCCGGGGAAGTCAGTGAGGAAGCGCTGGATGTTCTCCACCTGCGCTCCGCGCCAGCCGTAGATTGACTGATCGTCATCGCCGACGATCATTACCTTACCGGTATCGCCCGCCAGCAGGCGGATCCACGCGTACTGAATGTTGTTGGTATCCTGAAATTCGTCCACCAGGATATTGGTAAAGCGTTCGCGGTAGTGCTGCAGGATATGCGGCTTGTTGAGCCACAGCTCGTGAGCGCGCAGCAGCAGCTCGGCGAAATCCACCAGCCCCGCGCGGTCACACGCTTCCTGGTAAGCCTGATACACTTTCTGCCAGGTTTGCTCAACCGGGTTGCCGTAGCTTTGCAGGTGGTGCGGACGCAGCCCTTCGTCTTTCTGGCTGTTGATGAACCACATCGCCTGACGCGGCGGCCACTGCTTCTCATCAAGGTTCATCGCCTTGATCAGACGCTTGAGCAAACGCAGTTGGTCTTCGCTGTCGAGGATCTGAAAATCCTGCGGCAGGTTTGCATCCATATGATGCGCGCGCAGCAGACGGTGGGCCAGACCGTGGAATGTACCGACCCACATACCGCCCTGGCTGGTTCCCATGATCTGGCCGATACGGTGGCGCATTTCCGCCGCCGCTTTGTTGGTAAAGGTCACCGCCATAATGGAGTACGGCGAGTTGTTCTCAACCGTCAGTAACCAGGCGATACGGTGCACCAGCACGCGCGTTTTACCACTCCCCGCGCCTGCCAGAACCAGCATGTTGCTGCGTGGCGCGGCCACCGCTTCACGCTGTTTATCATTAAGGCTGTCGAGCAGGTAAGAAACGTCCATTGGCACCGCCGCGTAAAAGTAGGTAAGGCGGATAAGCGTAGCGCCATCCGCCAAAAAGCTGGGTATATATACAGAGTTCTGCTGGTGATTATATCAGCGAGGTCAGAGATGCCAACTGTGAAATTTCGATATGCGGAAGCAAACGACTGTCTGCGGTTTGCATCAGGTCGGCATTTTCCGGTTTGATCCAGCAGGCCTGCATACCACAACGGATGGCGCCCGCGACGTCCGTTGTCAGGTCATCACCCACGTGCAGAATCTCACCCACAGGCATTTTCAGTTTTTCCGCCGCCAACGTGTACATGTCGCTAAAGGGCTTTGATCGCCCGTCGGGACCGGCGCGCAGCACAAACTCAAAGTAATCACCCAGGCCAAACAGTTCCGGCTGCGCGTTACCGTTGGTGATCGCCACCAGCGGCCATTCGCGGGCCAGCGCCTTCAGCGTGTCATGCGTCGTCTGCGGGACTTCAATGCGGCTACGCCATTTGGCAAAATTCATCATTGCCGCATTCGCCCCCATTCTGGCTTCTGCCGCTGACAACCCCGCCTCCAGCATAGCGCGCTCTACGGCACGGTGACGCCATTGGGTAACATCGTGGTAGATTTCCGGCTCGGCGTCGCGAACGGCCTGACGTAAGCGCTGTAGGTCGCTATTTTGCAGCGAATTCAACGCCGGATGGTAATTCTGTACAAACGCGAGCGCTTCCTGCTCGGTGCGTGTGATAACGGGACGGTTATCGTAAAGGGTGTCATCAAGGTCAAAGGTGAGCGCAGAAATGCGCCCCAAAGGCCGGTAAAAACGCATTATTTCCCCCGTTTGGCGCGCGGATGCGCCGCATCGTACACTGAAGCCAGGTGTTGAAAATCAAGATGGGTATAGATTTGAGTCGTGGAGAGATTGGCATGACCCAATAACTCCTGCACTCCGCGCAGATCGCCGCTCGACTCCAGCATATGCGTCGCAAAGGAGTGACGCAATTTGTGGGGATGTACGTGGCTGTTCAGCCCCTGCTTGATACCCCATTCAGCAAAGCGTTTCTGCACGTTACGCGCCGAGATACGTTTGCCCAGTTTGGACAGAAATAGCGCATCGTCATCGCTGCCAAATAGCCCGCGTAGATCCAGCCAGTGCTCAATCCACGCCACCGCGTTGCGGCCAATCGGCAGGCGACGCTCTTTACTGCCCTTACCCATCACCCACACTTCGCCGGTGTCGAGGTCGAGATGTTTAATATCCAGCCCAACCAACTCAGATAAACGCAGCCCCGCGCCGTACATCACTTCCAGCATTGCTCTATCGCGCACGGCAAGGGGATCGTTGAGATCGATATCCAGCAGACGATTAACATCGTCGACATCGATATTTTTAGGGAGATGACGCGGTGCTTTCGGCGCGGAAACGCTTTTTGCCGGATTGGCTTTCAGCTCGCCCTGATTAACCAGCCAGTCGAAGAAACTGCGTAACGCAGAGAGACGCAGCGCCAGACTCGCCGGCCCCAGTCCCTTACGACGGCTGCGAACAGCAAAACTGCGTACCATCGCAGCATCACATTGTTGCCAGCTTTGCAGACCGGTCTCTCCGGCTAACGCAATGATGGCATCAAGCTGACGCTGATAATTAAGCAATGTGACCGGGCTAAGCTGACGCTCAACGCCCAGATAGCGCAAAAAGCGCGCCACATCCTGAGAAAGGGGTGAATCGGTCATACGCGTTCAATCCAGCGCTCCAGCAGCTCCGGCAACATCAGCGAGATTTCCTGCAGCAATTGCGTGCCTTGCCCCTGCTGGTAATGATTAACGTCACGGCTGCTAAACAGCATCACGCCCAGAGAGCCATCTTGCCCGAGCATCGACATCGCCACCGAGCCTATGGCTTTCGCCTCCGGCATCATGACCAGCAATTCCGGACCATTAAGCGGCCCAAGATAGTGCTGTGACTGACCCAGACGCTGGATACGCAGCGGTTCAAAAGCCTGACGGCTTAATGCCAGATGGGTGAATTTTGATGGCGCGCCAAGTCGCCAGCGATCCGGGAACAGACGAACCGTCGCTCCGGCCAGCCCTAACTCACGCGCCCAGCGATGAAATCGCATCAGCATGTCGTCAAGACTGCTGGCCGACACCAGCCGCCCTTGCAGATTTAACAGACGATAGAACAGGCTTTCATTGGCGTTGGCTTGTTCCATCAACAACGCCATGTTCTCTTCCAGCACGTTAATATGATTACGCGCCCGCGCCATATGCCATTCCACTAAAGAGACCGTGCCCCGCACTGGGTGCGGAACTCGCATCGCTTCAACGGCCTGGGCATTACGGATAAAAAACTCAGGATTACGTTGCAGGTAATCGACGACCGCCCGGTCGTCCAGCTCCATGAGCGTTTCCTGTAGTTCTTCCCCTGGTTGCTTCATAAGTGAATAAATCCGTCGTAGACATGTGCCGCCGGGCCAGTCATATACAGCGGATGACCCGGACCTTTCCAGGCGATATCAAGTCGACCGCCCGGTAATTCCACCCTCACTTCTTCTGCCAGCAGACCCTGCTGGATACCGACCGCAACGGCAGCGCACGCACCGCTGCCGCAGGCCTGCGTTTCACCCGCGCCGCGCTCATAGACGCGCAGTCGGATATGTTCGCGTTTTACCACCTGCATAAATCCGATATTGGCGCGTTCAGGAAAGCGTTCGTGGCTTTCCAGAACCGGTCCCAGTGTTTCTACCGTGGCCGTATCAACATCATCAACCTGAATCACGCAGTGCGGGTTCCCCATTGAAACCACGCCGCACAATACTGTCTGTTCGGCCGCGCGCATAATATAGGTCTTCTCTGCTTTGTTAGCGCGAAAAGGAACCTGCGAGGGTTCAAAATTGGGTTCGCCCATATTCACCCGCACCAGCTCGTCGTCGGTTACGGTTAATACCATACGACCATTCGCGGTACTGACGCGAATATCACGTTTATTAGTCAGCCCTTTCAGGCGAACAAAACGGGCAAAACAGCGGGCGCCATTGCCACACTGTGACACTTCACTGCCGTCGGCATTAAAAATACGGTAGTGGAAATCCAGCTCCGGATCATACGGAGGCTCAACCACCAGCAGTTGATCAAATCCAACGCCGAGATGTCTGTCGGCCAGGCGGCGGATCAGCTCTGGTGAGAAAAAGACATTCTGCGTTACCGCGTCGACGACCATAAAATCGTTGCCAAGGCCATGCATTTTAGAGAATTGCATCATTCACTCCGTTCACGCGGGTACAGAAATGTAAAATCTATTTCTGCCGTTAGTAATTCACCTGAGAAGGCCCATCACTAATCCCACGATCGTTTTTCTCAGGCGTGGTGGATTGCGATTGCGGCTGAACGCTCTTGGTCGGAGGCGGCGCGGTTTTATCAGCTGGCGGGAAATAGAGCGGGCCTTTTAGCCCACACCCCGTCAGGCTGAACAGAGTAAAAATGACAGCGAGTGGCTTTAACACGTTTTTCATTATGGATTGCCTGTAAAGTTCATGCTTTCTGTTTTCTATCATCGCAGGAGAAGGCGTAAAAGCAAGAGTTTGGCTAAAAACTGCATCGCGATTTATTCCACGTTATACTGCGAGCATCACGAAAAATAGGATAAGAAAATGAACGACAGTGAATTTCATCGCCTTGCTGACACCCTGTGGATGACCATTGAAGAACGTCTGGATGACTGGGATGGCGACAGCGATATCGATTGTGAGATCAACGGCGGCGTGCTGACCATCAGCTTCGAAAACGGCAGCAAAATTATCATTAACCGTCAGGAGCCGCTGCATCAGGTGTGGCTGGCGACCAAACAGGGCGGCTACCACTTTGACCTGAAAGGCGACGAGTGGATCTGCGACCGAAGCGGCGAAACGTTCTGGGATCTGTTGGAACAGGCGGCAACACAGCAGGCGGGTGAAGAGGTGAGCTTCCGTTGATTTATTTGCCGGATGCGCTTTGCTTATCCGGCCTACTGTAGGCCCGGTAAACATAGCGCCACCGGGCAAGTTAACTCACGAGAAATACTGCTGTAACAGCGGCGTGTCGTTGTCCTGACTGGCTGGCGGAACGGCGCTAATCGGTTGGGTACGGAACGGAATCACCTGCGCGCGCCCGTCGGTTTTCACAATCTGATAGAACTGCGGCAGGTTAAAGTTGATGAAGCTGGAGCCGTAGGTAAAGCGATCGTGCGACGATGAGTAGAAACGGCTTACGTCGCGTACCAACTCCTCTTTGCTACCTTCGCAGTGGTGATACACCTCGGCCCGGTTACTTTCGTCCAGAATGTAGATATTAAAGCCCTGCTCATCACCCGTTTCTTCGAAAAAGAACTGAATAATCCCTTCGCTGGCAAAACCGTCGACCACCGACGGCAGTTTCACATGGTTGGTCTCAACCTGGACGGAAAGGCCGTGCAGTTTGTTATGTGAAATCGCACCATAGAATTCAATTGCGTTTTCCAGCTTCTGTACCGAAACGTTCAGGCGCTCGAAGAACAATCCCCACGTCTGGCCGGAAACACGCAGCGCTTTGAAACGTCCGGTTTCCTGACGGGTACTGGAGAGGCGTAGCTCGATGCACTCAGACACCAGTTGCTGCACGCGGGTGCGAATTAAACCGCGCAGATGCTGGCTATAGCAGAAGACCTCGACGCTATCCGGCGGCGCGGCATCCTGGTGCATTTTGCCCAGAATCGTTTTTAACGCTTCAATCATCGCCTGCTCGCCGTTGAAGTGCAGCGTACGCACTTCATTCCACGAGTTGCGGTACAGCAGGTCGACGCTTCCTACCAGGCAATTTTGCTCTTCGCCAAAGCTGAAGACATCCAGCTTACGGAAATCAAAATGTACCACCTGATTACGGAATGCGGCCGTTGGGTCATATTCGAGGTTAACGATAATCGCCAGATGGCGAATTTCGCATGGGCTATAGAGCGCTTTCGGCGTTGGTGCAGGCAGTCGCAGCGGGAAGTGGTGCGACACGTCGGCGACCATTTCCTGTAGCTTCGGCAAATCAACAATGCCGTTGCCCTTAATAAACAAATGCGTACGCGAGGTCAGCAGGCCGTTGAACCAGGCCCACGCCACCAGCTTGTTGAGATAGCGGTTATATTCCAGCGGCTGATGGCTGATGATCGAGTCCATGTTAGGCGCGCGGTTGTAGAGATACCAACCGGAACGGTTGGCACGGCCCGGCGGCACATGGATGAAGGTCAGATTCGGTTCCGAGAGATCCGGAGATATCTGTGGGTTCACCAGCGTGACTTTACCCGGCAACGCTTCAAACGCGGCATACAGCTTACGGGTCAGCACGCCGATATCCTGCGGGCTGGCGCTGACGCTGAGGTTATTGCGCCGCGCAAAGCGGATCAGGTTACGATAGCTCTGCATCATCGCATCGAGCAGTTCGTTATGCGCTTCGCGTACCTGGTCAATCTTCCAGTTAGCGCGGTTATCCAGCATGGTCAGACGGGCGTCATCCCAGCCCCACTCTTTCACTAACTGACTTAATACTTCACGACGCCAGCCCACGCAGGCGCGCTCACGGCTCAGTTTCTCACACACTTTTAAGTAGAAACATCGACGCACTAAATCCAGCCGCGTCGGATCTTCGATCGCCGTGAGGTACTCGGTAACGCGCTCCAGCATCATACAGTAAGGATCGAGACCAAAAGAGACGATCTCGCCGTCATGCAGGCGCTGTTTAATATCTTTCGCCAACAGGCGTGGATTTGGGTATTCCCAGGAATAGGCTTCCAGCAGCAGCGTTTTCAGCACCGCTTTGTACGGGGAGTCGATACTCTTGTACAACTGCCAGAGGCTGGCGCCAAAGTACTCTTCGGCGGAAAGCGAACTGAGCCCGCCGAGATCCAGCCATTCGTTTGGCGTAAGCACCCCCTGTGCGTAGAGCGTCATGACGTAATCGTCGTAATGCTCTTCTTCGTCGCCCGGCACCATATTCCACAGAATACGTTTACCCGCGAGGCGCACAGCGGTGCGATAGAATTCATCAAGCAACAGGATATGCTGCGTCGAGCCACAGTCTTCACCACCCAGACTGCCGCTTTCATTGTGACGGAAACGGTTTTCATCAATCAGGAAGAAACTGACTTCCACGCCCAGCGAGGCGGCCCAGCTTTCCAGCAGACTACATTTTCGCTGCAGCAGCTGGCGCTCTTCGCTATCCAGCCAGGATTGATGGCAGACCCAGATATCAAGGTCAGAGGAACAGCTTTGCCCTACCGAAGAGGTGCTGCCCATTGAGTAAACGCCGGTGATCGGCAGTTCGCCCTTGGGAGGATCCTGCGGCGACATACCGCGGTACAGTTCCAGTTCGTTCAGGTAGTGGCGTTGGGTTTCATCAGGCGTGTAAAAGCATATGCCTTTGGGAACGTTACCATCGAGGTAACCCGGCATCAGCGGATGGTGGTAGTGCAATAATGTCGGCAGCAGACTGTATACCTGCTGGAAGGCAGGTCCCATGGCAGCAAGCGCGCGATCCACACGCAGTTGATTTATGGCATCCAGTCTCTGTTTCAGAGTCTCAATATAGAGGTACAAGACGTATCGCCTGATGTTGCTATCCGTCATGTTGTCGATTGCCGCGGCGCAAGCGCTCACAATAATCGCCATCAATTCGGATAAACCGTATGTCAAAAATAACCGTTACCTGTTTTTCGCCCATATTTTTTTATGCTGTTCAGCCGAAAAAATGGTCTAAAACGTGATCAATTTAACACCTTGCTCATTGACCGTAAAGAAAGATGCGCTACATACAAGTGTAGCACCGTTCGTTACGTGTAAATTCCTTCATACGGTCGGGAGGTTTCTCGTCATTATTCACTGCCAGTGATGATGCAGCGCCTTTTCCTCTCACTTACGTTTGAGCGTAACGCTGACATCCCTTTGATAAGGATGTTAGGATGGTCAATGATTGATAATGACGGTAACAAGCATGTTAGACAATGTTTTGAGAATTGCCACACGCCAAAGCCCCCTTGCGCTCTGGCAGGCACATTATGTCAAAGACGCCTTAATGGCAAACCACCCCGGTCTGATCGTGGAGCTGGTTCCTATGGTAACCCGTGGCGATGTGATCCTTGATACCCCGCTGGCGAAGGTCGGGGGAAAAGGGTTGTTTGTTAAAGAGCTGGAAGTCGCGCTGCTGGAAAAACGCGCCGATATCGCTGTGCATTCCATGAAGGATGTGCCGGTTGAATTCCCTGATGGTCTTGGGCTGGTCACCATTTGTGAGCGAGAGGATCCGCGTGATGCTTTCGTCTCAAATAAGTACAACTCGCTGGATGAACTCCCCGCAGGCAGCATCGTCGGGACATCCAGTTTGCGCCGCCAGTGCCAGTTGGCAAAACGTCGCCCGGATCTCGTCATCCGTTCGCTGCGCGGCAACGTAGGCACGCGCCTCAGCAAACTGGATAACGGCGATTATGACGCCATTATTCTGGCGGTCGCCGGATTAAAACGTTTAGGTCTTGAGTCGCGAGTCCGCACCGCTCTGCCGCCGGAAATCTCCCTGCCCGCTGTCGGGCAAGGCGCAGTAGGCATAGAATGTCGACTGGATGATATGCGCACTCAGGCACTGTTAGCGCCGCTCAACCATGAAGAGACCGCGCTACGCGTCAAAGCAGAACGCGCCATGAACACCCGCCTGGAAGGGGGATGTCAGGTACCTATTGGTAGCTATGCCGAAATCATCGACGGTGAGATTTGGCTACGTGCGCTGGTCGGCGCGCCTGACGGTTCACAGATGGTATGCGGAGAACGTCGCGGCGCCACACAGGATGCCGAACAGATGGGTATCTCTCTGGCAGAAGAACTGCTGGAGAACGGTGCGCGCGCCATTCTGGCGGAAGTTTATAACGGAGAAGCCCCCACATGAGTATTCTGGTCACCCGCCCGTCTCCCGCTGGGGAAGAGTTAGTGAGCCGTCTGCGCACACTGGGGCAGGTGGCCTGGAGTTTTCCGCTCATCGAGTTTTCACCTGGTCGGGAACTGGCAACGGTTGCTTCCCGACTGTCGGCGCTGACGGAGAACGATCTGGTCTTCGCCCTCTCGCAGCACGCCGTTACCTTTGCAGATGCCGAACTTCGCCAGCAAGAGAAAAGCTGGCCATCCCTTCCGCGATATTTTGCCATTGGTCGAACAACGGCGCTGGCGCTGCATACTGTTAGCGGCTTCAATATTCACTACCCTCTGGATCGGGAAATTAGCGAAGTCTTGCTACAATTACCTGAATTACAAAATATTGCGGGAAAACGCGCGCTTATATTACGCGGCAACGGTGGCCGGGAGCTGATAGGTGAAACCCTGACGGCACGCGGAGCCGATGTCGATTTTTGTGAATGTTATCAACGCAGTGCAAAACATTACGATGGTGCGGAAGAAGCGATGCGCTGGCAATCCCGTGGCGTAACCACGGTGGTTGTCACCAGCGGAGAGATGCTACAACAGCTCTGGTCGCTCATTCCGCAGTGGTATCGTGAGCACTGGTTACTACGCTGTCGGCTGTTGGTCGTCAGTGAGCGTCTGGCGCACCTCGCCCGGGAACTGGGCTGGCAAGATATTAAGGTCGCTGATAACGCCGACAACGATGCGCTACTACGCGCATTACAATAACTCTCATAATGGGATGCCATAATGACGGAACAAGAAAAATCCTCCGCCGTGGTTGAAGAGACCAGGGAGGCCGTGGAAACCACGTCACAGCCAGTCAATACTGAAAAAAAGAGTAAGAACAGCACGGCGCTGATTCTGAGCGCTGTGGCGATTGCTATTGCGCTGGCTGCAGGCGTTGGGTTATACGGCTGGGGGAAACAACAGGCAACAACACAAACGGCAACCAGCGATGCGCTGGCGAACCAGCTGACGGCACTGCAAAAAGCGCAGGAAAGCCAAAAAGCTGAGCTGGAAGGTATTATTAAACAGCAGGCAACGCAGCTGGATGAAGCCACTCGCCAGCAGGCCGCGCTGGTCAAACAGCTTGATGAAGTCCAGCAAAAAGTCGCCACCATCTCCGGCAGCGATGCTGGCACATGGCTGCTGGCGCAGGCTGATTTTCTGGTGAAACTGGCCGGTCGCAAATTATGGAGCGATCAGGACGTCACTACCGCCGCGGCGCTGTTGAAAAGCGCCGACGCCAGTCTGGCAGATATGAACGACCCGAGCTTAATTACCGCCCGTCGCGCGATTACTGACGACATTGCGAGCCTCTCCGCGGTGACTCAGGTCGACTATGACGGCATTATCCTGAAAGTGAATCAGCTCTCTAATCAGATTGATAACCTGCGTCTGGCCGACAACGACACCGACGATTCTCCAATGGACTCAGACAGCAGCGAGCTTTCCAGCTCAATTAGCGAATGGCGCGTCAATCTGCAAAAAAGCTGGCAGAACTTTATGGACAGCTTTATCACTATTCGCCGTCGTGATGAAACCGCCGTCCCGCTGCTGGCGCCGAACCAGGACGTTTACTTACGTGAAAATATCCGTTCCCGCCTGTTAGTGGCTGCTCAAGCCGTGCCGCGTCATCAGGAAGAGACATACCGCCAGGCGCTGGAAAATGTCTCCACATGGGTGCGTGCTTACTACGACACCGACGATGCAGCGACCAAAGCGTTCCTTGAAGAAGTAGACCAACTGAGCCAGCAAAGCATCAGTATGGATGTTCCAGAAACGCTGCAGAGCCAGGCTATTCTCGACAAGTTAATGCAGACCCGCGTACGTAATTTACTGGCGCAGCCTGCCACAGCACCGGTAGCAGCAGCGCCAGCGCCTTCGACAGACGCTCCGGCAACCGCGCCGCAAGGAGAATAATGATGCTAAAAGTATTGTTGCTCTTTGTGCTGTTGATCGCCGGGATCGTCGTCGGTCCGATGATAGCCGGTCATCAGGGTTACGTGCTGATCCAGACGGATAACTACAATATCGAAACCAGCGTGACGGGCCTGGTGATCATCCTGATCGTCGCCATGGTCGTCCTGTTTGCGATTGAATGGCTGTTGCGCCGAATTTTCCGCACCGGCGCACATACCCGTGGGTGGTTTGTGGGTCGTAAGCGTCGTCGCGCCCGTAAGCAGACCGAACAGGCGCTGCTCAAACTGGCAGAAGGTGACTATCAGCAGGTTGAGAAGCTGATGTCGAAAAATGCCGATCATGCAGAACAGCCGGTAGTGAATTACCTGCTGGCGGCAGAAGCGGCTCAGCAGCGCGGTGACGAAGCGCGCGCCAACCAACACCTTGAGCGTGCTGCCGAACTGGCCGGAAATGATACGATCCCGGTAGAAATCGCTCGCGTTCGCCTGCAACTGGCGCGCAACGAAAATCACGCCGCACGCCACAGCGTAGACAAACTGCTGGAAGTGACGCCACGTCATCCGGAAGTACTGCGTCTGGCTGAGCAGGCTTACATTCGCACCGGCGCATGGAGCTCCTTGCTGGATATCATCCCATCCATGGCAAAAGCGCATGTGGGTGATGACGAGCACCGCGCCATGCTGGAACAACAGGCATGGGTTGGTTTGATGGATCAGGTCCGCGCCGATCAGGGCAGCGAGGGGCTGCGTGCATGGTGGAAAAACCAGAGCCGTAAAACCCGTCATCAGGTTGCTTTGCAGGTAGCGATGGCTGAACATCTGATTGAGTGTGACGATCACGATACGGCGCAGCAGGTCATCATTGATGGTTTGAAACGTCAGTACGATGACCGCCTGGTGCTGCCGATCCCGCGTCTGAAAACCAATAATCCGGAACAGATAGAAAAAGTGCTGCGCCAGCAGATTAAAGCCGTGGGCGATCGCCCGTTGCTGTGGAGTACGCTGGGTCAGTCGTTAATGAAGCATGGGGAATGGCAGGAAGCTACGCTCGCCTTCCGTGCCGCTCTCAAACAGCGCCCGGATGCCTATGACTACGCCTGGCTTGCTGACGCGCTGGACAGACTGCACCAGCCGGAAGAAGCCGCCACCATGCGCCGCGATGGCCTGATGTTGACGCTGCAGAACAACAATCCCCCGCAGTAACTCCTGAATGCCCGGTGGCGCTTTCGCTTACCGGGCCTACATATTTTTCAATCGTATAAACAAAATCCTTCGAGAAGTCGCTCGAAGGATTTTGTTTATGCATAAAAAAACGCCCGCTCGGTAAGGAGCAGGCGTTAAACAGGTCTGTATGACAACATAAATGGGTGCTTCACTCAACGTTATGTCCATGGTGTTTGATGAGGCTTGAGCGACATCTGTCTGTGGACGATAAGCACCGTAAACGGCTCTGCATCATTCCTGAGTTTATGAGGCCAGATGGCGAACATAAGAGATGGAATGAGCATCTACCCGCATATTATTGCACAACGCATGCCACGATTGCACTGCAAAAACCAGGTATTCGGACTTTTTAAGACTTCAGGAAATTCGCAGGTGTGAAGGCTAAGAAGGGAAAATCTGAAAACAAAAAACCCCGCCGAAGCGGGGTTCAAAATTGGTCGGCGAGAGAGGATTCGAACCTCCGACCCACTGGTCCCAAACCAGTTGCGCTACCAAGCTGCGCTACTCGCCGTTTTACTGCTTTTTGAATTTTTAGTTCAATTCTTTAAGTCGTGGTGCGAGGGGGGGGACTCGAACCCCCACATCCTAAGGACACTAACACCTGAAGCTAGCGCGTCTACCAATTCCGCCACCTTCGCATTTCACAACTTTAAATTAATGGGGTGGCTAATGGGATTCGAACCCACGACAACTGGAATCACAATCCAGGGCTCTACCAACTGAGCTATAGCCACCACTGCAAATCTTTTACGCGGTATTAAAACCACCGCAGCTCTGGCACCCTACTAAATGGTGCGCCCGACAGGATTCGAACCTGAGACCTCTGCCTCCGGAGGGCAGCGCTCTATCCAGCTGAGCTACGGGCGCTTAGCGCCGTTGCGGGGCTGGATATTACGGAGGTCTCGGTCTTCTGTCTAGTGCTTTTTTAAAATAAATTATCGTTTGGTCATGGTTTGTGCGTTTTGTCGCTTATTCCCGCAATTTATGGGCTGTGCCATGACGATTCAGACCAAAAACCTTATAAATGAGCGTCACGGCCAGTAAGAAACCCATGCCAACAAAAAGCGACATTCGGGTATCTTCATTAAAGTACATGCCAATTAATACGCAAATCAGGAACGCCATCGTCAAATAATTCGCCCACGGGAACAGAATGGAGCGGAATGGATGACTGGCAATCGCCGCTTTATGCGCCTGACGGAAACGCAACTGGCTTATCAGGATCACAAACCACGGCACCATCCCCGGCAACACGCTGGCACTATAGACATAAACAAACACGCGCTGCGGGTTAGGAATGATGTAGTTCAGGCATGAGCCAATCAGCAGGATCGCGATAGAAATAGCCACTCCGGCAACCGGCACGCCATGGCGTGATACTTTTCCAACAACGGCAGGAAGCTGGCGATTCTTTGCCAGCGCGTAGAGCATACGCCCACAGCTGTACATGCCGCTGTTACAGCCAGACAGCGCCGCCGTCAGCACCACAAAGTTAATAATCCCTGCCGCAGCAGTAATACCAATCTTGGCAAAGGTGAGCACAAACGGGCTACCGTTGCTGCCAATCTCATTCCACGGGAAAATAGTGACGATGACAAAAATCGCACCAACGTAGAAAATCAGAATGCGCCACAACACTTTACCCACCGCGCTACGCAGCGTGACCTGTGGATTCTTCGCTTCCCCTGCAGTGATGCCGATCAGCTCCACGCCCTGGTAAGACGCCACAACAATACACAATGCCGTCAGGAAGCCCTTCCAGCCCCCAGCAAAGAAGCCACCGTGCTCGGTCAGGTTGCCAAAACCAATCGCCTGGCCGCCATTGCCGAAGCCGAAGAAAATCACCCCAACCCCAATGACGATCATCACAATGATGGTGGTCACTTTGATCATGGCAAACCAGAACTCAATTTCACCATACAGGCGAACCGCAGCGAGGTTTGCCAACGCAACCAGTCCGACTGCGATCAGTGCGGGTATCCATTGTGCCATTTCCGGGAACCAGAACTGTACGTACACCCCGATGGCGGTAATCTCTGAGATCCCCACCGCCATCCACATAAACCAGTATGACCAGGCGGTAAGATAGCCAAAGAAGGGGCTCATATAACGGTGGGCGTAAACAGCGAATGAACCGGCAACCGGCTCGAGGAATAACATCTCCCCCATAGAACGCATGATGAAAAAGACGAACAGCCCGGCGACGATATACGCCAGCAGAACCGAAGGTCCCGCCCATTTAAGGGTACTGGCGGCCCCCATAAATAGCCCAACGCCAATAGTGCCCCCAAGGGCAATTAATTCGATGTGACGAGCCTCCAGCCCACGCTGTAGCTCAGGTTTGTTCTCGGCCATAAATCCTCTTGTTGTGTTTGCATGCTGCCCGGTATTACCGGTTCTCGTTATGGGTACATCTTGTTATGCCATAACAGGCCATACGGCACCGACCGCTTAACGGTTGGCGCCAAACACACCATGGCACTGCAATGATTGTTGCGAATGGTTTCCTAAAATCGCTTAAATGGCAATTAAAGCATTCAAAAAATAAATAGATTGTGCGAGAAAGCAGCGATAATGTTGTGAATAAGTAGCGTAATTAGCAGATCACGCTACTTACCAGAGGAGAGAGGGCGTCAGAGGTTGCCGGTATAGTGCCAGCGGAGATAGCGTAATAAGCGAAGTTGTCGAGTAATACGGCTCGGCTGCGACAATAAGCGATACAGCCACTCCAGCCCCAGATTTTGCCAGATTTTAGGTGCGCGCTTAACGTGACCGGTAAAGACGTCGTAGGTACCTCCCACGCCCATATACAGCGCGTCAGGGTGAGTCTTGCGGCAATCACGCATAAAGATCTCTTGTTTTGGCGAACCCATCGCCACCGTCACAATTTGCGCACCGCTGGCGTGAATACGCTCAAACAACGCCTGACGCTGCTCTGGGGCAAAATAACCGTCCTGACTACCCACAATGTTCACGCGCCACTGCGCACGTAGTTTTGCTTCTGTTTGCGCCAGAACTTCAGGCTTGCCACCAACCAGGAAAACAGGCGTTCCGTTTTGCCCGGCTCGCGCCATCAGCGCTTCCCAAAGGTCAGCTCCGGCCACGCGTGAAACCTGTGCCTGCGGGAATTTTTTGCGCACCGAACGCACCACGCTAATTCCATCCGCATATTTGAACTCCGCGGCGTTGATCAGCTCCCTCACTTCAGGGTTATCTTCTGCTGTCAGCATCTTCTCAGCGTTGATAGCCACCAGCGTTCCTGACCTGAGGTGTCCTTCGGCAAACAGGTAATTCAGCGCATGTTGCATATCGCGCCAGCCAATCAGTTGTAATCCGCGCAACGAATACAGCGGCGCAGTTGTGTTATCTGTCATTACGATCCTTCAATCTGTGTACGGGGCAGCGATTTGATTCGTTTATGGATGAGTCCCGCGCTATCGAATAGCCAGAACAGCAGTTTTGCCACCAGTAGGCAAACGCCGAAAATCACGAGGAAAAAGACCACTCGTGAGACAAACGAATCCAGCCCTTCACGTGCCAACACAATCATATTGAAAATGGCGCCAAAACAGAAACTGTGCAAAATCGCCGCCTTATATCGATTGGTTTCTCGGTTACCTAGCTCATACAGCCAGTCGAACCACTTGATGATGAGCCCAACAACAATCGCGCCTAATGGTATAAACAGCGCCCCGCCCATCACCACCAGTGAACCAATTAACGTCGGCGAAATCGCCAGTCCTGAGTGGTTGTTCAACACTTCCCAGGTAAAGTAGTTCGCTGAGTTGAGTACAATACTCGGCCGCCCAGGCCACAGCCAGGAGGGGATAAAGACGTAGAAGTCACGGACGATCGGCGCCAGCCCCTGGAACTCAATATTGTGGTAATTCTGCAACAACAGCGCCAGGTTCTCCCACGGCGAGAAGGTGTCGCGCGTAAGGTACAGGAACGTATAGAACGCCTCATCGCCGCTAACGCTCATTCCGTAGCGCTTCAACGCCAGCCAGAACATCCCGACAATGCCCAACACGCCTGCAGCGGCCAACATCCACAGCGAAATCCAGCCGCGAATAATGCCGATAAACAAGAAGATGGCAAACGCGATAATGATATTGGCCCGCGTCCCACCCACAATCATATAGGTCAGCAAACCAAACGCGACGGTACTCACCAGGAAGAACACCCACGCTTTGCTGTCCTGACGTAAGAAATAAACCACCAGCATTGCCGGAATGAAGAAGTAGAAGAAACGCTTCAGAGCGACGCCAGAGACTTCACTGGAAAAAATCTGGCTATAGGATTGCAGTCTGAACAGCAGGAATCCGTTGTGCATAAAGAAGATGCCCACGCTCACCAGCGCAATCGCCATCAGGATAACCCAGGTCAAATGGGCTTCAACGCGATTGATGGTAAACAGCGGCCTGCGCGGCTTATCATCTACTCGTTTGCGCAAGCGCGTTTTATACGTCACGTAGTAGACGGCATAGAAACAGGCGGCTGACAGCAAGGCCTGTAGAAGGATCTCCGGCGGAGCCACTGCCACATCAAAGCGGAACACCAGGATGCTGGTTAACGGGAATCCGAAGAAGAACGTCAGCAAGAACAACAATGAGAAGAAAACATTGAAGTTAAAACGCACGCGGCGGAACTCAAACCAGGTCAGTGTGGCGATAAACAAGGTGGAGAGCAGCCAGACCACCAGAAGACCGCTGAATTGCATCAGGCTCATACGGTTTCTCCTGAAGCAATGCGCAGCGCGTTGTGCCACGGCTGCAGATAATTCGGGCTAAAGAAGGTAATAGTATTTTTATCTACCGATGCCAACTGGCGCTGCGCTTCACGTACGACGCCTTCATTGAGATCATCAGTGGTAAATAACACCGGAAGATTTTGTTCCACCATATCCTGCCAGAAGGGATTTTCACGGTTGAGCACGCATGGGATACCCGCCTGGATCAGCAAACACAGGGTACCGATTCCCTGTTGACGGGCAAAAATAAAGTAACCCAAATCACACTGCCGCAATAATGTTAGATAGGCATCAAATTCCAGCTTTTCACTCAAAATTTGCAGATTGTCAGAGCTAAATAACGCCAGACCGGCCTGACGAACCTCATCGATATAGGCCGTATTATTGGCGGGATAACCCATCGGCACAATCACATTCACCGTGTCGCCAAACTGCTGATGGACGGCGCGAAGCGCGGCAACATGCTCATTGCTGCGATCGCCAGAGTTGCCAACCAGCACCGTCATCTTGCCGCTGCGCTGGCAATCATTGCTCATGTTATTGAGTGAAGGGTCCATTCGCGTTGGGAAATAGAGCAACTCACCCCGCACACGGGGATGTTGCTCGGCGAAATAACGTAAATCGCCCCGTGTGGCAAACACGCAGCCCACACGATTCTGCGCCATGCGGCGAACCGGGTAAAACAGGCGGAATTTCAGCCCACTGGAGACTTCGTATAAATCAGCGCCCCAGATATGCCAGTAAAACTGCGCCGGTTTAATCCCGCCACTCAGCAGCGCCAGCCACAGGCTGGTGTTGAACTGACCGTGGAAGAAGAAACGCTGCTGGCGATCCGCTTTTGCTTTCGCGATCACAGCGTCAGCAAGCGCCTTTTTCCCGCTGTAGAAGCTTAGCGATAACGCCGGGCAGCTCTCACTGAGTCCCGCATCCTGACCGGCAACCATAAACGTGCGCGCATGCTCGCTCGTCGCAGCCAGCGAGTCGTTGAAAAACCGCAGCACGGTTTGGTTATGGTGAGGGATATCCGATCCCAGAACGTGAATCAGTACAGTCATGCCCGCCTACGCCAGAGTAAAAACACGCCACAACAAAGAGAAAAATAGACGATGTACGTTGCCATATAAGCCTGTGCCGCTCCCAGCGCACCGTGTGCAGGGATCAGCCAGTGAGCAAACACCGTCAATAACATGAACTGGCTAATTTCAGCCAAAATATAAAACCGCAGCGATGCTTTCGCGATCACCAGATACCCAAAGACATACGCCCCTACTTTCAGTACATCGCCGACCAGTTGCCAGGCAAACAGATCGCGCATGGCGGTGAATTTTGCGGAGAAAAGCAGCCAGATCGCAAAATCACGCAGCAACCAAACAGTAAAGCTCGCAGCGGCAACCGCCGGTAACACGAACTTCAGCGACTTAACCACCTCGCGCGTAATGTCGCGCTTTTCGGTCAGTCGAGACAACGTCGGAAGCAAGTAAACGCTGAATGAGGCGGTAATGAATTGCAGATAAGCATCAGAGATACTGCTTACTCCCTGCCAAATCCCCACATCATCCCAACTGTACTGCGCCGCCAGCAGGTTTCGCATCATCACGTATGCCACAGGCAGCGTTACGGACGTAATCAGCGCCATCAGGGTAAACTTGCTTAGCTGTCCAGCCAGACCGTTATCCCACGAGGGTTTCAGGTAATGCAGGGGAATTGCCCCACGCTTAATCAGCATAATAGCGGCGGGGATAACGACCAACGCGGGCACTAACGCCAGACCCAGCAAAGCGCCTTCATACCCTCCCAGGCGATAACAGCCATAATAAGCCACTACGCCCACCAGGCTACCCACAATCAGCGACAGCGCGTTACCCGCCGCATCGCGAAAGCCCTTCATCAACGCCAGCAGCAGGTTCGCCCAGGCAATACCCATCTGCACCAGCGCAACCAGTCTTACCAGCCCCTGATAATGAGTATGGCCAAACAATCCCTGACTGATTGGCGCGGCCGCCAGCAGAAAAATCACCGCCATCAGCGTAGAGAATCCCAGCACCATCGCGGAAGATGTACCGACTACCTTACGGAGCTGGGTCGGATCGTCATGGTGCTGCGCAACATATTTCGTGACGCCGTTGAAAATGCCGGCCCCCGCCAGGACACCAAGCACGGTGACCATCTGGCGGAAGTTACCCGCCTGCCCCACACCTGCCGGGCCAAACGACACCGCCAGCAGCTTCACGACCAGCAATCCTGCACCAATTTTTACCAGCGTACTGGCTGCCGTCCATAAGGACGCTTTAGCAAGCGACATATCAGGCGAAGTAGTTGAGTAAGGTCGAAATGACCGTTCGCTGGTTTACTGGCGACAGGTTGTAAAACAGCGGCAAGCGCAGCAGACGCTCGCTCTCTTTAGTGGTGAAACGATCAACACCGGCAAATACGCCGAATTTATCGCCAGCCGGACAATCATGTAGCGGGATATAGTGGAACACCGCCATAATTTCAGCTTCTTTCAAGAAGTTAATCAACGCCGTGCGATCGTCGATATCGCGCAGCTTGATATAAAACATATGGGCGTTTTGCACGCAGCCGTCCGGGACAGAAGGTAGCTCGATACGTCCGGCACGCGCCAGCGGTTCGAGAGCATCATAGTAGTTCTGCCACAGCGCCAGACGCTGCTGGTTAATACGGTCAGCCGCTTCCAGTTGCGCCCACAGATAGGCAGCCTGCAGATCGGACATCAGATAGCTGGAGCCAATATCACGCCAGGTATACTTATCCACCTGACCGCGGAAAAACTGGCTGCGGTTAGTTCCTTTTTCACGGATGATCTCTGCACGTTCGACTAATTTTTTATCATTAATCAGCGTCGCACCACCTTCACCGCCTGCGGTATAGTTTTTGGTCTCATGGAAGCTAAAGCAACCGATGTGACCAATCGTCCCCAGCGCCCGACCTTTGTAAGTCGACATGACGCCCTGGGCCGCATCTTCCACGACAAACAGGTTATGTTTGGTCGCCAGCGCCATGATGGTATCCATTTCACAGGCTACGCCCGCGTAATGCACCGGAACGATAGCGCGGGTCTTGTCGGTGATCGCCGCTTCAATCAGCGTTTCGTCAATGTTCATGGTATCCGGGCGGATATCAACAAAGACAATTTTCGCACCGCGCAGCACGAAAGCATTGGCCGTGGAAACAAACGTATAGCTCGGCATAATGACTTCATCGTCAGGCTGGATATCCAGCAGCAATGCCGCCATCTCAAGCGATGCGGTGCAGGAAGGCGTCAGCAATACTTTCTCGCTGCCAAAATGCTGTTCCAGCCACTGTTGGCAGCGACGGGTAAAACCACCGTCGCCACACAGCTTGCCGCTGTTCATCGCAGACTGCATGTAATCGAGTTCAGTGCCCACCACCGGCGGTGCGTTAAATGGAATCATCGTGTCACCTGTATAACCAATACGCGGTGCTTTCCACATTCGCACCACTGTGTATATAACGTTTAAGCGCGGCGGTATTGCCCATTTGGGTCGCCACGCGCAATGTTGTTTTACCGCGAGCCTGCGCCCAGCAAAGGGCAGCCTGCATCAGTTCTGCTCCCGCCCCACGCCCGGCCAGCAGGCCAATTCGCGCCTCGGTCGCATTCAGTTCACGCAACGAGACATAGCCACGAATATCACCAGCCGGTGTACGAAAAACGAGGCATTGATGATCGAACGTCCCCAGCACCGCGTTTTCAATCCACTGCGCGTAAAAACGCGCGCTGGCATCTGCGGCATACCACGGGGCGCGAAAACGACTTTGCGCGAACGCCTGTCCTGCCAATTGGCGTAATGCCGGGATATCCGTAGTTTGTGCGACCTGCGCACCGGGGTCGTCGCTGACACACATCACTGGCATTACGAAATCCACTTCACCTTCAACCAGTGAGAAGCCCAACTGTTGCAGGGCGTCTAATTCATGGATATTGGCGGCAGGAATTTTTGCCTGTACCCGCGACCAGGGCTGCAACACATCCGCAGTCAGAACCGGCGCGTGTTGGTCAAAACGCACAATGGCGCTATTCACGCCAAAGAACGTATTTTCCCAGCTAAGCGGCTCAATACTGGCGCGGACGAGCACGGAGCAGCTCCAGCAGGTATTGACCATAACCCGTTTTGGCCAGTGAACTGGCAGCACGCTTCACGCCTTCGTCATCCAGCCAACCGTTACGCCAGGCGATTTCTTCCAGACAGGCTATTTTAAAGCCCTGACGTTTTTCCACCGTCTGCACAAACGTGCTCGCTTCGATAAGACTGTCGTGCGTACCGGTATCCAGCCAGGCAAAACCACGCCCGAGCAATTCGACCGTCAAATGCCCATCATCAAGGTACATCTGGTTAATAGACGTTATCTCCAGCTCCCCACGCTCAGAAGGTTTTACGCGTTTTGCATATTCCACCACCTTGCTGTCATAGAAATAGAGACCAGTCACTGCCCAGTTGGATTTTGGTGCTTTCGGCTTCTCTTCCAGCGAGATAGCTCGAAAATTGTCGTCAAACTCCACGACACCAAAACGTTCAGGATCCATCACCTGGTAACCAAACACCGTCGCGCCTTGCATTCTGGCGGCTACGTGACGCAGTTTTGGACTGAATCCCTGACCAAAGAAGATATTGTCTCCTAACACCAGACATGATGGTTCACCGTTAAGGAACGTTTCACCAATGATAAATGCCTGTGCTAATCCATCCGGACTGGGTTGCTCAGCATAGTGCAATTCAATGCCGAACTCAGATCCATCGCCCAGTAAGCGCTGGAAATAGCCTTTATCTTCCGGTGTAGTGATAATCAGGATTTCGCGAATTCCCGCCAGCATCAATACTGATAACGGGTAGTAAATCATCGGCTTATCGTAAATAGGCAATAGCTGCTTCGATACGCCACGCGTAATGGGATACAGGCGAGTACCTGAGCCACCCGCCAGAATGATACCTTTCATGCGTTGTCTCCTCCGGGAGCCAAAACCAGGCTGTTAGCCCTTCAGACCTAAACGTTCGCCCTGGTAACTGCCGTCCTGCACGGGTTTCCACCATGCCTGATTAGCCAGATACCACTGCACGGTTTTGCGCATTCCGCTTTCAAACGTTTCTTGCGGCATCCAGCCTAGTTCACGCGCAATTTTCGACGCGTCAATGGCATAACGCAAATCATGACCCGGGCGATCGTCCACAAAAGCGATCAAGTCGCGGTACTGCGCGATACCCTGCGGCTTTTGCGGTGCCAGCTCTTCCAACAGGCTGCAAACCGTTTCGACAACTTCCAGGTTTTTACGCTCGTTATGGCCACCGATATTATAGGTTTCTCCCACCGCGCCCGTTCTCGCCACACAATAGAGCGCCCTGGCGTGATCTTCTACATACAACCAGTCACGGATCTGTTGCCCATTGCCGTAAACCGGCAACGGCTTCCCCGCCAATGCGTTGAGGATCATCAGCGGAATCAGTTTTTCCGGGAAATGGTACGGACCATAGTTGTTAGAACAGTTGGTTATCAGCGTTGGCAGACCGTAGGTACGCAGCCAGGCACGAACCAGATGATCGCTGCTGGCTTTCGACGCGGAATAAGGGCTGCTCGGTGCATACGGTGTGGTTTCAGTGAAGAAATCATCCGTAGAATGCAGGTCGCCATACACCTCGTCAGTCGAGATATGGTGGAAACGAAACGCTGATTTTTTCTCGCTGGTTAAATCACTCCAGTAAGCGCGCGCCGCTTCCAACAGCATGTAGGTTCCCACGATGTTCGTTTCGATAAAGGCGGCCGGACCATCAATTGAGCGATCGACGTGGCTTTCTGCCGCCAGATGCATCACGCAGTCCGGCTGATAGTGTTGAAACACCCTGTCGAGCGAAGCTCGATCGCAGATATCGACTTTCTCAAAGGTAAAACGAGGATTCTGTGCAACCGGCTCCAACGACATCAGGTTTCCGGCATAGGTCAGCTTATCGACCACAATTGCCGCATCCTGAGTCTCCTGAATGATATGCCGTACAACCGCCGAGCCGATGAATCCCGCTCCACCGGTAACCAGAATTCGTTTCATTAGCGCCAGACCCCTTTGGTATCAACGATATATTGCTGGTGAACCGCATCGCCTTTAATGGCTTTAAATTCATTATGGTCGACCAGCAAGACCAGCACATCGGCGCTAGCCAGGGCATCGTCCAGCGCTGCCAGTTGGCACAGACCGTCCAGTTTTTTCGGCAGTTGATGGATGTTCGGTTCCACTACCAATGTTTCACCTTTGTGCCAATGCGCGATGCTTTGCGCAATTCCCATCGCCGGGCTTTCACGTAAGTCATCAATATTCGGTTTAAATGCCAGACCAAAACAGGCAATTTTCACTTCGCTGGCCCGTTTATTGGTATCCGCCAGACAGTCGGCCACGGCAGCTTTTACCTGATCAACCACCCAATGAGGTTTACCGTCGTTTACCTCACGCGCGGTGCGAATCAATTTCGCCTGCTGCGGGTTCTGCGCCACGATAAACCACGGATCAACCGCGATACAGTGCCCGCCAACCCCCGGACCCGGCTGCAAAATATTCACGCGCGGATGGCGATTTGCCAGTCGAATCAGTTCCCAGACGTTGATCCCCTGATCGGCGCAAATCAGCGACAGCTCATTGGCGAAGGCGATATTGACGTCACGGAAGCTATTTTCAGTCAGTTTGCACATTTCCGCCGTACGGGCGTTGGTCACGACACATTCGCCCTCAAGGAAAATGTTGTACAGTTCGCTAGCACGCGCGGAACAGACGGAGGTCATTCCCCCAATCACGCGGTCGTTTTTAATCAGTTCAACCATCACCTGGCCCGGCAGCACGCGCTCTGGGCAATAAGCAATGTTAACGTCCGCGTGTTCACCGACTTGCTGCGGGAAAGTCAGGTCAGGACGCATTTCAGCCAGCCATGTGGCCATCTGTTCAGTGGCCCCGACAGGCGACGTCGATTCAAGGATCACCAACGCGCCTTTTTTCAGCACCGGTGCAAGAGACTTGGCTGCGGCTTCCACATAAACCATATCGGGTTCGTGCTCCCCCTTAAACGGAGTAGGCACAGCAATCAGATAGGCATCCGCATCTACAGGGGTTGTGGTCGCACGCAGAAATCCATTTTCGACCGCCGTTTTCACCACTGCGCCCAAATCTGGCTCAACGATATGAATTTCACCGCGATTAATGGTATCCACCGCGTGTTGATTTACATCTACGCCAATCACATGCTTTTGACGGGAAGCAAAGGCAGCCGCCGTCGGCAGTCCGATATAACCCAGCCCAATGACAGAAATGGTCGTAAAACTCATAGCGATATCCGATTATTTTTTAACGCGTGTAAAATGCGGCCACATGCCTGCCCGTCACCATACGGATTATGGGCGCGGCTCATGGTCTGATATTCATTGTCGTCATGCAGCAAACGCGTGACTTCTTCGACAATACGCTGCGGGTCGGTCCCTACCAGACGTACTGTGCCTGCAGTAATCGCTTCCGGACGTTCCGTCGTTTCGCGCATCACCAGTACGGGTTTCCCCAGAGATGGGGCTTCTTCCTGAATCCCGCCAGAGTCGGTAAGGATCAGCCAGGCGTGATTCATCAGCCAGACAAACGGCATGTAATCCTGCGGTTCAATCAGGATGACGTTTTCAACGTGACCCAGAATGCGATTAACCGGTTCGCTGACGTTAGGATTCAGGTGCACCGGATAGACAATCTGTACGTTCTGATTGGCCGCAGCAATTTCCGCCAACGCATGGCAAATGTGTTCAAAACCGCGACCGAAGCTTTCCCGACGATGACCGGTCACCAGTATCATCTTTTTATCCGAGCTCAGGAATGGGTAATGCTCTGCCAGTTCAGCTCGCAATGCATCGCTCGCCAGTACGCGATCGCGTACCCAGATCAACGCATCAATAACCGTATTACCTGTAACGAAGATTCGACTATCAGAAATGTTTTCTCGTAACAGGTTTTGGCGCGAGTTTTCTGTTGGTGCAAAATGATACATCGCCAGATGCCCGGTCAGCGTACGGTTCGCCTCTTCCGGCCAGGGAGAGTAGAGATCGCCTGTACGTAAGCCTGCCTCCACATGCCCTACCGGGATGCGCTGATAGAACGCGGCCAGGCTAGTAGCAATGGTGGTTGTGGTATCGCCGTGAACTAACACAACGTCAGGTTTAAAATCAGCCAGAATTGGCTTTAATCCTTCCAGTATTCGGCAGGTAATTTCTGTTAGTCCCTGACCTGGCTGCATAATATTGAGATCGTAGTCAGGTACAATGGAAAAGAGGTTCAACACCTGATCGAGCATCTCCCGATGCTGCGCCGTGACGCAAACTTTTGCCTCAAAATCAGGATCTTTTGCCAGCGCATGAACCAGAGGTGCCATTTTTATGGCCTCCGGTCGCGTGCCAAATACAGTCAGTACTTTCACATCGATTCTCTTCGGATTGGCAGTGAGGGCCCAGCCCCTCACTGCAACGATATTGCTAAATCGTGCGGCGACGGGTTAACGCGACACCGGCACCGATCAGAGCCCCAACGATGCCCCACATAATCATCAGGAAGGCACGACGAGGGCTGTCACGTTTTACCGGTTCCTCCGGCGTACGCAAATAACGATAGGTCTGAAAACGCGGATCCAGAGTTGGCCCAACGTTCAGTGTGTTAAGCATGGCTCGGTTTTGGAAGTAGTCCAGATCGAAATCGGGACCAACAGATTGCAGGTTTTCGAGTCGTGCCTGCAGCATAGGACGTCCAAGCAAAAACAGTTCAGAATCGGGTAGCTCTTCAGCCGGAACGTCAGTGGAAGTACGCGAAATATTATGCTGTTCAGCAATTTTGAGAGCCTGCTCAATGTTGTGAACTCGGCGAGAGAAAATCGATTTCGCCACTTCTTCCTGGCGTTTAACCTGCGCCTTCATTTGCACAGTGCGCGCAGCCCAGGCTCCCTTTAACTCGTCGTTCAGATGACGCGCCGCACGCTGACTGGCAAACGCGACGTACTGACGCAACAGATTGTTGGCATCAGGTGCCGTTTCGGCAATCAGCTTCACGCTGTCATTGGTATTACGAACCGCATCGCCGGGCATAAACTGAATGTTATTAATCAGTTCATCCAGCATCGCCGCATCGGCTTTACTGTTACCCACCATACGTTGCTTGTAATAATCAGTCTGCTGCCAGAATTCACGGCGCGTATCCCATGAGGCAAGCTGCATGATAAATTCTTTATAGGCCTCATCCATCACTGACGGCTGATCCGCAGATGCAAGACTGGCCTTGATGTCCAGGTTACGTAAGAACTGCTGCTGAGAGTAATAGCCGCCCAACATATTAACCGTTGGCCTGTCTGAAATCGCCGTCGCGCTCCACTCCTGACGAGCAAAAAACGTATAGGCGAGAGCGACTAACGCGAAGGCGAGAGCCATACCGACGATCCACACCTTCCCTGTCCACAAAGTACGAAACAACCCACGGATGTCCAGTTCATTTTCAGCGCTCATGGCATGTTCCCCCGGTAATGGTTGTGTCATCGTACCCTCAATTTATTTGGTTAAGTTTGGTTTACTGTCACGGTTTCTACGCAACTTGCGCTTCCAGCGTTTGATAAATCTCGCTACCTTCCAGGCACGTTTAATACAATAGTCGTACAAGACAAATGCCAGTAAAAAGAGCACCAGCATCACCCATTCCGGAACGACCCGAGAATATTCAGCCAACACGCCGATAGAAGCCAGGATCGCAGCAGCCAGTGTAATCAGGACAAAAGCCTGTCGGGAGGTAAACCCGGCACGCATGATTAAATGGTGAATATGTTGACGGTCCGGGGAGAAAGGGCTCATGCCTTTACGTAAACGACGATACATGATCGCAACCATATCCATTAACGGAATAGCAATAATCCACAGTGCGGTGACCGGACTAATAGGATGCGTTTTACCTTGAGTGGTCTCCAGCAGGATCCAGATGACCGTAAAGCCAATCAGCGTACTCCCCGCATCGCCCATAAAGACCTTATAGCGCCGTCCGAGAATACCCAGGTTCAGCATGATGTAAGGCAGAATGGCGGCGATCATGGCAAAACACCAGATAGCCAGGCTTGTCTGGCCGTCAAACCACAAGATAAGCCCCATTGCGGCGAATGATACGCTGGATAGCCCGCCTAACAGACCATCAATCCCATCCACCATGTTAAAGGCGTTAATTGCAGCCCAAACGGCGAAAAGGGTAAGGAAATAGCCAAAAGGACCGAGCACCATCTCCCAAGGGCCAAAAATGAACCCAAGGCTCAACAGATAGAGCTTACCTACCGCCATCATAATGATGCCGATGATAGCCTGGATGGTCGCACGGATTTTTACACTGATATCAAAGCGGTCGTCCAGCGCACCGATAAACACCAGTACACCGGCACAAGCCAGGTAGAGAGTTGCATGCGGGATATAATAATCGGCGATGAGGAACGTAAAGCAAATGCCTGCGTAAACCGAAATCCCCCCAACCAACGGAATCAGTCCCTGATGACGTTTGCGGAAGTTGGGTTTATCCACCAATCCTATCTTTTTCGCAACCTTACGGGCAAAGAAAAGAAACAGCGTTGTGAATAAAAAAATACTGATGAGATCAGTACTTGCTGTCAGTAAATTCACTATACATACTCTCAAAGAATATCAATATATGAAGTATAACCATCCAGGCGATTATTCAGAAGAGAAACCCGATTCCATATCAGGTGGTTCTGTATGATTATTAACCACAAAATACGAATTACAACCCTTCGTCGCCAGGCGGTATGTCATACCGGATTATTATTATTGTGTCGTTAAGATTACATCCACAAAAGCAAAACGCCACGTAAAAACGTGGCGTTTTCAGATGATGCCCGAATCAGGAGCGCTTCATCATATCGAAGAAGTCGTCGTTGGTCTTGGTCATCGCCAGTTTGTTAATGAGGAATTCCATTGCGTCGATTTCACCCATCGGATGGATGATTTTGCGCAGGATCCACATTTTCTGCAGCTCTTCCTGGGTGGTGAGCAGCTCTTCTTTACGGGTACCGGAACGGTTGTAGTCGATAGCCGGGAAGACGCGTTTTTCAGCAATCTTACGAGAGAGATGCAGTTCCATGTTGCCGGTACCTTTAAACTCTTCGTAGATAACTTCATCCATTTTAGAGCCGGTATCAATCAGCGCAGTCGCGATAATTGTCAGGCTACCGCCCTCTTCCACGTTACGTGCAGCACCAAAGAAACGCTTAGGACGATGCAGGGCGTTGGCGTCCACACCACCGGTCAGTACTTTACCGGAAGCCGGAACCACGGTGTTATATGCACGCGCCAGACGGGTGATGGAGTCAAGCAGAATGATAACGTCTTTCTTGTGTTCAACCAGACGTTTCGCCTTCTCGATAACCATTTCCGCAACCTGAACGTGACGGGAGGCTGGTTCGTCAAAGGTAGAGGCAACCACTTCACCTTTCACCAGACGCTGCATCTCGGTAACTTCTTCCGGACGTTCGTCAATCAGCAGCACCATCAGCACGCAGTCAGGATGATTGTATGCAATGCTCTGCGCGATGTTCTGCAGCAGCATGGTTTTACCCGCTTTCGGCGGAGCAACAATCAGACCACGTTGGCCACGACCGATCGGCGATGCCAGATCCAGTACACGCGCCGTTAAGTCTTCAGTAGAACCGTTACCACGTTCCATACGCAGACGAGAGTTTGCGTGCAGCGGCGTTAAGTTCTCAAAGAGGATTTTGTTACGGGCGTTTTCTGGTTTGTCGTAGTTAACTTCGTTAACTTTCAACAGCGCAAAGTAGCGTTCACCTTCTTTTGGCGGGCGAATCTTACCAGAAATGGTATCACCAGTGCGGAGGTTGAAACGGCGGATTTGGCTGGGAGAAACGTAGATGTCATCAGGACCGGCGAGGTAGGAGCTGTCTGCAGAGCGGAGGAAACCAAATCCATCCTGCAATATCTCCAGCACACCGTCACCAAAGATATCTTCGCCACTCTTTGCGTGCTGCTTCAGGATGGCAAAAATAATGTCCTGCTTGCGCATACGAGCCAGGTTTTCAAGGCCCATATTTTCGCCGAGAGTGATCAGCTCAGAAACCGGCGTATTCTTTAATTCGGTAAGATTCATAATGGTGTGAGTTCTTAAACTTGGGGTAAATCTCGAACTTAATGTTGTGAATGGTATGGCAGGGTCATCCATGCCTGTTTACGGCCATCAACTCATGTCTGTTCGCTGTCTGGTCACAGGAAAGTACGCAGAACTGAAACGACAAGACGGATTGAGTGACAAGCCAGGAATCTGTCCACTTCTCGCGCGAGAAACAACGGGAAGTATTGGATATAACTAGATTCAAACTTAATAAGGTATGTTTAATACGAAGTCAACACTAACTTAGCACGACTCAAGTCGGGCGTCCAGTCATCCGAATCATTTCGAAGTAGGGTCGCCCGATCATGAGACTTCCTTACGCTAAATTAGCGTCGAGGAATTCTTTCAACTGACCTTTGGACAGCGCGCCGACTTTCGTCGCCGCAACTTCACCGTTTTTAAACAGCAGCAGGGTCGGGATGCCACGGATACCATACTTCGGCGCGGTGCCTGGGTTTTGGTCAATGTTCAGTTTAGCAACCGTCAGTTTGCCCTGATATTCGTCAGCGATTTCATCCAGAATCGGAGCGATCATTTTGCACGGACCGCACCACTCTGCCCAGAAATCAACGAGGATTGCTCCGTCCGCTTTGAGTACATCCGTGTCAAAACTGTCGTCAGTCAGGTGAATAATTTTATCGCTCATAATAACTCCACAGGAATAAGCCTGGTGCATTGGTGTAGCATTAATCAACGACGTGTTGATGTAGCATTAACCAACTAAAGGTTGACTTTATTTCACCGGATACGCTTTCGTAAAGCAATAGTAAGCTGATATTCTACCACACTATGAGCAAAACACATTTAACAGAACAGAAGTTTTCCGACTTCGCCCTGCACCCAAAGGTGATAGAAGCCCTTGAAAACAAAGGCTTTCATAACTGCACGCCCATTCAGGCCCTCGCGCTGCCGCTAACGCTGGCTGGTCGTGATGTTGCCGGGCAGGCGCAAACCGGTACCGGAAAAACGATGGCGTTCCTGACGTCAACGTTTCATTATCTTCTCTCTCATCCCGCGATTGCCGATCGCAAGGTGAACCAACCGCGTGCGTTAATTATGGCACCAACGCGTGAGTTAGCCGTGCAGATCCACGCCGATGCCGAGCCGCTGGCACAGACCACGGGTCTGAAATTAGGCCTGGCGTATGGCGGCGACGGTTATGATAAACAACTGAAAGTGCTGGAAAGCGGCGTCGATATTCTTATCGGCACGACCGGTCGTCTCATCGACTATGCAAAACAGAACCACATTAATCTGGGCGCGATTCAGGTCGTGGTGCTGGATGAAGCCGATCGTATGTACGATCTGGGCTTTATTAAAGATATCCGTTGGCTGTTCCGTCGTATGCCGCCAACCACCCAACGTCTGAACATGCTGTTTTCTGCAACCCTCTCATACCGCGTTCGCGAACTGGCGTTCGAACAGATGAATAACGCTGAGTACGTTGAAGTCGAACCGGAACAGAAAACAGGCCACCGCATTAAAGAAGAGCTCTTCTACCCTTCCAACGAAGAGAAAATGCGTTTGCTGCAAACGCTGATTGAAGAAGAGTGGCCAGATCGCGCCATTGTTTTTGCTAACACCAAGCATCGTTGTGAAGATATCTGGGGCAGCCTTGCTGCGGACGGTCATCGCGTCGGTCTGCTGACCGGTGACGTAGCACAGAAAAAACGTCTGCGTATTCTTGATGAGTTCACCCGTGGCGATCTCGACATTCTCGTTGCGACGGATGTCGCTGCGCGTGGCCTGCATATTCCAGCTGTAACGCACGTATTTAACTATGACCTGCCGGATGACTGTGAAGATTACGTTCACCGAATCGGTCGTACCGGACGTGCTGGCGCAAGCGGTCACTCTATCAGCCTGGCCTGTGAAGAGTACGCGCTGAATTTACCCGCAATCGAGACCTATATCGGCCACTCGATTCCGGTAAGCAAATATAACCCGGATGCGCTGATGACCGATCTGCCGAAGCCGTTGCGCTTAACGCGCCCGCGTACAGGCAATGGCCCACGCCGTACCGGTGGTGCTCCGCGTAATCGTCGTCGTTCAGGTTAAGAAAAGTTATGCCATACACAAAATCATTCAGCCTGTATCAAGGCGGCAAGAAAACGAATCCCGATGAGCTTACTTTAGTAAGTTATTCGGGTGAGAGAACGCAGCCAACACAGATACAGGTTGAAGGATGAAGTGTATGAATTCTACTTCGCTGTATGCGGCAATCGATCTCGGCTCGAATAGTTTTCATATGCTGGTTGTACGCGAGGTGGCAGGAAGCATCCAGACGCTCACGCGTATCAAACGCAAAGTGCGTCTGGCCGCTGGACTCAACGGTGACAACGAGCTCTCTGTTGAAGCGATGGAGCGCGGCTGGCAATGCTTGCGCTTGTTTGCAGAACGTCTGCAGGATATTCCGCATCCACAAATCCGCGTGGTCGCCACGGCAACATTACGCATCGCCGTAAATGCCGATGTGTTTATTGCCAAAGCGCAAGAGATCCTTGGCTGCCCTGTCCAGGTAATTAGCGGTGAAGAAGAAGCGCGACTGATTTATCAAGGTGTAGCCCACACAACCGGCGGTGCCGATCAGCGTCTGGTTGTGGATATTGGTGGCGCCAGCACTGAATTAGTCACCGGTTCCGGCGCACAAACCACCTCTCTGTTCAGCCTGTCGATGGGCTGCGTCACCTGGCTCGAACGCTATTTTACCGATCGTAATCTGGCACAGGAAAACTTTGACGAGGCAGAGAAGGCCGCACGTGAAGTTCTGCGCCCGGTCGCCGACAAACTGCGTTTTCATGGCTGGAAAGTTTGCGTTGGTGCCTCTGGTACCGTCCAGGCGTTGCAGGAAATCATGATGGCGCAGGGCATGGATGAGCGCATTACGCTGGCCAAACTTCAGCAGCTTAAGCAGCGTGCCATTCACTGCGGTCGTCTGGAAGAGCTGGAAATCGAAGGGTTAACGCTGGAACGTGCGCTGGTTTTCCCCAGCGGGCTGGCCATTCTGATTGCTATTTTCACCGAACTGAACATTCAATGCATGACCCTGGCCGGCGGCGCATTACGTGAAGGTCTGGTCTACGGTATGCTGCACCTGGCGGTGGATCAGGATATTCGTAGCCGCACATTACGCAATATCCAGCGTCGCTTTATGGTCGATACAGAGCAAGCACATCGCGTTGCTAATTTAGCGACTAAATTTCTCGATCAGGTAGAAAAAAAGTGGCATCTTGAACCGATTAGCCGCGAACTACTGATTAGTGCCTGTCAGCTGCATGAAATTGGCCTAAGCGTTGATTTTAAACAGGCACCACAGCATGCCGCTTATCTGGTGCGCAATCTCGATCTCCCGGGTTTTACCCCTGCGCAAAAGAAACTGCTAGCAACGCTGTTACTCAACCAGACCAATCCCGTCGATCTCTCTTCGCTCCACCAGCAAAACGCAGTGCCACCGCGCATCGCAGAGCATCTTTGCCGTTTGCTACGTTTGGCGATCATCTTCGCCAGCCGTCGCCGTGACGATCTTGTGCCGGAAATTCAAATGGATGCAAGAAACGAGCACCTGACGGTCACGCTACCAGAAGGCTGGCTGGAACATCATCCGCTGGGTAAAGAGTTAATCGATCAGGAAAGTCAGTGGCAAAGCTATGTCCACTGGCCACTGGACGTTCATTAGATGTTGGTTGCCGGATAGCGCGCGTTTACACGTATCCGGCCTACAAAATACCTACTTCGCTTTGGCTTTCGCCATCATTGCCCGAATATTAGCGATGCTGGCCTGCCCTTTTTGCATCCGCTCCTCAGCGCTCACCACTTTACGCTCTTGCTCCCAGATAACGTCATCCTGTGGCAGCTCCAGCAGGAAACGACTCGGTTCCGGACGCACCAGCTCACCGTACTGACGACGCTCTTTACACAGCGTGAAGATGAGTTCTTTCTGTGCACGCGTAATCCCTACGTAAGCCAGACGACGTTCTTCGTCGATATTGTCTTCATCGATACTGCTCTGGTGCGGCAAAAATCCTTCTTCCATTCCCACCATAAACACGTACGGGAACTCCAGCCCTTTGGAGGCATGCAGCGTCATCAATTGCACCTGATCCAGCTCTTCTTCACTCTCTCCACGTTCCATCATGTCGCGCAGAGTAAAGCGGGTAACGACCTGGGTCAGGGTCATTGGCTCTTCCAGCTCACTGCCTTCCAGCATCTCCGTCATCCAGCTGAACAGCGTATTGACGTTTTTCATACGCATTTCAGCCGCTTTCGGGCTCGGCGAGGTTTCATACAGCCAGGATTCGTAATCAATACCGTGAATAAGATCGCGCACAGCGGCAACCGGTTCGCGCTCCGCCAGGCGCTGAATTTCACCCAGCCAGTGCGTAAAGCGGGTCAGAGAGTCATACCCGCGCCCGGTCAGTGTCTGGCTAAGCCCCATATCAAAGCTGGCGGTAAACAGGCTTTTATTACGCGTCATCGCCCATTCACCCAACTTTTGCAGCGTAGCCGGACCGATTTCACGCTTTGGCGTGTTTACGATGCGCAAAAATGCGCTGTCGTCATCCGGGTTGCTCAGCACACGCAGGTAGGCCAGCAGATCTTTAATTTCCGGACGCGAGAAGAACGATGTTCCGCCGGAGATTTTGTACGGAATACGGTTCTGCATCAGAAACTTTTCGAACACGCGCGACTGATGGTTGCCGCGATAAAGGATGGCGTAGTCTTTATATTGCGTCTTGTTCACAAAGTGATGGGCAATTAATTCCCCGGTCACACGTTCGGCTTCATGCTCTTCATTATTTGCGCTCAGTACCTTCAGCTCAGCACCGTAACCCAACTCGGAAAAGAGCCGCTTTTCAAAGACGTGTGGATTGTTCGCAATGAGGATGTTCGCCGCCTTCAGGATGCGACCTGATGAACGGTAGTTTTGCTCCAGCTTCACCACCTGCAAAGCCGGAAAATCTTTGCTCAACAGTACCAGGTTCTGCGGACGGGCGCCGCGCCAGGAGTAGATCGACTGATCGTCATCGCCCACGACGGTAAAGCGCGCACGTTTCCCTACCAGCAACTTCACCAGCTCGTACTGGCTGGTGTTAGTATCCTGATATTCATCCACCAGCAGGTAGCGGATTCTGTTTTGCCAGCGCTCACGTACTTCTTCATTGCGCTGTAGCAGCAGCGTGGGAAGCAGGATCAGATCGTCAAAATCGAGGACGTTGCACGCCTTCATATGCGCGTCATACAGACCATAGCAGTGGGCAAAAATACGATCGCGATCGCCTTTTGCGCTGGCTGCCGCCTGCGCTGGCGTCATCAGATCGTTTTTCCAGTTGGAGATCGTCGAGATCAGCTGCTGGAGAATAAGCTTATCGTCTTCGATTAGCCCTTCGGTCAGTTCCTTAAGCAAGGCCACCTGGTCAGTATCGTCAAACAACGAGAAGTTAGACTTCATCCCCAACGCCGCATATTCACGCTTAATGATATCCAGTCCCAGGGTGTGGAAGGTGGAGATCATCAACCCACGCGCCTCTTTACGACCCAGCGTTTGTGCCACGCGCTCTTTCATCTCGCGCGCAGCCTTATTGGTAAAGGTCACTGCCGCAATATGTCGTGCCTGATAGCCACATTCACGGATCAGATGGGCAATTTTGTTGGTGATAACACGCGTCTTGCCGGAACCCGCTCCCGCCAGCACCAGGCAAGGTCCGGTGACGAATTCGACGGCTTGTTGTTGTCCGGGGTTCAAACGCATAAAGGGTCACTCATGAAAGTCGGGAGGGGAGAATAACAGCGTGGTAGTATAGCCAGCCTTAACCACCCCACTCAAGGCACGATCATGGCAAAAACAGCAGCAGCAGTGCATATCCTTGTTAAAGAAGAGAAACTGGCACTGGATCTTCTGGAGCAGATTAAAAACGGCGCCGACTTCGGCAAACTGGCGAAAAAACACTCCATCTGCCCATCAGGCAAACGCGGCGGTGATTTGGGCGAATTCCGTCAGGGCCAGATGGTTCCGGCATTCGACAAAGTGGTCTTTTCCTGCCCTGTGCTGGAGCCAACCGGTCCGCTGCACACTCAGTTCGGTTACCACATCATTAAAGTACTGTACCGTAACTAATAGAAAGCCCGGTGTTTAAACACCGGGCTTTTTTTGCCGGATAGCGCTTCGCTTATCCGGCCTACGAAGCGCTGTTGATATGCCATTCCTCTATGAGGAATTATCCTGCGACCGCAATACGCTTCATATCGGTCATATAGCCACGCAGTTTCTGACCCACTTTCTCGATAGCGTGGCCGCGAATCGCATCGTTCACGTCACGCAGCTGCGCGTTGTCTACCGCGCCTTCGGCAATCGCTTTGCCCAGGTCGCCGGTCTGCAGAGTGGTCATGAACTCTTTCAGCAGCGGTACGCAAGCGTAAGAGAACAGGTAGTTGCCGTATTCTGCGGTATCAGAGATAACCACGTTCATTTCGTACAGACGCTTACGGGCAATAGTGTTGGCGATCAGCGGCAGTTCGTGCAGTGATTCGTAGTAAGCAGATTCTTCGATGATGCCGGAATCCACCATGGTTTCGAACGCCAGCTCAACGCCCGCTTTCACCATCGCAATCATCAGAACGCCTTTATCAAAGTATTCCTGCTCGCCGATTTTACCGTCGAACTGGGCAGCGGTTTCGAACGCGGTTTTGCCGGTCTCTTCACGCCAGGTCAGCAGTTTCTTATCGTCGTTGGCCCAGTCAGCCATCATGCCGGAAGAGAATTCACCGGAGATGATGTCGTCCATGTGTTTCTGGAACAGCGGCGCCATAATTTCTTTCAGCTGCTCGGACAGTGCGTAAGCACGCAGCTTAGCTGGGTTAGACAGACGGTCCATCATCAGGGTGATGCCGCCCTGCTTCAGCGCTTCGGTAATGGTTTCCCAGCCGAACTGAATCAGTTTTTCAGCATATGCCGGGTCAGTACCTTCTTCCACCAGCTTATCGAAGCACAGCAGAGAACCGGCCTGCAGCATACCGCACAGGATAGTCTGCTCGCCCATCAGGTCAGATTTCACTTCCGCAACGAAGGAGGACTCCAGCACGCCCGCACGGTGACCGCCGGTGGCCGTAGCCCAGGCTTTAGCAATCGCCATGCCTTCGCCTTTCGGATCGTTTTCCGGGTGAACGGCGATCAGCGTAGGTACGCCGAAACCACGTTTGTACTCTTCACGCACTTCTGTACCCGGACATTTCGGTGCCACCATCACGACGGTGATGTCTTTACGGATCTGCTCGCCCACTTCCACGATGTTGAAGCCGTGGGAGTAACCCAGCGCTGCGCCGTCTTTCATCAGCGGCTGTACAGAACGCACAACGTCGGAGTGCTGCTTGTCTGGAGTCAGGTTGACAACCAGATCAGCCTGCGGGATCAGCTCTTCGTAGGTACCCACTTTGAAGCCGTTTTCGGTCGCTTTACGCCAGGAAGCACGCTTCTCAGCAATCGCTTCTTTACGCAGGGCGTAGGAGATATCCAGACCGGAGTCACGCATGTTCAGGCCCTGGTTCAGACCCTGAGCGCCACAGCCGACGATGACCACTTTTTTACCCTGAAGGTAGCTCGCACCATCGGCGAATTCGTCGCGGCCCATAAAGCGACATTTACCCAGCTGTGCCAGCTGCTGGCGCAGGTTCAGTGTATTAAAGTAGTTAGCCATGATGGTGTACTCCGTGATGTTGTGTTGTGGTGCTTATTATTCGGTTCGCAGATTTGTATTTGCGAGATTGAATCCACATTACAACAGGAAATTTATTGCGGAAATTGATATATTCACAACGTCACATTGCAATTTATGCAACGTAGAAAATCGGAGGCTCGTCTGTGGATTTACGCGATCTGAAAATGTTCCTGCATTTGGCTGAAAGTCGTCACTTTGGCCGCAGCGCGCGGGCAATGCACGTTAGCCCCTCCACGCTCTCGCGCCAGATTCAGAGGCTGGAAGAAGATCTCGGGCAGCCACTTTTTGTGCGCGATAACCGCACGGTTACGTTGACCGAAGCAGGTGAAGAGCTGCGCGTGTTTGCCCAACAGACGCTGTTGCAGTACCAACAGTTACGCCACACCCTCGATCAACAAGGGCCGTCGCTGTCGGGCGAACTGCATATCTTCTGTTCGGTAACTGCCGCCTACAGCCATCTGCCGCCAATCCTTGACCGTTTCCGCGCCGAGCATCCATCGGTGGAAATTAAGCTCACCACCGGCGACGCCGCCGATGCGATGGACAAAGTGGTCACTGGCGAAGCCGATCTGGCGATTGCCGGTAAGCCCGAAACACTGCCTGGCGCGGTGGCGTTCTCGATGCTGGAGAATCTGACGGTTGTGTTGATCGCTCCGGCGCTGCCCTGCCCGGTGCGTAATCAGGTATCGGTCGATAAGCCAGACTGGTCGACGGTGCCGTTTATCATGGCCGATCAGGGTCCGGTACGCCGCCGTATCGAGCTGTGGTTCCGCCGTCACAAAATCAGCAACCCATCGATTTACGCCACGGTGGGTGGCCACGAAGCGATGGTCTCAATGGTGGCGCTGGGCTGCGGCGTGGCGCTGCTGCCGGAAGTGGTGCTAGAAAACAGCCCGGAGCCGGTGCGTAATCGCGTGATGATTTTAGAGCGCAGTGACGAAAAAACACCGTTCGAGCTTGGCGTCTGCGCGCCGAAAAAGCGGCTGCATGAACCGCTGATCGACGCGTTTTGGAAGATTGTTCTGGAACGTAAATCCGCAGAGTAGCGCCAGCGTCAGGTCTAAAATCAGTGGTAGATTCAGTATTGGCGCTCCTTTTCTGTATAATGTCGTGATCCATTGTAGTGGGGGGCTTGTTAACCATCGCGTTAAGCAGGCCAGAACAGACGGTGTCATTGCGCACTTGACAGCGAAAATACAAACTTAATTAGCCATCATTATGATAATCAAACCAAAAATTCGTGGATTCATCTGTACAACGACCCATCCGACTGGCTGCAAAGTCAACGTGGAAAAGCAGATCGAGTATGTTAAGCAGAACGGGAAAATCGAGAACGGCCCGTCTCGCGTGCTGGTGATCGGTGCTTCCACCGGTTACGGTCTGGCTTCCAGAATTTCCGCCGCCTTTGGCAGCGGTGCCGCCACTATCGGCGTATTTTTCGAAAAACCGGGCACGGATACCAAACCAGGTTCCGCAGGCTGGTATAACTCTGCAGCTTTCGACGAAGCGGCCAAGCGTGAAGGTCTGTACTCCAAAAGCATCAACGGCGATGCGTTCTCTGACGAATGCCGTGATGAAGTGATCAAACTTATCAAAGAAGACCTGGGTCAGATTGACCTGGTGGTTTACTCACTGGCTTCCCCAGTGCGTAAAATGCCGAAAACCGGTGAAATCGTCCGTTCAGCGCTGAAGCCAATCGGTGAGGTTTACACCTCTAAAGCGATCGATACCAATAAAGATCAGATCATCACCGCCAGCATTGAGCCGGCTACCGAAGAAGAAGTACAGAACACCGTCACCGTCATGGGCGGCGAAGACTGGGAACTGTGGATGGGTGCGCTGAGCGAAGCGGGCGTGCTGGCTGATGGCGTGAAAACCGTAGCCTACTCCTACATCGGTACCGACCTGACCTGGCCAATCTACTGGCACGGCGCACTGGGCAAAGCGAAAGAAGACCTCGATCGCGCGGCGGGTGAGCTGCGTAACCAGCTGGCACCGCTGAACGGTTCCGCTAACGTTGCGGTACTGAAGTCCGTCATCACCCAGGCATCTTCTGCGATTCCGGTAATGCCGCTGTACATCTCCATGGTCTTCAAGCTGATGAAAGCGCAGGGCATTCACGAAGGTTGTATTGAGCAGATCAGCCGTCTGATGACCACCAGCCTGTACGGCGATAAAGTGGCGCTTGATGACAACCAGCGTATCCGTATGGATGACTGGGAACTGCGTGACGACATTCAGCAGGCATGTCGCGATCTGTGGCCGCTGATCACTACCGAAAACCTGGCGCAAGAAACTGACTATGCAGGATACAAGCAGGAATTCCTGAACCTGTTCGGTTTTGCCCTCGACGGTGTGGATTACGATGCTGACGTGAATACCGAAGTCGAATTCGACGTTATCACGCTGTAATCTGCTGATACAGTAGCAAAAAGGGTTCATGTTTTTACATGAACCCTTTTTTAATGGCTGTCGTTAACCCGCCAGGAAGAACCTGAACGCCGGGTTATGTGTTTCATCATGGCAGTCATAACCCAGTTCATTCAGCCGCGTTTCGAAATCAGGCTCGTGTTCACCCAACTCAAACGCCGCCAGTACACGACCATAGTCAGTGCCGTGACTGCGATAGTGGAACAATGAAATATTCCAGTGCGTCCCCAGGGTATGCAGGAATTTGAGCAACGCCCCCGGCGACTCCGGAAATTCGAAGCTATAAAGACGTTCCTGTAAGGGTTTCGACGGACGTCCACCGACCATATAGCGCACGTGTAGCTTCGCCATCTCGTCATCAGACAGATCCACCACGCTATAGCCGCCCTCATTGAGCAGTTGCAGGATTTCCTTACGCTCTTCCAGCCCGCGGCTCAGACGTACACCGACAAAAATGCAGGCGTCTTTCGCATCCGCAAAGCGGTAGTTAAACTCGGTCACCGAGCGCCCGCCCAGCAGTTGGCAAAACTTAAGGAAGCTGCCCTTTTCTTCCGGGATGGTCACGGCCAGCAAGGCTTCGCGCTGTTCCCCCAGCTCGCAGCGTTCGGAAACGTAGCGCAGGCCGTGGAAGTTAACGTTAGCGCCGGAAAGAACATGCGCCAGACGCTCGCCGCGAATATTATGCTGGGCGATGTATTTTTTCATCCCCGCCAGCGCCAGCGCCCCGGAAGGCTCCGCCACCGCGCGCACATCTTCGAACAGGTCTTTCATTGCCGCGCAAATAGCATCGCTATCAACAGTAATAATATCGTCGAGATATTCCTGGCACAGACGGAAGGTTTCATCGCCGATACGTTTCACCGCCACGCCTTCGGCAAAGAGACCCACACGCGGCAGATCCACCGGATGACCGGCATCCAGCGCCGCTTTCAGGCAGGCCGAATCTTCCGCTTCCACGGCAATTACTTTGATTTGCGGCATCAGCTGTTTTATCAGCACCGCCACGCCCGCCGCCAGACCACCGCCGCCAACTGGCACAAAAACGCGATCGAGATGCGCGTCCTGCTGGAGCAGCTCCAGCGCCAGCGTGCCCTGCCCGGCAATCACCATCGGATGATCGAACGGCGGCACCCAGGTAAAACCCTGCTGCTGCGACAATTCAATCGCTTTAGCTTTGGCTTCATCAAAGTTTGCGCCGTGCAGCAGCACTTCTCCGCCGAAGCCGCGAACGGCATCGACTTTGATATCGGCGGTAGCCGTTGGCATGACAATCAGCGCCTTCACGCCTAATCGCGCAGAGGAGAAAGCGACGCCCTGAGCATGATTACCAGCCGATGCGGTAATGACGCCATGCGCTTTTTGTTCTTCGGTCAAGCCCGCCATCATGGCATAGGCACCGCGTAGCTTGAAGCTGTGAACGGGTTGACGGTCTTCGCGCTTCACCAGAATGACGTTGTCGAGGCGCGAAGAGAGTTTTTCCATTTTCTGTAGCGGCGTTACCTGTGCCGCTTCGTATACCGGCGCACGCAGTACCGCTCTGAGATACTCGGCGCCCTCAGGAGCGCCGGATAGAGGTTGTGAATCCGCCATGATCATTATCCCCCGAGCTTCGACTTATCGCGCACCGCACCTTTGTCGGCACTGGTTGCCAGGCTGGCGTAGGCGCGCAGTGCAAAGGAGACCTGACGCTGACGATCTTTTGGCGTCCAGGCTTTGTCACCGCGAGCTTCCTGCGCTTCACGGCGCGCAGCGATTTCCGCATCACTCAGTTGCAATTGAATGCCACGATTCGGGATATCGATGGCAATCATGTCACCATCTTCGATAATCGCGATATTACCGCCGCTGGCCGCTTCCGGAGAAACGTGACCAATGGAAAGCCCCGAAGTACCGCCGGAGAAACGACCGTCGGTAATCAGCGCGCAAGCCTTACCGAGGCCCATCGATTTCAGGAAGGTGGTTGGGTAGAGCATTTCCTGCATGCCTGGTCCGCCTTTCGGCCCTTCGTAGCGAATGACAACCACGTCGCCAGCCACCACTTTACCGCCGAGGATGGCTTCAACCGCATCGTCCTGGCTTTCATACACTTTTGCCGGGCCGGTGAATTTCAGGATGCTGTCATCCACGCCTGCGGTTTTTACAATACAGCCGTTTTCCGCGAAGTTACCGTACAGAACTGCCAGACCGCCGTCTTTGCTATAAGCGTGCTCCAGCGAGCGAATGCAGCCTTCAGCGCGGTCGTCATCCAGCGTATCCCAACGGCAATCCTGTGAGAATGCCTGGGTAGTACGAATGCCGGCCGGGCCGGCACGGAACATTTTTTTCACCGCGTCGTCTTTGGTCAACATCACGTCATACCGATCAAGCGTTTGCGGCAAAGTCAGACCCAGCACGTTTTTCACGTCGCGGTTCAGCAGTCCGGCACGATCCAGTTCGCCTAAAATACCCAGAACGCCGCCTGCGCGGTGTACGTCTTCCATATGGTATTTCTGCGTGCTCGGCGCCACCTTACACAGCTGCGGGACTTTGCGGGACAGCTTGTCGATATCACTCATGGTGAAGTCGATTTCCGCTTCCTGCGCGGCCGCCAGCAGGTGCAGAACGGTATTGGTGGAACCGCCCATGGCGATATCCAGCGTCATGGCGTTCTCAAACGCCGCTTTGCTGGCAATGTTGCGCGGCAGGGCGGAGGCATCATCCTGCTCGTAATAGCGTTTGGTCAGCTCGACGATGCGCTTACCTGCGTTGAGGAACAGTTCTTTACGGTCGGCGTGAGTCGCCAACAGCGAACCGTTACCCGGCTGCGACAAGCCCAGCGCTTCAGTCAGGCAGTTCATCGAGTTAGCGGTGAACATCCCGGAACAGGAGCCGCAGGTCGGACAGGCGGAACGTTCAACCTGCTCGCTTTGTGAGTCGGAAACTTTCGGGTCAGCCCCCTGAATCATCGCATCAACCAGGTCGAGCTTGATGATTTGGTCAGAGAGCTTGGTTTTCCCGGCTTCCATCGGACCGCCGGAAACAAAGATCACCGGAATATTCAGGCGCAAAGAGGCCATTAACATCCCGGGGGTGATTTTGTCGCAGTTGGAGATGCAGACCATCGCATCAGCGCAGTGGGCGTTAACCATGTACTCAACGGAGTCAGCGATCAGCTCACGCGACGGCAGTGAATACAGCATGCCGCCATGGCCCATGGCGATACCATCATCCACAGCAATGGTGTTGAACTCTTTCGCCACGCCGCCTGAGGCTTCGATTTGTTCGGCAACCAGCTTACCGAGATCGCGCAGGTGGACGTGACCCGGCACAAACTGGGTAAAGGAGTTCACCACAGCGATAATCGGTTTGCCGAAGTCATCATCGGTCATCCCGGTAGCGCGCCACAATGCGCGGGCACCCGCCATATTGCGGCCGTGGGTGGTGGTAGCAGAACGATACTTAGGCATGCTTGATTAACTCCCGTCTGTCTTTCCCCTTCATACTTCACGCCGCAGGTGCGTTGACCGCCTCGCTCACCCCAGTCACTTACTACAGTAAGCTCCTGGGACTTGCTGCGTTGCCGTCTTCCTGCAACGTGAATTATTTTGGGGAAATATTAATTTTGTTATTGGTTTACTGAATCCAACCAGCCGTATTTATCTTCCGTTTCACCGGTGAAGAGGCCAAAGAAGGCCTGCTGGATGCGTTTGGTGACCGGACCGCAGCGGCCTTCGCCCACCTGGATACCATCGACACTGCGTACTGGGGTGATTTCGGCCGCGGTACCGGACATGAACACTTCGTCGGCCAGGTACAGTGATTCACGGGACAACACCTGCTCACGCACTTCGATATCGAGATCTTTCGCCAGCTTAATGATCGCGTCACGGGTAATACCCGGCAGTGCAGAAGAGGTAAACGGCGGGGTAAACAGAATGCCGTCTTTTACTTCAAACAGGTTTTCGCCCGCACCTTCGGAGATGTAACCATTCACATCCAGCGCAATGCCTTCCTGATAACCATGACGACGCGCTTCGCTACCCACCAGCAGTGAAGACAGATAGTTACCGCCTGCTTTAGCCGCGGTAGGGATAGTGTTCGGCGCAACGCGGTTCCAGGAAGAAACCATCGCGTCGATCCCCTGCTCCAGCGCTTCTGCACCAAGGTAAGCGCCCCACGGGAACGCGGCGATGATCACGTCAGTGGTGTATCCCGCTGGCGGGTTAACGCCCATCCCCACGTCGCCAACAAACACCAGCGGACGAATATAGGCGCTGGTCAGATTGTTTTTACGAATCACCTCGCGGCAAGCTTCCATCAGCTCATCAACGCTCTGAGAAACCGGAAAACGATAGATCTTGGCTGAATCACGCAAACGCTGCATATGTTCGCGATGACGGAACACCACCGGCCCTTTGTGAGAATCGTAGCAACGGATGCCTTCGAATACTGAAGTACCGTAGTGCAGCGCGTGGGACATCACGTGAACCTTCGCGTCTTCCCAACGAATCATCTCGCCATTAGACCAAATGTAATCAGCTTTTTTCGTCGTCATTTTTCTTCCTTTTGCGCTCAGGCGCGGATTTGTTGTGATGTGGTTGTGCTCTGGCAGATAGCAACATGTGCAACGTCTACCAGTTTACTTAACTGACTAAACAGTAAGTCGACCGACCGGGGGCTGGCAACGGTCAATTCGATATTTATATTTTGCGCATCGCTGGCGGCTTCCATATTCATGGAGCACACCTGAAAACCACGATGGCGTACCACGCGTAAAACACGTTCTAACGTTTCCGGATTGAAACGAGCCTCAACGGCGACCTGATGTTGCATCATGATAATTTCTCCAGCATTTCTGAGTTACTGGCACCTGGCGGTACCAGAGGCCAGACATTCTCAAGTTCGTCGATTGAGACATGAAGCAGGTATGGCCCCTCGCTGTTCAGCATGGTGTCGAGTGCCGCTTCAACCTGGTCTTTACGGGTGATGTGTTGACCTGGTATGCCGAAGGCGCTGGCCAACATGAGGAAATCGGGGTTATCGGTAAGGGTGGTTTCGCTATAACGTTCCTGGAAAAACAGCTGCTGCCATTGTCGCACCATGCCTAACCGCTGGTTGTCGAGTAAGACTATTTTCAGCGGCAACTGCTTGCGTTTTACGGTGCCCAGTTCCTGTACATTCATCATGAAGGAACCGTCACCGGAGATACAGATTACCGTATCGTTCGGGCGAGCAACCTGCGCGCCAACCGCTGCTGGCAGGCCAAAGCCCATCGTACCCAGGCCGCTCGAGGTGATGAAATTTTCCGGGCGGGTGTAGGTCATATGCTGCGCCGACCACATCTGATGCTGACCAACATCCGTTGTCACTACGCTGTCCGCGGGTTTGCGATCGGACAACTGCTTCAACAACAGTGGCGCGTAGATAGCCTCACCGGGATGATCATAGCGCCAGGTATGCTCTGTGCGCAGTTCAGCGCTATGTTGACGCCATGCGTCAATCTTCAGAGATTGCTGCAATGCCGGCAGCAGAGAATTTAAATCACCTTGCAGGGCGACGTGCGCCTGGCGCAGCTTGTTCATTTCCGCCGGGTCGATATCCATGTGGATCACGCTGGCATTCGGTGCGAAGGTATTCAGCTTGCCGGTCACCCGGTCATCAAAACGCGCGCCCACTGCAATCAGTAAATCACATTCTTGCACCGCAAAATTTGCCGCTTTAGTGCCATGCATTCCCAACATACCCAAATAGTATGGGTAGTCAGCTTCTACTGCGCCCAGCCCCTTCAACGTGCAGGCGACCGGCATTTGGGTTACCGCGATAAATTCACGCAGGGCCGGGACCGCCTGCGCCATACCAACACCGCCACCGACGTACAGGATCGGTTTTTGCGCCTGCGCCAGCATTTTACGCGCCTGCTCAACATCAGCGTGCGGGAAAACCTCTACATTTTCGACGGTCGTAAAATACGGCTCCAGCGTACCGCTGGCCAGCTGGATGTCTTTCGGGATATCAACCAGAACCGGACCCGGACGACCGGAGTTCGCCACAGCGAAAGCCTCTGCCATGATGCGCGGCAGTTCTTCCAGTGACTGCACCAGGAAACTGTGTTTGGTGCAGGACAAAGACATACCCAGAACGTCCACTTCCTGGAACGCATCCGTTCCGATGAAAGGTGAGGCCACCTGACCGGTGATCGCGACCACAGGAACAGAATCTAACAGCGCATCGGCAAGGCCGGTGATCAGGTTGGTAGCGCCAGGACCTGAAGTGGCGATACACACGCCGGTTTTACCGGTCGCACGGGCATAGCCAATTGCCGCCATTGCCGCGCCCTGCTCGTGTCGGCACAACAGGTGTTCTACGCCGCCGTCATACAACGCATCGTAAACCGGCATAATTGCGCCACCAGGATAACCAAAGACGGTTTGAACCCCTTGTGCACGCAACGCATGTACCACCCACTGTGCCCCATTCATAGTTACATCCCCGCCGTAAATCTTGAGAAACAGAATTTTATGCTACCGCTCACTTTCTGCTCCTCATGTATGTTTTTAAGGTCAAAAAAAACCCCCGGACCTTTCGGTGCGGGGGTCTTAGTTCGTTAAGGCTTGTTTTCTAAGCCTTTCCTCGTCCAAGTGCAGCCCCGCACGGTGGGATAATAATCACCACCACGCTAATCACGACCAGGCTAATCACTCGTAGAAGGGCTGTCATTTTTGTATTTTCTTGCATCTTGTTCGAAGGAATACCTAAAGAGTTACCATAGAATTTGCAAATGACACAAGATATTTTTTTATTCGTTTTTCTGACGCCGTTAACGGTTTAGATAAATATCATTGTTTTTTATACAAAAAATCAAAAGTGAAAATATTTCACGTTTCAGGTGATTCTCGGCAACCCGTTCCCTACTAAAAACGTTATTCAAAAGCGTTTGCGGGCGCTATTCCAGGCTTTATGCAAGCAGTATTGAGCTACATAAAAACACGGGAATAAGCCTCTAAAAACCGTAATTATGTGAAATCTTGCCGCGATGTATTGCGACATAATGCTTTCATCAGGAGGGCTTATGTCACTATCGATTGTTCACACACGCGCTGCGCTGGGCGTGAATGCGCCAGCCATTACCATCGAGGTACATATCAGTAATGGTTTGCCTGGTTTAACCATGGTGGGATTACCCGAAACAACGGTAAAAGAAGCCCGCGATCGGGTTCGCAGTGCGATTATTAATAGCGGTTATGAATTCCCGGCGAAGAAGATAACCATAAACCTCGCTCCGGCCGATCTCCCGAAAGAAGGGGGACGATATGATTTACCTATCGCAGTTGCGCTTCTGGCAGCGTCTGAGCAGCTTACAACCCATAACCTCGATACATATGAGCTGGTAGGCGAATTAGCGCTTACAGGCGCGTTACGCGGCGTTCCCGGTGCGATATCAAGTGCAACTGAAGCTATTCGCGCAGGCAGGAGAATTATTGTCGCAAAAGAGAATGCAGCTGAAGTGGGACTGATACACGGTGAAGGGTGCCTTATTGCCGATCATCTACAGGCTGTATGCGCATTTCTCGAAGGTAAGCATGATTTAGACAGACCATCATCGGCAGATTTTACCCCCTGCGCATTAGCAGATGATCTGAGCGATGTTATCGGCCAGGAACAAGGTAAACGCGGACTGGAACTTACCGCAGCTGGCGGTCATAACCTCTTACTCATCGGGCCGCCGGGAACGGGTAAGACCATGCTGGCCAGTCGCCTGAGAGGATTGCTACCGCCACTGAGCAATGATGAGGCACTGGAAAGCGCCGCGATTCTAAGTCTGGTCAATTTCGACACGCTACAAAAACAGTGGAAACAACGCCCTTTTCGTTCGCCGCATCATAGTGCTTCATTAACCGCCATGGTCGGTGGAGGCTCTATTCCTGCGCCAGGCGAGATATCTCTGGCGCATAACGGCATACTGTTTCTGGATGAACTTCCCGAGTTTGAGCGGCGCACGCTGGATGCACTGCGAGAGCCCATTGAGTCCGGGCAGATTCATTTATCCCGCACTCGGGCAAAAATAACTTACCCCGCGCGTTTTCAGCTTATTGCTGCCATGAATCCCAGCCCAACAGGACATTATCAGGGGAACCATAACCGCTGTACCCCAGAGCAGACACTACGCTACCTCAATCGATTATCAGGTCCATTTCTTGACCGCTTCGATCTCTCCCTCGAAATCCCCTTACCGCCGCCCGGCATACTCAGCCAGAGCCAGGTAAAAGGGGAAGATAGCACAACGGTGAAGCAACGCGTTATGGCAGCACGAGAGCGTCAGTATCAGCGGCAGAATAAGTTAAATGCGCATCTGGACAGTCAGGATATCCATAAATACTGTCCATTGCGTAGCGACGATGCGCAGTGGCTTGAAGAAACGCTCGCGCATCTCGGATTATCCATCCGCGCCTGGTTACGCCTGATAAAGGTCGCTCGAACGATCGCGGATATAGAACAATCTGACCATATCTCTCGCCAGCACTTACAGGAGGCTGTTGGGTATCGGGCGATAGACAGATTACTCATTCATTTGCAGAAACTACTGGCATAAAAAAAGGGCTTTCGCCCTTTTTTATTAATCATCAGATTCGGTGTAGTCTTCCGCACCTTCCACCTGAGGTTTCCCGCCAGACAGCGTGTGGAAGCGTTTTGGACGCTTAATGCGCGTCATGTATTTGGACCACACACGTTCAGCTTCGGTAACCGGTTCGCGCTCACCACGGCATACCGCAACAAACAGTTTTTCTTCTTCCGTTACCGGCTCACGCTTGCCCAGATCCAGCTCGTTGAAAGCATAACCGTGACGCTCAAGCAGTTGTGCTTCTTTAATGGTGAAATCACCATGACGGGAGAATCCGCGGGGATAATATTTATTATCGAAATATCGATTAGTCGTCGTAAAGCTTTCCGCCATCCTGCACGCTCCTAATTCTTTGGCCGAGCTATTTATGGCGCGGAGTATTAGTTACGCTTGACAGAGCGTCAAACAAAAGATTTAAATCATAACGACAAATAATTTTATGGAGCGAGTTGTGGATACGGAATTGTTAAAAACTTTCCTGGAAGTTAGCCGGACACGCCACTTTGGCAGGGCTGCTGAAGCGCTCTATCTGACCCAATCAGCGGTTAGTTTCCGGATCAGACAACTGGAAAATCAATTGGGTGTAAACCTGTTCACCCGACACAGAAACAATATCCGTTTAACCGCTGCAGGTGAAAAATTATTACCTTACGCTGAAACGCTGATGAATACGTGGCAAGCAGCACGTAAGGAGGTTGCGAATACCTCGCGGCATAACGAGTTTTCTATTGGTGCCAGCGCATCCCTCTGGGAATGCATGCTTAATGGCTGGCTGGGGCGTTTGTACCAATCCCAGGAGCCACAATCCAGCCTGCAATTTGAAGCGAGGATCGCGCAGCGACAGTCGTTAGTAAAACAGCTTCATGAACGACAGCTTGATCTATTGATTACTACCGAAACGCCCAAAATGGACGAATTTAGCAGCCAACTGTTGGGATATTTCACGCTGGCGCTCTATTGCAGTTCTCCTTCACAAACCAAAGATGAACTGAATTATCTGCGTCTGGAATGGGGACCTGACTTTCAGCAACACGAGGCTGGATTGATTGCGGGAGATGAAGTGCCGGTACTTACCACCAGTTCGGCAGAATTAGCCAGGCAGCAACTTTCAGTCCTCAAAGGTTTTAGCTGGCTACCGGTCAGCTGGGCTAAAGGTAAAAGCGATCTCCATACGGTTACCGACAGTACAACGCTTTCACGCCCGTTATATGCAGTTTGGCTGCAAAATAGCGATAAACATGCGCTGATTTGCGATCTGCTGAGAACGAATATTCTGGAAGATTAAGGAAAATGCTGGCAAGGATGCCGGGAGTAAAATAGAAAGAAGGAAAAACTCAAATTACAGGTAAAAAAAAATCCTTAGCAATAATGCTAAGGATTGTTTCTGGCAGGGGCGGAGAGACTCGAACTCGCGACACCCGGTTTTGGAGACCGGTGCTCTACCAACTGAGCTACGCCCCTAAATCTTCTTATCATTAAGCCTGCTTAGTAGCAGGCTTAATTTTCTAATAAGTGGCGGAACGGACGGGACTCGAACCCGCGACCCCCTGCGTGACAGGCAGGTATTCTAACCAACTGAACTACCG
>NZ_JAOWHX010000026.1:0-2024 GCF_030332405.1 Citrobacter sp. Cpo147
ATAAGCGCAGCGCATCAGGCACATCACATCGCAGCACCATCGGGTGCAAAGCAATATCCAAAACCTCCATAACACAAGCCTTCCTGCGGCATATGCGGTAAACCCCCAATCTGAATTTTCTGTATTACCTCCCGAAAATATCAGGATCGCCTGCGACAGTTACGTGTACCTTTATCTATTAGTAAGGGTCTATCCGGAGAATAAAGTGTTCGGAAAAATGGTATTAAACTACATGCCGGGGCTAAAAAATTTATTAGCGTACGATAAAAGCTGGCTAAAACATGATGTTAAAGCCGGGTTATCCGTTGCTGCCGTAGCACTACCGGTTGCGATTGCTTACGCTGAGTTAGCGGGAGTCGGGGCTATCGTCGGGTTATATTCCTGCGTGTTGCCAATGCTAGCTTATGCGCTGTTTGGTTCTTCCCGCCAATTGATTGTTGGTCCTGATGCCACGACCTGCGCGGTAATTGCAGCCGTTGTAGTCCCTCTTTCTGCCGGAAACCCAGAACTTCACTGGCAGTTAACAATTGTCATGACTGTGATGATGGGGGGATGGTGCCTGCTTGCCAGTAAATTTCGCCTGGGGGCGCTTGCTGACCTGCTTTCTCATCCCATTCTAACGGGTCTGCTTAACGGCGTTGCCGTGACGATTATTGTCGGGCAACTCGGTAAGGTGTTGGGGATTACGCTTGATGAAGAGCAAGTGATTGAGAAGATCATTGCCCTGCCTGGCCGACTCTCAGAAATTCATTTATTAACCTTAGGGATCTCCATCCTAACGTTAGCGATTTTAATCGCTATCAAAACGTTTCGTAGCCAATGGCCAGCACCGTTGATTGCGATTGTGATAACAACGGCGCTGGTATGGATCTCATCTGCGCAGCAGTATGGTATTGCCACTATTGGGGGATCGGGCTTTCAGTCTGGTTTGCCAGTTGTTCACTGGGGCTCATTTCAGCCTGGTCTGGCGCGTGATTTATTGATCCCTGCGCTGAACCTGGCATTAGTCAGTTTTGTTAGCCTGATGCTAACCGCTCGCAGTTTTGCCGCGAAAAATGGATACGAAATAAATGCTGATGCTGAGTTCAGGGCTTTGGGTGTTGCGAATCTGATGTCTGGCTTATCTCAGGGGTTTGCGATTAGCGGAGCCGATTCCCGGACTGCGGTAAATGATTCCTCTGGAGGGAAAAGCCAGCTTGTTTCCGTTGTTGCTGCCTTAATCATCGGAATCGTGGTGGTATTTTTCACGCAGCCATGGTGATGCTGCCAACTTACTGATTTAGTGTATGATGGTGTTTTTGAGGTGCTCCAGTGGCTTCTGTTTCTATCAGCTGTCCCTCCTGTTCAGCTACTGACGGGGTGGTGCGTAACGGCAAAAGCACTGCCGGACATCAGCGCTATCTCTGCTCTCACTGCCGTAAAACATGGCAACTGCAGTTCACTTACACCGCTTCTCAACCCGGTACGCACCAGAAAATCATTGATATGGCCATGAATGGTGTTGGATGCCGGGCAACCGCCCGCATTATGGGCGTTGGCCTCAACACGATTTTACGTCACTTAAAAAACTCAGGCCGCAGTCGGTAACCTCGCGCATACAGCCGGGCAGTGACGTCATCGTCTGCGCGGAAATGGACGAACAGTGGGGCTATGTCGGGGCTAAATCGCGCCAGCGCTGGCTGTTTTACGCGTATGACAGGCTCCGGAAGACGGTTGTTGCGCACGTATTCGGTGAACGCACTATGGCGACGCTGGGGCGTCTTATGAGCCTGCTGTCACCCTTTGACGTGGTGATATGGATGACGGATGGCTGGCCGCTGTATGAATCCCGCCTGAAGGGAAAGCTGCACGTAATCAGCAAGCGATATACGCAGCGAATTGAGCGGCATAACCTGAATCTGAGGCAGCACCTGGCACGGCTGGGACGGAAGTCGCTGTCGTTCTCAAAATCGGTGGAGCTGCATGACAAAGTCATCGGGCATTATCTGAACATAAAACACTATCAATAAGTTGGAGTCATTACC
>NZ_JAOWHX010000027.1:0-5148 GCF_030332405.1 Citrobacter sp. Cpo147
ATAAGCGCAGCGCATCAGGCACATCACATCGCAGCACCATCGGGTGCAAAGCAATATCCAAAACCTCCATAACACAAGCCATCCTGCGGCATATGCGGTAAACTAGGCGCGATTTTGCATCAGGAAAGCGTCTATGAATCACTCCCTTAAAGCCTGGAACACCTTCGGTATCGATCAGCAAACGAATGAACTTGTCTGCGCCGAAAATGAACAACAATTGCTGAATGCCTGGCAATCAGCCAATGCATCGCATCATCCAGTACTGATCCTGGGCGAAGGGAGTAACGTCCTGTTTCTTGATACCTTCCAGGGTACGGTGATCGTCAATCGTATTAAGGGTATTGAGATTACAGAACAACCTGATGCGTGGCATTTGCACGTAGGTGCGGGTGAAAACTGGCATCATCTGGTCCAGCATACGTTGCAGCTTGGTATGCCTGGGCTGGAAAATCTGGCGCTTATCCCAGGCTGCGTGGGTTCATCGCCAATCCAGAATATAGGTGCCTATGGCGTAGAGCTACAGCGCGTCTGCGAATACGTAGACTGCGTTGAGCTGTCGACTGGCAAATATCTGCGTGTTGGTGCAGCAGAATGTCGTTTTGGTTATCGTGACAGCATCTTCAAACATGAATACCAGGATCGCTTCGCAATTATTGCTGTTGGTTTACGCTTGTCTAAACAGTGGCATCCGGTACTGACCTATGGCGATCTGACGCGCCTGGATCCTACAACGGTGACGCCTCAGCAAGTTTTTGATTCTGTCTGCCATATGCGCACGACAAAACTGCCCGATCCGAAAGTAAACGGTAATGCAGGAAGCTTCTTTAAAAACCCGGTTGTCACCGCAGAGATTGCGCAGGAGCTCCTGGCAAAATTCCCAACAGCACCTCATTACCCGCAGGCTGATGGCTCTGTGAAACTGGCAGCAGGCTGGCTGATCGATCAATGCCAGCTAAAAGGCATGCGCATTGGTGGCGCAGCGGTACATCAACAGCAGGCACTGGTGCTAATCAATGCAGACAATGCGACGAGTCAGGATGTGGTGCAACTTGCACATCATGTACGTCAAAAAGTCGGTGAGAAATTTAATGTCTGGCTCGAACCAGAGGTCCGGTTTATTGGCCCGCAGGGTGAAATGAATGCTGTGGAGATCATTGCATGAAGGATAATACCGTCCCTCTGACGCTTATTTCATTACTCGCTGACGGCGAATTTCATTCCGGTGAGCAGCTCGGTGAAAAGTTGGGAATGAGCCGTGCCGCAATCAATAAGCATGTCCAGACGTTACGCGACTGGGGGGTTGATGTCTTTACTGTTCCAGGTAAAGGATACAGCTTACCGGAGCCTATCCAACTATTAGATGCTTCACTTATTCATTCTCAACTGGATGGTGGAAATATCACAGTCCTGCCGGTTATCGACTCAACCAATCAGTACCTGATGGACCGAATAGGTCAACTGGAGTCAGGGGATGCCTGTGTCGCTGAATATCAGCAAGCCGGGCGCGGCCGCCGTGGTCGCAAATGGTTTTCACCGTTTGGTGCCAACCTGTACCTTTCAATGTTCTGGCGGTTGGAACAAGGACCGGCTGCCGCGATTGGCCTGAGTCTGGTTATTGGTATCGTCATGGCTGAGGTTTTACGCGATCTGGGCGCAGAGAAGGTACGTGTAAAATGGCCCAACGACCTCTATTTGCTCGACCGTAAGCTGGCAGGGATCCTGGTTGAACTGACCGGTAAGACAGGGGATGCCGCGCAGATTGTTATCGGTGCGGGTATTAATATGTCCATGCGCCGGGTTGAAGAAAATGTGGTTAATCAAGGCTGGATTAACCTGCAGGAAGCGGGCATTAACATTGATCGCAATACCCTTGCTGCCCGACTGATACGTGAGTTGCGTGCTGCGTTAGTGCTCTTTGAGCACGAAGGTTTAGCGCCGTATCTGTCTCGCTGGAAGAGACTGGATAACTTTATCGACCGTCCGGTTAAACTTATTATTGGTGATAAAGAAATATTTGGCATCTCACGTGGAATAGACGCGCAAGGTGCATTATTGCTTGAACAAAAAGGCGAGATCAAACCCTGGATGGGTGGAGAAATATCGCTAAGAAGCGCTGAGTAATAAGAAGGGGAGCTGTTGCTCCCCTTCTTTATTTATTTTCTCAACCTGACTTGCTCAACGGCATGATTGGCACTTTTCGTCATGATTAAGCTTGCTCGCTCACGCGTTGGTAATATATTTTGTTTTAAATTCAGCCAGTTAATCTCTTTCCATAACGATGTGGCGGTGTTGATAGCCTCATCTTCTGATAATTTTGCATAGTTATGGAAATAAGAGTCCGGGTTGGTAAACGCCCCTTCACGGAATTTCAGGAAACGATTGATATACCACGTCTGGAGTAATTCTTCTGGCGCATCAACATAAATAGAAAAGTCGACAAAGTCAGAAACAAATACATGATGCGGATCGTGAGGATAGTCCATCCCGCTTTGTAATACATTTAGCCCTTCGAGTATTAATATGTCGGGCTGGGCAACGGTTTTGTCGCCATCAGGGATCACATCATAGATGAGATGGGAATAGACCGGCGCCGTGACGTTAGGTACGCCTGATTTCAGATCGGAAACGAATTTAACCAAGCGATGCATATCATAGGACTGGGGGAAGCCTTTCTTCTTCATCAGTCCACGATCTTTCAATACCTGGTTAGGGTGGAGAAAGCCATCGGTAGTAATCAACTCGACCTTGCGATGCTCGGGCCAGCGACTGAGCAAAGCCTGCAAAACACGCGCAGTCGTACTTTTACCGACGGCGACGCTGCCAGCAATGCTAATAATATAAGGAATACGCTCGCCATTCGTGCCTAAAAATTGCTCCAGCACGGCCTGACGTCGCAGGTTCGAACTGATGTAAAAGTTTAGCAAACGCGAGAGAGGCAAATAAATCTCGGCAACTTCTTCCAGCGATAAGTCTTCGTTAATGCCTTTAAGACGAGCAATCTCTTCCTCGGTCAGGGTCATCGGCACGGAATCACGAAGCGCAGCCCACTGGTTGCGATCAAACTGTAGGTAAGGCGACGTTAACGCTTGCTCTTTTATACTCATACGCATGGTCTGGCTGTCATTGCTATATCAGGTCTGCGGTAAAAAACGAAATCATCCCCGGTACGCAATGGCACGCACATTTCAGTTAATTTGGACAATGGGCAGGAGGGTAACACCAGATGGGGGGGAATAATAAGAAAAAATCATCCTCTGAAATGCAATGTGACGAGTATTCCAGATGTATAAAGATGTGCTTTCTCTCTATCAAAGCGTACCTGCCGGAGCAAAATTCCTCTCTGAGGAGGCACCTGACGTTGGAAATTTGTCCAATCCAAAGAGGAAATAGATTATTTATCGGTCGTATAGTGCAAAATGTGAGCGATAGAACATTTTATGCAATTTTTTAGTTGCATGAGTGCGCATGTCTCCATAAAATGCGCGCTACTTGATGCCGACTTAGCTCAGTAGGTAGAGCAACTGACTTGTAATCAGTAGGTCACCAGTTCGATTCCGGTAGTCGGCACCATCAAGTCCGGTGGGGTTCCCGAGCGGCCAAAGGGAGCAGACTGTAAATCTGCCGTCACAGACTTCGAAGGTTCGAATCCTTCCCCCACCACCACTTTCTGGCAGCGTTATCGCCGCCTGAGTTGATTAAAAAATTAATCAGCTCGAACAGAAAAGAGAGAGATCTCTTCTTTGTTGCAGAAAGAACTGGGTAGCCGAGTTTCAGGATGCGGGCATCGTATAATGGCTATTACCTCAGCCTTCCAAGCTGATGATGCGGGTTCGATTCCCGCTGCCCGCTCCAGACGTGCTGATATGGCTCAGTTGGTAGAGCGCACCCTTGGTAAGGGTGAGGTCCCCAGTTCGACTCTGGGTATCAGCACCACTTCACTTCTCCTTCCCGTTTCTCTCTGTTTACTTTTAAAAGCATTCAACAGCTCAGGTATATTGCCTGGTTGATGTGGTGATATCACCGATTTATCCGTGTCTTAGAGGGACAATCGATGTCTAAAGAAAAATTTGAACGTACTAAACCGCACGTTAACGTCGGTACTATCGGCCACGTTGACCATGGTAAAACAACGCTGACCGCTGCAATCACTACCGTTCTGGCTAAAACCTACGGCGGTGCTGCTCGCGCATTCGACCAGATCGATAACGCGCCGGAAGAAAAAGCTCGTGGTATCACCATCAACACTTCTCACGTTGAATATGACACCCCGACTCGCCACTACGCACACGTAGACTGCCCGGGCCACGCCGACTATGTTAAAAACATGATCACCGGTGCTGCGCAGATGGACGGCGCGATCCTGGTTGTTGCTGCGACTGACGGCCCGATGCCGCAGACTCGTGAGCACATCCTGCTGGGTCGTCAGGTAGGCGTTCCGTACATCATCGTGTTCCTGAACAAATGCGACATGGTTGATGACGAAGAGCTGCTGGAACTGGTAGAAATGGAAGTTCGTGAACTTCTGTCTCAGTACGATTTCCCGGGCGACGACACTCCGATCGTTCGTGGTTCTGCTCTGAAAGCGCTGGAAGGCGAAGCAGAGTGGGAAGCGAAAATCATCGAACTGGCTGGCTTCCTGGATTCTTACATCCCAGAACCAGAGCGTGCGATTGACAAGCCGTTCCTGCTGCCTATCGAAGACGTATTCTCCATCTCCGGTCGTGGTACCGTTGTTACCGGTCGTGTAGAGCGCGGTATCATCAAAGTTGGTGAAGAAGTTGAAATCGTTGGTATCAAAGAGACAGCTAAGTCTACCTGTACTGGCGTTGAAATGTTCCGCAAACTGCTGGACGAAGGCCGTGCTGGTGAGAACGTTGGTGTTCTGCTGCGTGGTATCAAACGTGAAGAAATCGAACGTGGTCAGGTACTGGCTAAGCCGGGCTCTATCAAGCCGCACACCAAGTTCGAATCTGAAGTGTACATTCTGTCCAAAGACGAAGGCGGTCGTCATACTCCATTCTTCAAAGGCTACCGTCCGCAGTTCTACTTCCGTACTACTGACGTGACTGGTACCATCGAACTGCCGGAAGGCGTAGAGATGGTAATGCCGGGCGACAACATCAAAATGGTTGTTACCCTGATCCACCC
>NZ_JAOWHX010000028.1:0-8657 GCF_030332405.1 Citrobacter sp. Cpo147
GTCAGTGGAGGCGCATTATAGGGAGTTATTTCAGGCTGACAAGGGGAAATTTAAAATAATCTTCCGAGTGCGTATTTTTTCATCAAAACCACTTAAACTGACAGTTTTTCGAGCGTTTTAAAGCCATAGCGCTGTAGCACAGGCAATAATTGTTCAGCTTCTGTCGTCATTGCCATACAAAATGCGACGTTCTCATCGGTTGATTTCGCATCTGGTGCTTCATGCTCTAACAACCAGGCCGTGCGGCGCGCTATCGCGGCACCAGAATCCACCAGTCTCGTCCCCTCGGGCAGGACCTGTAAAAGCTCTTCCTGTAATAGAGGGAAATGAGTGCAGCCGAGCACTACAGTGTCAGGTGGTTCAGACATCCGCAGCCACGGACGCAGAATACGCCGCAGCTCTTCCAGAGAAACTGTTTCACCGTGTAGCTTCGCTTCCGCAAGTTCCACCAGCTCAGCAGAACCCAACATTGCAATTTGGCATTCGTTAGCGAATCGCGCAATCAGCTCATGGGTATACGAGCGCTTCACCGTTGCACGTGTAGCCAGTAGCCCCACAATACCGTTCGCCGTGAGTCGCGCTGCCGGTTTAATCGCAGGCACCACGCCCACAACCGGGAAAGCAAATTTCTCACGTAACGCAGGGAGCGACACCGTGCTTGCTGTATTACACGCGATGACCGCAAGAGAGAGGGGATAGCGCTGCTGGACCGCAGTCACAATCTCAACAACACGCTCGACGATAAACTCCTCGCTCTTCTCTCCATAAGGAAAGGCGACGTTGTCGAAAGCGTAGATATAGTGGAGATCCGGCAGAAGACGCCGGATCTCGTCATAGACCGACAACCCACCGACGCCGGAATCAAACACCAGCACGGTGGGACGGGGATCAGAAGGTGTAGCTGCCAGACAAGGTGTATTCCCGTCCTGCAGTTGCGTAGCCATAAACTGTCTCGTAATCTTTATCGAACAGGTTGGCGATTTTACCACGAACTGTCAGCTGTGAGGTGATTGGATATGAGGCAGAGATATCTAACAGGCTATACGACGGCATACGACGCTGTGTGCTGGAAAACTGATTCGAGTTATTATTGTAACTCTTGCCATAATATTGATAGGACAAATCCATATCAAAGCCGAGCATCGTCCAATCCAGTTGGTATTTGTATTGCTGACGGGAACGATGAGCCAAGACTTCATTATCAGAATCCCGACGCGGGTCAAGATAACCCATGCTAATACGATGCGTCACTGGCCCAGTATCAAAGTCTCCTGTTAACTCTACACCTTTAATCGTTGCTGACTGGGTATTGTAGTACACCCCTGTCATACCGTTATCTGGGGAGTAATAATCAATCAGATTTTTAATTTTGTTCTGGTATGCCGCAAGCCGCCAGTTAACCGGTCCTGTCAACCCTTGTAATCCGACTTCAAATTGACCTGATTTCTCGGCTTCCAAATTAGGGTTAGGGGTAATATACAAACGGCTTTGGCCATACATTTGTCCCAGTGTAGGCGCCTGGAATCCTGTGCCATAGGAAATTGTTACTTGGTAATCAGGTACAAATTCCCAGCCTACTGCTGTTTGCCAGGTGCCATTCCAACCAAATTGTTCGTTATCATCTCCACGTAGCGCGCCTTCAAGAGTTACCGTATCCACCTTTTGTTGCGCAGTCAGATAATAACCGGTGTTATCACGCTTATAATCATTAGAGTTATACGTATCAACTGATGTCAGTTTTTGTTGTTGCCAGTCAATACCCGCACTAACCGTTCCTTTCCCTACTATGAAGCTGTTGCCCCACTGGACGTTTTTCTGCGTCATATCATCAAGTGTGGTCCCTGCTTGATACAAGCCTTGCGTACTGGAATAGTTATAGTCTTTATATTTCTGATAACTACCAGTAAGTTGTGTGGAGTAAAAATCATTATTCCATGCAAGTCCTGTTTCATAGGTGTGGTTGTAAACCTGGTGCTCATCACCCCCATCTTTATAGCCTGCATCATAGTCCGTATTGTTGCTATAACCATAACCACGAACAAAAGCGGATAATTCGTCAGTAAATTTGTGGGTCACTCCAGCCCAAAATGTCTTATTACGGAAGCCATCACGGTCACTATCTCCCGAATATGAAGAATCGGGTTGGACGTTGTAGCCTTTTGTATCAGTGAAAGAGCCAGCAATCGTCGCCAGTGTATCTTCGCCAAGCTCCTGACGCAGACTCGCATCGTATTGCTGGTAATGATTAGAACCCACCCCAACCTGAACTTTGCCGCCGGGTTGCGTATTCTGGGTAATGATATTGATAACACCGCCAATTGCATCCGCACCATAGACTGCCGAGCGCGGGCCACGAATCATTTCAATACGTTGAATCAAAGAGAGGGGGATTTGACTAAAATCGGCAATACCTGTAATTCCCGACTTTGCCAAAGGAATACCATCAATTAAAACTAAAGTATGGCGCGCTTCTGCACCACGGATATAGATATTACTGGATTGTCCCATCCCCCCATTTTGCGCAACATCCACACCAGGCAGACGACGCATCACATCAGTCAGATCTTTTGATTGCCAACGATCGATATCTTCGCGTGTCACAATTTCAGTAGGTGCCAGCACGGTATTAACAGGCTGCTGAAAACGGTTGGCAGTAACGACGAGAGTATCTGGGCTAGTATCCTGTGCCCAACCAGAAAATGCCGTGACGGAAAGTGCCGTGCACAGCAACGATTTTTTAATCATTGTAAAGCATCCACAATATAAGAAGGATGCCGCAGGTCCCACCGATAGTACGCGATGATGAAAGCCAGATGCGACGTTAGCCGGCAGGTCTTCGGGCTTGGAGGCAACTTAAAGAGACGATAACTTCCCACGGCATGCCGCAGTGTCTGCACCAGGTGCGCTCATCCCCTACCTTCCTTACCGCTGCGCGTCAGCTCCAGATTCACACTGGATTCCCTTTTAACTCACAGGACCGGAAAACGGATGCTACAGTTTGTTACAACCCACTGTCCAGACTGCGTATCACAATATCGGAAATCATCAATGACTGGACATCTGATGAGCAATCCCTACAATCCCCGCGTACTTTTATTTTTCAGGACGCATCATGACCCCCGAACACCTTCCGACAGAACAGTACGACGCACAGTTAGCTGAAAAAGTGGTGCGTCTGCAGAGCTTAATGACGCCATTTTATGCACAGGCTCCGGAAGTGTTTCGCTCACCGGTCAGCCACTACCGTATGCGCGCGGAATTCCGTTTGTGGCATGAAGGTGATGATCTGTACCACATCATGTTCGACAGCCAGACCAAAAACCGTATCCGTGTCGACAGCTTCCCGGCAGCCAGTGAGCTTATCAACACGCTGATGACGGCAATGATCGAAGGCGTTCGCAACAACCACGTCCTGCGTCACAAACTGTTTCAGATTGATTACCTCACAACCCTGAGCGATCAGGCGGTGGTATCGATGCTGTACCATAAAAAGCTGGATGATGAATGGCGTCAGGAAGCTGAAGCGCTGCGGGATGCGCTGCGGGCGAAAAACCTGAACGTGCATCTGATTGGCCGGGCAACCAAAACCAAAATCGAGCTGGATCAGGACTACATTGACGAACGCTTGCCGGTTGCGGGTAAAGAGATTATCTATCGCCAGGTTGAGAACAGCTTCACCCAGCCGAACGCCGCCATGAATATTCAGATGTTGGAGTGGGCGATTGATGTCACCAGGGGCTCAAAAGGCGACCTGCTGGAGCTGTATTGCGGCAATGGCAATTTCTCGTTAGCCCTCGCACAAAACTTCAAACGCGTACTGGCGACGGAAATCGCCAAGCCATCCGTGGCTGCTGCACAGTACAACATTGCGGCTAACCATATTGATAACGTACAAATTATCCGCATGGCGGCCGAAGAGTTTACTCAGGCAATGAACGGGGTTCGCGAATTTAACCGCCTGCAGGGAATCGATCTGAAGAGTTACCAGTGTGAAACTATCTTCGTTGACCCACCGCGCAGCGGTCTGGACAGTGAAACGGAGAAAATGGTGCAGGCGTATCCGCGCATTCTGTACATCTCCTGCAATCCGGAGACATTGTGTAAGAACCTGGAAACGTTAAGCCAGACGCACAATGTTTCACGTCTGGCGCTATTCGATCAGTTCCCGTATACGCACCATATGGAGTGCGGCGTACTGTTAACCAAGAAGTAAGACAGAACGTAGGCTGGATAAGCGCTACCTGTTCAGATTGCCGGATAGCGGCGTTGCCTTATCCGGCCTACCGCTACAACTGTTACTCCGCAATTTCCTGTTTACGGTTACGGACTTTAAAGCCGATCCAGAACACCAGAATTACAGACAGTACCGCCGGGAAGAAGTTAGAGCCAATATCCGGATATTCAGCGCGTACCACGGTGCTGTACAACAGAACGCCGAGGATAAAGCAGGCTGCAGCCAGGCCCGGCAATCCCACAGGCATGGTGCGGTTCTGATAGCGTTGATGCAGACAATACACCGTCAGCACCAGCGAAATGATCGGGAATACGGAGAATGGCACAATGGAGCTAAACAGCGCCGCAAATGTACCATTGATCGATAAGCCAGCAACCAGCGCCAGCAGCAGCGTACCTTTATCTTGACCTGACTGTTTCATTGCTTGTCCTTCTCGTTACTCGGAGTGGTGCGTCATCTTCTCTTGTTCACGGCGGTACCAATAAAATGCGCCTTTCGCGATCATGCGTAGTTGCAATACCAGCCGCTCTTCCAGCTGTCGGCGCTGTTCAGCGCCAACATCCAGTGCTTCTGCCCCGGCGCTGAATACAATGGTTACCATGGCTTCGGCTTGCGCTTCAGTAAACGCACGAGGCATATGGTTTTCGAGTTCCAGATAGTCCGCAAGTTCCGCAATGAAGTGCTGAATTTCACGAGCGACCGCTGCACGAAACGCTGCGGATGTCCCCGAACGCTCGCGCAATAATAAACGGAAGGCGTTGGGATTGTTGCCGATGAACTCCATAAATGTTGAGACCGAGGTGCGGATCACACTCCCGCCCTTCGCGATACGCTGGCGCGCCTGGCGCATCAACTGACGCAGCATCAGACCGCTTTCGTCCACCATCGTCAGGCCGAGTTCATCCACATCGCGGAAATGGCGATAAAACGAGGTTGGCGCAATGCCCGCTTCACGAGCAACTTCGCGTAAACTGAGACTGGCAAAACTGCGCTCAGCGCTCAGTTGACTAAATGCGGCTTCTACCAGCGAACGCCGGGTTTTTTCTTTTTGTTGCGCTCTAACGCCCATCACGATGTCTGAATCCTTCCACATACCTTGCTGGCACTATACCAGAGATTAGGCGGTTGGCATGGCTTTGTGAATGATTGTTTACGCGCAGTTTGTGCTTCGAGTTCGCAAAAAAGCACAACGATAATTGGGTTATCTCAACAACGATGTTACTATTCTGTTGCTTTTATGTATAAGAACAGGTAAGCCTGACCATGTCACATTCTTACGATTACGATGCAATAGTAATAGGTTCCGGTCCCGGCGGCGAAGGCGCGGCAATGGGTCTGGTTAAGCAAGGAGCGCGCGTCGCGGTAATTGAGCGCTATCATAACGTCGGCGGAGGTTGTACCCACTGGGGCACCATCCCGTCGAAAGCTCTCCGCCACGCCGTCAGCCGCATTATTGAATTCAATCAGAACCCACTGTACAGCGACCACTCCCGACTCCTTCGTTCTTCTTTCGCCGATATTCTCAACCACGCTGATAACGTTATTAATCAGCAAACACGTATGCGGCAAGGATTTTACGAACGCAACCACTGCGAAATTTTGCAGGGAAATGCCCGTTTTGTTGATGAACACACGATTGCCCTGGAATGTCACGACGGTACGGTGGAAACGCTGACTGCGGATAAGTTTGTTATTGCCTGCGGTTCGCGTCCTTATCGCCCTGTTGATGTCGACTTTTCGCATCCCCGGGTTTACGACAGTGACTCTATCCTGAGCCTGCACCACGAACCCCGTCATGTGCTGATTTATGGCGCGGGGGTCATTGGCTGTGAATATGCGTCGATCTTCCGTGGAATGGACGTCAAAGTTGATTTAATCAACACCCGCGATCGTCTACTGGCATTCCTCGATCAGGAGATGTCCGACTCGCTCTCTTACCACTTCTGGAACAGCGGTGTGGTCATTCGCCACAACGAAGAGTACGAGAAGATTGAAGGCTGCGATGACGGCGTCATCATGCACCTGAAATCCGGTAAGAAACTGAAGGCTGACTGCCTGTTGTACGCCAATGGCCGTACCGGTAATACCGATTCGCTGGCGCTGGAAAATATTGGTCTGAAAACCGACAGCCGCGGACAGTTGAAGGTCAACAGCATGTACCAGACGGCGCTGCCGCACGTGTATGCCGTAGGGGATGTGATCGGTTATCCGAGCCTGGCATCAGCGGCCTACGACCAGGGACGCATTGCCGCCCAGGCACTGGTAAAAGGCGAAGCAACCGCGCATCTGATCGAAGATATCCCAACCGGGATTTATACCATTCCGGAAATCAGCTCCGTTGGTAAAACAGAACAGCAGCTCACGGCAATGAAAGTTCCATACGAGGTTGGCCGCGCCCAGTTTAAGCATCTGGCACGTGCACAAATCGTGGGTATGAGTGTCGGAACGCTGAAGATCCTGTTCCATCGCGAAACCAAAGAGATTTTGGGGATCCACTGCTTTGGGGAGCGCGCGGCCGAAATTATTCACATCGGACAAGCGATAATGGAGCAAAAAGGTGGTGGTAACACTATCGAGTACTTCGTTAACACCACCTTTAACTACCCAACCATGGCAGAAGCCTATCGGGTAGCGGCGCTAAATGGCTTAAACCGCCTGTTTTAACGCACTGTCGAAATGGCCATCCATTGACCCACGGATGGCCTCTGCCAGCTGTTCATAACGGCTGCGCAGCGGCGAGCCTGGACGATACACCAGACCAATCGTGCGACGCGGTTCAGGCTTGATGCAGGGCAGATAGACAACGCCATCACGCTTACGCTCCGGCGGCACGGCCAGCGCAGGCAGTAAGGTAATACCGCTGCCTGCCGCCACCATGTTGCGCAGCGTTTCCAGGCTGGTTGCCCGGAAATGAGTATCCTCATCAGCGCCCGCTTCAAAGCAGAAGCCCATCGCCTGATCGCGCAGACAGTGGCCATCCTCCAGCATTAGCAATTTCTCACCCGCCAGATCGGACATCGGCACACAGTCGCGGTTTGCCCATGGGTGATCTTCATAGATCGCCAGCAGCATAGGCTCATCAAATAATGGTACTTCGATGAACGCCTCACTCTCTTTCACCAGCGCCAGGATGACGCAGTCGAGCTTACCGCTATCCAGTTGCGCCAACAGCTGATGCGTCTGCGCCTCATGAAGATACATTTCCAGTTTTGGAAAGGTCTGGTGCAACATAGGGATAATATGCGGCAGCAGGTATGGCCCCACCGTTGGGATCAAACCAATATGCAGCGGGCCAGACATTGTCTCACCCTGTTGGCTTGCCATCTCCTTGAGCACTTTGACCTCGCGCAGCACGGTGCGCGCCTGATCCACCAGCAGTAGACCTGCCTGGGTGAACAGCACCTTGCGACTCGTACGCTCCAGCAACATGACGCCAAGCTCATCTTCCAGCTTGCGGATCTGCCCGCTCAGCGTGGGTTGGCTAACGTGACAGGAGTCTGCCGCTCGTCGGAAGTGACGATGTTCGGCTAGTGCCACCAGGTATTCAAGATCACGAATATTCATTATTCATCCTCCATCGCCACGATAGTTCGTAGCGATAGGTAGCATAGCAACGAACGATTATCCCTATCAAGCTTTCTGTTTAATAATGCACCACAGAAACGGAACGGTACCCCTTTAACCCTTGAAGCTACTGTCCGTTTGAGAGTTTCTCTCATACTCGAAATAACTAAAGCCAACGTGAACTTTTGCGGACCTTGAGTCCGCATTTTTTTTGCATAAATAAATATCCTCCGGCATAGCCGGAGGTTTTTCTGATGCGCCTATAAGGCTCTGTTACCAGCCGCGCCCTAACAGGCGCATACGATCTGACATTTGCATCAGACTTCGTTACTTACGGCCCGTAAACGGGCTACCCGGATAAGGGATCGATAACTGCTCGCCCATTTTATCCTCTGCAAGCTGGTGCTTTATGTATTCCTGTATCCTTGCTGTGTTCTTACCCACCGTATCTACGTAATACCCACGACACCAGAACTCCCTGTTCCTGTATTTAAACTTCATATCACCAAACTGCTCATACAACATCAGACTGCTTTTACCTTTCAGATAACCCATAAAACCGGATACGCTCATTTTGGGCGGGATTTCCACAAGCATATGGATATGATCTGCACAGCATTCCGCTTCCAGGATCCGCACGTTTTTCCACTCACACAGCTTTCTTAATATGCTGCCTATCGCCCTACGTTTCTCCCCGTAGAATGCTTGTCTTCGGTATTTGGGCGCAAAAACTATGTGATATTTACAGTTCCATCGGGTGTGCGCTAAGCTCTTTTCGTCCCCCATTGGGACCCCCTTTTGATTTCTTGTTTAACCCTTGCAGTTGCCAGACCGCAAGGTGTTTTAACAAATCAAAAGG
>NZ_JAOWHX010000029.1:0-328235 GCF_030332405.1 Citrobacter sp. Cpo147
CCATGCCGAACTCAGAAGTGAAACGCCGTAGCGCCGATGGTAGTGTGGGGTCTCCCCATGCGAGAGTAGGGAACTGCCAGACATCAAATAAGTGAAAAGGCCATCCTTTCGGATGGCCTTTTTGCATTTATACGCGAAAATCAGCCGGAACTGTATCCGGCATATATATTTAATGAATAACCTGCGATAAAAACGCGCGAGTGCGTTCCGATTTGGGGTGAGCAAAAAACTCATCCGGTGGTGCCTGTTCCACAATCTCGCCAAGATCCATAAAGATCACCCGGTCAGCTACTGTGCGGGCAAAGCCCATTTCATGGGTTACACATAGCATGGTCATACCCGATTGCGCCAGACCTATCATGGTATCCAGCACTTCTTTTACCATTTCAGGATCCAACGCTGATGTGGGTTCATCAAATAACATGATTTTGGGTTTCATACACAGCGAGCGTGCAATGGCCACGCGCTGTTGTTGTCCACCAGAGATTTGCCCGGGATATTTATGTGCATGTTCGGCAATGCGGACCCGCTCAAGGTAGTGCATTGCCAGTACTTCAGCCTCTTTTTTCGGCATCTTTTGCACCCAGATAGGCGCCAGCGTGCAGTTTTGCAAGACAGTTAAATGAGGAAAGAGATTAAAGTGCTGAAAGACCATGCCGACTTCTTGTCGGACGCGCTCAATATTGCGGATGTCTTCATTGAGTTCAATCCCATCCACCACAATGCGTCCTTGCTGATGTTCTTCAAGATGGTTAATACAGCGGATAGTTGTCGATTTACCCGAACCGGAAGGCCCGCATAATACGATGCGCTCTCCCTGTTTTACCTTTAGGTTGATGTTTTTCAGGACATGAAACTGTCCGTACCATTTGTTGACGTTTTCCAGTGTAATCATCGAGTCGGTAGACGGCATTAATAATTGGCTCATAAATTCCTCAGTGCGGTGTACGCCCGGTGTTAAAACGTTTTTCCAGATGCTGGCTGTAACGCGACATGCTGAAACAGAAGATCCAGTAGATCAGTGCGGCAAAAACATATCCTTCCGTCGACATACCCAGCCACGCAGGGTCCACAGTTGCCTGCTGTACGCTACTGAAGAGATCAAACAGACCGATGATGATGACCAGGCTGGTATCCTTGAACAGAGCGATAATCGTGTTAACCAGGCCAGGGATAACCAGCTTGAGGGCTTGCGGAAGAATGACCAGCCCCTGAGTTCTCCAGTAACCTAGCGCCAGTGATTCCGCGGCTTCATACTGACCTTTTGGTAGGGCCTGTAACCCTCCGCGAACCACTTCTGCGACATAGGCCGACTGGAAAAGAATAACGCCGACCAGCGCCCGGATAAGCTTGTCGATACTGGTTCCTTCGGACATAAACAGAGGAAGCATGACCGAGGACATAAACAGAACGGTAATCAGCGGTACACCGCGCCAGAACTCAATGAAAATGACGGATAAAACCCGCACGACTGGCATATGGGAACGACGTCCCAACGCCAGTAAAATGCCCCATGGAAGCGCGCCTGCAATCCCCACGGATGCAATAATAAGCGTCAGTGTTAATCCGCCCCACTGCCGCGTTTCTACGCGTTCAAGCCCGAAAAAACCACCGTACATCAGCCACCAGACGACAATCGGATAAATGACTGCCCAGATGGCGATATAGCGGCCACGGTGAGGAATGGTTTTCCAGAACATCGGAACAATAGAAACCAGACCAATCATCAGGGCCAGATTTACGCGCCAACGCTGATCGTGGGGATAAAGCCCATACATGAATTGCCCGAAGCGTTCATGAATGAACACCCAGCAGGCTCCCGCTTTGGTGCAGTCTGCCCGGGTAGAGCCGACCCAGTTGGCCTGAAAAAATACCCAGTTCAACAGTGGTGGAAGAAATGACCAAATCAGCCATACGCATAGCAGGGTGAGCAGGCTATTTGACCAACTGGAGAACAGGTTTTTACGCACCCAGAGTAGACTGCGGCTTGCCGGATTGCTGCGCTGGCGCGAGGGGTGAGACAGCAGTGCTTTTGTCATCATGGCTCCTTAGCGCTCAATCAGTGCAATACGGCGGTTATAAATATTCATCAGCAAAGAAATACTCAGACTGATGATCAGGTATACCGACATGGTGATGGCGATCGTTTCAATGGCTTGCCCTGTTTGATTGAGTACCGTGCCGGCAAACAGTGAAACCATGTCCGGGTAGCCAATGGCGGCTGCAAGAGAAGAGTTCTTGACGATATTCAGGTACTGGCTGGTCAGTGGGGGAATGATGACGCGTAGCGCCTGTGGGATGATTACCTGGCGTAGCGTCACCGGATTTGGTAGACCCAGCGAGCGTGCGGCTTCATGTTGGCCGTAAGGAACGGCCTGAATGCCTGCCCTAATAATTTCTGCAATAAATGCCGAGGTATATACCGAAAGCGCCAGAGTTAGTGCCGCCAGTTCAGGAATAAGCACCATACCGCCACTGAAGTTAAAACCACGGAGCGCGGGAATATCCCAGTGAAGCGCAGCGCCAAACATCCACTGTGAAATCACCGGTAAAAGTACGATCAACGCAAGAGCTGTGGGCCAGGTCCGACGTAGCTGACCGGTTTTGGTCTGATGCATTCTGTTGAAGCGAAATAATCCGATGGTGACGACGATAGCGATAACAACAGCGGTGCAAAAGGCAAAAAAACCGTCTCCCATTTGCGGGGACGGAATATAGAGCCCCCGGTTACTCAGGAACATCAAATCCAGCGCGTTAACGGCCTGGCGTGGGCCGGGCAGGTTACGTAATACGGCGAAATACCAGAAGAAGATCTGCAGCAGCGGCGGTATATTGCGGAACGTTTCGATGTAGATCGTCGAGAGCTTTCGCAATAACCAGTTATCTGACAGGCGTGCCAGCCCGAGAAAGAAACCGAGAATTGATGCGAAAACAATGCACAGTGCTGAAACTAACAGCGTATTGAGCAGGCCGACCACAAAGACACGACCATACGTATCGCCTTGCTCGTAATCGATCAGATGTTGGACAATGCCAAATCCGGCGCTGCGATCGAGAAAAGAAAACCCCGAGGTAATACCGCTATTGTTCAGGTTATTTATCGTGTTATGAATGAGATAGACCGCAATGCTGATAACCGCAATGACGGCGAGTATTTGAAATAACCAGGCGCGGACCGCAGGGTTAGAAAAGGATAATGATCCTTTTACGGTTGAGCGGCGATGGAACATAAGAAAACCTCAGTAACTATGACTCTGGGCTGAGCGCCGCAGTTGCGGCGCCCGTTACATCACTACGCATTAGCGCACCGGTGGCGCATATTGAATGCCACCGTTATTCCAGAGGTTGTTCTGTCCACGTTTGATCTTCAGCGGACTTTCCGATCCAACGTTACGTTCAAAGATCTCCGAATAGTTACCAACTTGCTTGATAATGTTGTAGGCCCATTTGTTATCAAGCTTCAGATCCTTGCCATAATCCCCTTCTTTACCCAACAGGTGTGCCATATCCGGTGTTGCTGGATTAGCCGCTTTTTCATCGACGTTTTTCGAGTTAACACCCATTTCTTCCGCATTTAGCATGGCGAACAGCGTCCAGCGAACAATGGAGAACCACTCATCGTCCCCACGACGTACGACAGGTCCCAGAGGTTCTTTAGAAATAACTTCTGGCAGGACGATCCATTCCGCAGGATTGCTCAGCTTGATGCGTAGGGCATACAGCTGAGACTGGTCGGAAGCCAGCGTATCGCAACGTCCAGATTCCAGAGCTTTGGCTGATTCATCCGAACGGTCAAAGGTGACGGGGGTGTACTTCATCTTGTTGGCTTTAAAGTAGTCGGCCACGTTTAGTTCGGTATCGGTTCCCGCCTGAATACAGACCGTTGCACCATCCAGCTCTTTAGCGCTCTTCAGGCCTGCTTTATTGTGGGTAAGAAAACCAATGCCGTCGTAATACGTTACACCAGTGAAGGACATGCCCATACCGGCATCACGAGAAGAGGTCCACGTGGTATTACGAGAGAGCAAGTCGACTTCACCAGACTGTAATGCGGTAAAGCGTTCCTTGGCGGTGAGCGGGGTATATTTTACTTTGCTATCATCGCCAAATACGGCGGAGGCAACGCCACGACATACATCAACATCAATACCCGAGAACTTGCCGCTTGCATCGGCGTAAGAAAAGCCAGGCAAGCCGTCGCTGATCCCACATTGCACAAACCCTTTTTTCTTTACGGCATCAAGTGTTGCGCCGGCATGTGCCTGATTTGCAACAGCAAGCAGCACACCGGCCGCAGCCAGGCTGGCGATTATCATCTTTTTCATAGAGCATCCTGTGTGGAGGAATTATTGTTATGGAAACGTTCTGAAAACGTCTTTTACCTGTCAGTGGCTTTGGCCATACTCTTTTAAGCAAAGGTAGTGCCAGTTTTTTGCGCCTGATTATTCGACGCAATATGCAGAGTGTAGACAGGAAAAAATAAATGCAGCGCCCTGAAGTGGTGCAAAATTGAAACGTAAGCCACATTTCGGCGCAAAAAATTTAAAAATCAGACAGGACGCGTGATAACGATTTCTGGCGTTAATATTAATGTCGTGAGAATAATGAAAAGAAAATGTGGTGTTACGAAAAACAGAAAAAATGCTAATTTCAAATCGCGGATGTGTGAGTGAAATCTATAATAATTTTATTACATGTCAGGTTCTATTAAGCAACGTTTTGTCTTATATGTAGATTTTATGCTTGTTGCTAAAAGCGCGGTAATAACCGCGCTTTTAAGATGATTTATTTGGTCAGGGCGACAATCCCAAGCGTCAGTCCGGCAACGGCTGCAGCACCACCGGCGATGGCTCCGGCTGTTTCCCAGTTATCCTGGGTGGTGCCTTTCATACAGGTATTGGTATGAACCAGGCGCCCCTGATCGTCGTATACAGGTACGCAAGGAGAATCGTGTGCACAGCCAGCCAGGAATGCGGTAAGCAATGCAACGGATATTAATCTTTTCATGGTGTTACCTCAAAATAAGCGTTTCGCTAATTAAGCAAAGACAAACGCTAAGCCATCTGCGAACTCGGTGATTATTTTACCACTTCTTAAAAAAGGACTGACATGAGGAATAATCTCAATTCATGTGGATTGTAAAAATAATGGATAAAAAGAAAGGTTGCAGGCGAATTTAGAGGGATAGTTTAAATGAAATAAATGGCTATCTTACTAATAAATAAAGAGGAGCATCGTAGGTGAAAAAGGCGTCCGTAGACGCCTTTATTTTACAAATTAATCGTTGTGCCGACTAAAACGCCGTCTTACGACAACAAAGAAGACGGGGACGAAGAAGATAGCCAACAATGTTGCGGTCAGCATTCCTCCCATAACACCTGTACCGACCGCATTCTGTGCACCACTACCTGCACCGTGACTGATAACCAGAGGCATAACCCCCAGAATAAAGGCCAGGGATGTCATCAGGATAGGACGAAGACGCATGCGCGATGCCTCCAGCGTCGCTTCAATCAACCCCTTGCCTTCTTTATCCATCAGGTCTTTGGCAAACTCGACGATCAGGATGGCGTTCTTAGCCGAGAGGCCGATTGTAGTTAGTAAGCCAACCTGGAAATACACATCGTTATTCATCCCACGTAGTGATGCTGCTAACAATGCGCCCACAACACCGAGCGGTACAACCAGCATCACCGAGAAAGGAATAGACCAGCTTTCATACAATGCGGCAAGGCAAAGGAAAACAACGATTAGCGAGATGGCATACAGCGCAGGAGCCTGGTTACCCGACAGTCGTTCCTGATAGGACATCCCCGTCCAGTCATGACCAATACCGTTTGGCAGTTTTTCCGCCAGGCTTTCCATTAGCGCCATTGCTTCACCGGTACTTCTGCCAGGCGCTGCTTCTCCCAGCAGTTCCATAGAAGGCATACCGTTATAGCGCTCCAGGCGCGGTGAGCCGTAGATCCAGTGTGCGGAACTGAACGTGGAGAATGGAACCATTTCGCCATTGGCGCTACGAACATACAGATTATTGATGTCCTCCGGTAACATACGGAACTTGGCATCGGCTTGTACGTACACTTTTTTCACGCGGCCACGGTCAATGAAGTCATTGACGTAATAGCCGCCCAGCGCAGCTGAGATGGTTTCGTTGATATCAGACAGTGAGACACCAAGCGCTTGCGCTTTCTCCTGATCGACATCCAGCTTGAACTGTGCGGTATCCTCGAGCCCGTTTGGACGCACACGAACCAGCAGGTCAGGGTGTTTGGCAACCATGCCCAGCAGTTGGTTACGTGCCTGGGTTAGCGCAGCATGTCCCAACCCGCCCTGGTCAATCAGCTCGAAGTCGAAGCCCGTTGCGGTACCCAGTTCAACGATGGCTGGCATGTTGAAAGGGAACACCAGACCATCACGAATCTGACTAAACGCTCGGGTAGCGCGGGCGATAATTGATTCAACGTTATTTTCGTTACCGCTACGTTCTTCCCAGGGCTTGAGGCTGACGAACGCCATCCCTGAGTTTTGCCCCTGGCCGCTGAAGCTAAAGCCGTTAACCGTAAAGACGCTTTCAACGTTGGCTTTTTCATTGTTCAGGTAGTAGTGGGTGACCTGATCCAGCACCTTCTGGGTGCGTTCTTGCGTGGCGCCTGCAGGAAGTTGAATCATCGTCAGGAAGACGCCCTGATCTTCCTCCGGCAGGAAGGATGTTGGCAGGCGCATAAACAGCACCGCCATCCCGATGACGATTATCAGGTAGACGACCAGGTAACGCCCAGTTTTACGCACAATACCGCTGACGCTATTGGTGTAGTGATTGACGCTGTGATCGAATTTGGCATTAAACCAGCCAAAGAAACCGCTTCTTTTCTCGTGATGTTCAGCTGATACGGGCTTCAGCAGCGTTGCACAAAGTGCGGGAGTCAGGATCAGCGCGACCAGTACTGAAAGCGCCATGGCGGAAACGATGGTGATGGAAAACTGCCGATAGATAGCCCCGGTTGAACCGCCAAAGAAGGCCATCGGGATAAATACCGCAGACAGCACCATAGCAATACCAACCAGTGCTCCCTGTATTTGTGACATGGATTTTTCCGTCGCCTCTTTGGGCGGCAGATGATCCTCCATCATCACGCGTTCCACGTTTTCTACCACCACTATCGCATCATCGACCAATAGACCGATGGCGAGCACCATGCCGAACATCGTCAGGGTGTTTATTGAGTAGCCAAACGCAGCAAGCACGGCAAATGTGCCCAACAATACGACAGGTACGGCGATGGTCGGAATGAGCGTTGCCCGGATGTTTTGCAGGAACAAATACATGACCAGGAACACCAGCACGATCGCTTCAAACAGCGTTTTTACCACTTCATGAATGGAGATGGTCACAAATGGCGTCGTGTCGTACGGGTAGACCACCTTCATTCCCTGCGGGAAGAATGGTTGCAGTTCAACCAGCTTGGCTTTAATAGCGTTCGCGGTATCCAGCGCGTTTGCCCCGGTTGCCAGCTTGATCCCAAGGCCGGATGCAGGCTTACCGTTAATACGCGCCACGACGTTGTAGTTTTCCCCGCCCAACTCGATACGCGCGACGTCTTTCAGGTGAACAACCGAACCATCGCTGTTCACGCGTAAAGTCACTTTGCCGAACTCTTCAGGGTCTTTCAGTCGCGTTTGCGCAATGATAGAGGCGTTCAGCTGCTGGTTAGGTAATGCAGGCGTCCCCCCTAACTGACCTGCGGCAATCTGATCGTTCTGTACCTTCAACTGATTGATCACATCAACCGGCGTGAGCTGATATTTATTCAATAAGTTTGCATCCAGCCAGATACGCATGGCGTACTGTGCACCAAACAGCTGCACGTCACCCACGCCATTCAGACGGCTGATTGAGTCTTTAACGTTCGAGGCGACGTAATCGGAAATGTCATCCTGTGTGGTTTGTGGGTTGTCAGAAACAAAGCCCGCGACCATCAAAAAGCTGCTGCTGGATTTCTCGACGCTGATCCCTTGCTGCTGAACTTCTTGCGGCAGTAGCGGAGTGGCGAGCTGCAGTTTATTTTGCACCTGCACTTGCGCGATATCGGGATCGGTACCGGACTGGAAAGTCAGCGTAATAGTCACACTCCCGGCCGAGTCGCTGGTGGAGGACATATACATCAGGTTATCGATACCATTCATATTCTGTTCGATAACCTGTGTGACTGTATCCTGAACCGTCTGTGCATCCGCACCAGGGTAGGTGGCAGAAATAGCGACCGCAGGAGGCGCAATGGTCGGGTACTGTGCCACGGGCAGTTGCATGATTGCCAGAGCACCCGCCATCATCAGAATGATAGCCAATACCCAGGCAAAGATAGGACGCCTGATAAAAAAGTTAGCCATGTCCGGTTACCTTATTGGGCTTTCGTGGCAGGGGTTTCGGTATCGGCGGTTGCTTTAACCTGAACGCCTGGACGTGCTTTCTGTAAGCCGCTCACGATAACTTTGTCACCCGGTTGCAGGCCTTCGCTAATGAGCCACTTGTCACCAATAGCTTGTGCGGCAACGACTGCGCGAGACTCAACCTGACTCTTGTCGTTAACGACCATTACGGTGGCATCGCCGCGAGGCGTACGCGTTACCCCCTGCTGCGGAACGAGAATGGCATTCGGCTGGACGCCTTCATCAATGCGTGCGCGCACAAACATGCCCGGCAACAGCGTGTGCTGTGGGTTAGGGAACACGGCTCTGAGGGTGATTGAGCCGGTGCTTTCATCAACCGTCACATCGGAAAACTGCAAAGAGCCTTTTAGCGGGTATGACTGACCATTTTCCATTACCAGTTCGACAGTACTGCTGGCGCTGTCTTTATGCAGGCTCCCTTGTTCAACGGACTGTTTGAGGCGCATAAAGTCGTTACTGGACTGTGTCACGTCGACGTAAATGGGATCGAGCTGTTGAACGGTAGCAAGCTCTGTAGCCTGGCCATTCGTGACTAATGCACCTTCGGTGACGTTAGATTTACCGATGCGTCCGCTAATTGGCGATGTCACTTTGGTGTAGGCCAGATTGATACGCGCGCTTTCGACCGCCGCTTTTGCCGCGATCACGGAGGCATCGGCCTGACGGGCATCAGCAATTGCCTGATCGTACTCTTGCTGGCTGATGTACTTGGTGCCAACCAACGGCACATAGCGTTTTACCGTTAAATGCGCGATTGCAGCAGCCGCTTCACTCTTCGCCAGTTCACCTTTGGCGCTGTCATAGTCAGCCTGATAAGTCGCGGGATCGATCTGATAAAGTGACTGTCCGGATTCAATATCGCTTCCCTCAGTGAAATTCCGTTTAAGCACTATCCCGCTGACCTGGGGACGAACTTCTGCAATTCGGAATGCCGTTGTGCGCCCGGGTAATTCGGTCGTTACGGCTAAAGGAGCCTTTTCGACGACATGGACAGTCACCTGCGGTTCTGTGGGATGAGCTTGTGTTTCTCCCTGATCGTTACAACCGGCGAGTAATGCTGCGGAGACGATGATGAATGAGGGCAGGAGTGAAAACCTGGCATTTTTCGTCATTTCTATTCCTTAAAAAACCGAACGCTCGTTATTAACCGGGTAACGCAGGGGCGATAACGCGCACAAGAAAAATAATAGTTGGCTATCCTACAAATTATTAGCTTGCGATGTAAGCAATACTTATTTATGGGCGCGATACACGGCACGTAAAAGCAAAAAAAGATTAATCGACAGCTGTTTCATTGTGGTGTTAATAGCAATACTATGATTCGCATAAACACAAATTGAAATAAGCATTTGGTTTATGAATATATTTGTTGTTGGTATTCGTTTTGTTTATTCGTGTGCGAAGTCCGTAATAATATTTTTTAGAACTCGTTTAAATAAATGCTAAGTGATACATTTGTTCCGTATCGCAAATATTAGATAAGAAAGTTAATCATTCTCTACCTACCTCAGACAGTCGGAACCATGGCCAGAAAAACGAAAGCTGATGCCCTCAAAACGCGGCAGAACCTGATAGAAACAGCAATTGTACAGTTTGCCGCACGTGGCGTAAGCAATACGACGCTAAACGACATTGCGGATGCCGCCAGCGTGACGCGTGGCGCGCTCTATTGGCATTTCGAAAATAAAACTCAACTGTTTAATGAGCTATGGTTACAACAACCACCTTTACGCGATCTGATTCAGGACAAGCTAATTGGTCGTTGGGGTGATAACCCTTTACAGCGATTGCGAGAAAAGTTTGTGGTGGGGTTACAATATATTGCAGAGAACCCTCGTCAGCAGGCATTAATGCAGATTTTATATCATAAGTGTGAATTTCATAACGATATGATATCTGAGCAGGCTATTCGCGATAAAATAGGTATCAGTCATCAAAGCATTCGTGATTCCCTGCAAAAGTGTGTAGATGACAATCTGATTGCCACCACTCTTGATTTAGATGTCATCATCATTATTCTGCACGGTAGTTTTAGCGGAATTATAAAAAACTGGTTAATGAATCCAGTGAGTTATGATCTATATGGGCAAGCTCCAGTATTAGTTGATAATGTACTAAAAATGTTAAGCCCAGACGGTAGCGTCATGCAATTAATGCAGAGTGAAAACCAGGTCGGATAGTTTTTACCGCCAGAGGCTGACGGCTGTCGAAGCATTACCTGAGGTGCTATTCGAGGTCGACGCAGTTGACCAGCTTAAGGGGATTCACTGAGTTCATATTCCGGCACTTGTCGTGCTCTGTTGTCATCAGCTCTATCCACTGGATGAGCAGCGCATCAAAAAGAAAAACGAAGACCGCAAAAACAACCAGCCACCAATACTTGCGAATCATTCCTAAACCCTGTGTATTCATGCCCAAGCGTGCAGGGAATATACACGAAATTTTTAAGCTGAAAAGCAGACTTACAATGCCTTTACTTTGTTGAAAGATCGCCACTCTTTGCCGTCAATCGACTCTTTTTAGACAGGTTTTTTGTCTTACGTTTTTTCACCTTGGCAAGCTCAATTTCTGAAAAATGAGAACCGATACTCAGTCTTCTGAGCCCCATTTTTACGTATTCAGTATTGATCTCAATCCCGACAAACTTGCGACCCAATTCCACGGCGGTGGCACCGGTTGTGAAGCTACCGGCAAAGGGATCCAGTACCTTGTCATCAGGGCTGGAGGACGCCAGAATGATGCGTTCGAGGAGGGCTTTGGGCTTTTGAGTCGGGTGATTTTCGTATTCGTCCATCAGATAACGAACGCGTGGAAACTCCCAGACATTGCCCGGTACTTTTTTCTGGTTGTAAGGTTGAGGCGGATTCTTTCTGTAGTCTATCAGTGCGCGTTTGGCACCAGTTTTGGCTTCAACCAGAATATCATCACGATTAAACGTATAGTTTTTCTGATCTTTTACCATCATCAGGATCGGTTCATACATCGAACCAAAGTAATTTTTGGCTTGTACCCCTGAGCTATCGTATGACCACACGATACGGCTCTTGATAGTAAAGAGCTGGCGGCATTTGAGGTCAATATACGGCATGTTCTCCGTACTGTTCATGATGTACATGGTACCGTGCGGTTTGAGAATGCGATGGCACTCGTCAATGCACTCAAACAGCCAAGCCAGAAAAGCCTCTTCATTCCAGGATTCCACCATCCCATCAAAGTCTTTACCGATATTATAAGGAGGGTCGGCAAAAATGAGATCGATGCTTTCAGACGGCAGCTTTTTCAGTTCGGTCAGAGCATCACCCAGGATTATCTTTTTAGATTCATCGCCAAAATAGACAGGTTCACATCTTGCGTTCACCGCCAAAGCCTCCCGTGTGACGTTAATAAAAAAGGCGCTTCCCCATGCCGAGTAGCGCCTTTTAAAACAAACATTTAACTGATTAGTATCAGTTCATGCCGTATTTTTTCAGTTTTTTACGCAGCGTACCACGGTTGATGCCCATCATCAGGGCAGCACGGGTCTGGTTACCGCGGGTGTATTGCATCACCATGTCCAACAGGGGCTGTTCTACTTCAGCCAGTACCAGCTCATAGAGATCGTTAACATCCTGACCATTCAATTGAGCAAAATAGTTCTTCAGTGCCTGTTTAACCGAGTCACGCAGGGGCTTTTGAGTTACCTGGTCCTGAGAGTTAACGGTAGAAACGGTCAGTACGTCAGAATTTACGCGTTGTTCGAACATAGTTCTGTCAGCTCTTTATTTCTGTTTACGCAAAATTTTCGAAGTATGCCTCCAACGCCGCCAGCTGTTCGCTGGAATCTTCAATGGCGTTGAATGTGCGCCGAAACTGGTCATCCGGAGCGTGTTCCTGGAGATACCAGGATACGTGTTTACGCGCAATTCGGTACCCTTTTGCCTGACCATAAAAGTCGTGCAGTTCCCGAATGTGCGCACAAAGCAAGCGCTTCACCTCTGCCATAGGCAGCGGGGGCAGCAGCTCCCCAGTGTCCAGATAATGCTGGATTTCCCGAAAGATCCAGGGTCTTCCCTGAGCTGCACGTCCTATCATCAGGGCATCCGCCCCCGTATAGTCGAGTACAGCTCTGGCTTTATGCGGGTCAGTAATGTCGCCATTCGCGATAATCGGAATGGAAACTTTCTGCTTAACTGCCCGAATACTGTCGTACTCAGCATCTCCATTGAACAAACAGGCGCGGGTGCGTCCATGAATGGTCAGAGCCTGAATGCCACAGTCTTCAGCCAGTTGGGCAATCTCTACGCAGTTACGGTGTTCCGGAGCCCAGCCGGTGCGAATCTTGAGTGTGACAGGAACGTCCACTGCATTGACGACCTCGGTTAGTATCGATTTCACTAAATCCGGGTACTGCAAGAGGGCTGAACCTGCGAGCTTGCGATTCACTTTTTTAGCCGGACACCCCATATTGATATCAATAATCTGGGCGCCGCTTTCCACGTTAATACGTGCGGCATCGGCCATCTCAACAGGGTCGCTACCGGCAATTTGCACCGTGCGAATTCCTGGCTCATCAACGTGCACCATCCGTAAACGAGACTTGTCACTTTCCCAAACCTGCGGGTTAGAAGACATCATCTCGGATACTGTCAATCCTGCTCCCATCTCATAGCACAGCGTCCTGAATGGTCTGTCAGTGATGCCAGCCATAGGTGCTGCGATCAGGCGATTTCTGAGCTGGTATTGTCCGATGCGCATGAGTTAAGAAATGACCATACTGTGACTGCAAGGCGGCGTATATTACGCATTTTTCGCACGAGATGAAAGGCCAAACTTTGACCAATCCACTGAGGTGGATCAATGAATTGCCGTAAATGTGAACGCATGAAAATATTTAATCATATAAATCATCGCATTATAAAAATGTGTCGATTTTATATACACATATAATTTTGCGTAACTTCTCATTTTTTCTTCAGCTGCAGACGGTACTGACAAGATATTCTGCTGAATTAATCAGCAAATTACCTCGTCATTGTGTGATCGCTACCTCATTTTAGTACAGGATCTCGGTATCCCCAGAATAGCTGTCCGTAATCTTGCGTTCATTCAACGGCTGCAGCGGGCGATTGTTTGCTGGCCCAACAATGTAGTGAAATTTATCCAACTGTTCGGCAGAAAGAGCAACAGGCGTTTTCAGGACAGACCAGGTGACGCCTTCGGTGCAGGGAGGTGTTGTTAACGAACCACGGTAGCGCCAGTAGGTTTTATTGTCGGGTAAAAGCTGGTGGATATCGACCGGCGAGAAGATGTCCATGCTGCTGTCCTCCATGGTTGGAAAGGACTCCCACAAATTTTGAATCGCCTGGTTCTGTTCACCCACGTCAAACATAACCGCCACAATAGCAATGTCTCCGGATTGATTTTTGTGGAGCAACTGCATCTCCAGCGGATAGGTTTTACCGTTGAGGGTATGTTCACTCGGGGCGTGAAAATCAAATTGTTTTAAATAATAAAGCGTTTCATCAATTTCAATAGAATTAGATGCGTAACTACTCATCGTTGCTTGCAACGTATGGTTAATGCTCCGAAATCTAGTTGGGCCATCGACGTACTGCATGTTTAGCGCGGGGAGACCGAGTTTACTGGTTGTGGTGGTCTGGATGTCTATGGGGGATTGGTTTATGCCTGTCTGGCACGTTGCATACGCTTTGCTGATTTCTCCCCATCGTGCGGGGCCGTTTTCTTCGGTATATCCCCATGGTACGGCCAGCGTGGTCAGTGGCATCATGCATGCTGCCAGCAAAGTTGTTGTAAAACAGTTGAAACGCATACGTTTACTCAACGAAACTCAATATAAAAAATAACAAAATCAATTGATTATTATATCGCTGAGGAAAGTGTCGGTATGCTGGTCAATTGTCTGAAAATGGCGTGGTCAGATAACCACGCCGGAAGGGATTATTTTTTCTGGCCGGTAATACGACACCACTCTTCTTTCTCTATAACCGGATCGAGCGTAAAGAGATCGGCATAGGCTTCACAGACGCTTTCCGCCTGGCTGGCAAGAATACCAGAAAGCCCAAGCAAACCGCCCTCAACGGGCAGTACGCTGATTAACGGAGCCAGTTCACGTAATGGGCCAGCAAGGATGTTGGCGACCACCACGTCGGCTTTCATCGCCTCTGGCTGGTCTTTCGGCAGATAAAGCTCCAGACGCTCAGAAACACCATTACGCTGGGCGTTATCACGGCTGGCCTGAATCGCCTGCGGGTCGATATCCACGCCAATGGCTTTCGCCGCACCCAGCTTCAGTGCCGCAATGGCAAGAATGCCGGAGCCGCAGCCAAAGTCGATAACCGTTTTACCGTTAAGATCAAGACCGTCCAGCCATTGCAGGCACAGAGAGGTAGTGGGGTGCGTGCCTGTGCCAAATGCCAGACCCGGGTCCAGCATCACGTTGACAGCATTCTCATCCGGGACATCGCGCCAGCTTGGGCAAATCCACAGACGTTCACCAAAGCGCATCGGGTGGAAGTTATCCATCCATTCGCGTTCCCAGTCTTTGTCTTCGAGCTGTTCGATTTTATGCGCGAAGCCTTCACCCAGCAGCGGATGCTGTTCCAGGATGGCAACCACTTCTTTCATGTCGGTTTCTGCATCGAACAAGCCGATAACGTCGGTATCACCCCACAGGCGAGTCTCGCCCGGCAGAGGTTCAAACACCGGCGTATCATGCGTATCCTGGAAAGTAATGGAAACGGAGCCCGCTTCCATCAGCGCATCGCTCAACTCTTCAGCGTTGGCACCGGTCGTGTTCAGTTTCAGTTGGATCCATGGCATGGCAAAACTCTTTATTTATCAGTAGTCAATATGGCGGCTTGCGGGACGGCGGAACCGAAACGGTTGCCTATCAGGAAAGCCAGCAAGCTTATCAGTAACGAGGGCACGATTGGGTGGAAGCCCAGGAACTGAACGTTAAAGGTGGCGAGTAGAGCATAAAGCACGCCGCCGACAATCATCGCGCTCAATGCGCCTGACGCGTTTGCCCGCTCCCAATAGAGGCCCAGCACCAGAGGCCACAGGAAGACGGCTTCCAGCCCGCCAAACGCCAGCAGATTCAGCCAGATAATCATCTCTGGCGGTTTCCAGGCGGCCAGCAACAGTAACGCGCCCAACAGCAGGGTAATCACTGCCGACATGCGTTTCAGCCGGGTTTCGTTTTCCAGCTGTTCCGGGCGAAGGTTCAGGTACAGATCCTTAATGATCGTAGCGGAACTTTGCAGCAATTGGGCATTGATCGTCGACATAATCGCAGCCATAGGTGCGGCGAGGAAAATCCCGGCAGCGACCGGCGGCAGGACTTTGACCATCAGCGTAGGGATAACCAGATCCGGTACCGTCAGGTCAGGGATGACCGCCCGTCCCAGGGCACCCGCCAGATGCATACCAAACATCAGGATCGCCACTACGATGGTGCCGATGATAATGCCGCGGTGTACCGCTTTACTGTCTTTATAAGAGATGCAGCGTACCGCGGTATGCGGTAGGCCAATCACGCCAAAGCATACTAACACCCAGAATGAGGTCATAAACGTGGGTGACAAAATGTCATCAGCGCCCTGCGGCGAGACCAGTTTAGGGTCGATAGTCTGCAGGGTTACCACCGCATTGCTAAGGCCACCGGCAGCATGAACGACGCCGACCAGCAAAACGATAGTACCAATCAGCATCACCATGCCCTGCATGGTGTCGTTCAGTACACTGGCGCGAAAGCCGCCGAACGCCGTGTATAACGCGATGCTGACGCCAAAAATCAGCAGACCGGTTTCGTAGGGGATACCCGCTGCGGTTTCCAGCAAACGTGCGCCGCCAATAAACTGTACGGTCATTGCCCCGATAAACGCGACCAACAGGCTGAGGCTTGCCAGCCATACCAGCAGGCGGCTCTGGTAGCGCGCAAATAGCATATCGTTGAGGGTAACAGCATTATAGCGGCGTGCCAGAATCGCGAACTTCTTGCCGAGAATACCCAGCGACAGCCAGACGGCAGGCAACTGGATCATCGCCAGCAGCACCCATCCCAGTCCGTATTTGTAAGCGGCACCAGGACCGCCAATAAACGAGCTGGCGCTAATGTAGGTTGCCGTTAGCGTCATCGCTAACACGACCCCGCCCATGGAGCGGCTGCCAAGGAAATATTCATTCAGGAAGGTACCGGTAACTCTCTTACGCATGGCATAAACAGAGAGACCGAATACCACCAGAAGATAGGCGACCAGCGGTAAAATAACTTCAAGCTGCATCGTCATCCTCCAACGGAATGTCGCGATAGATAAACTTTACCATCGCCCAGCACAGCACGATAAAAACCAGCGGCGTTAACAGGCAGGCCATTTCGAACCAGTGCGGTAAGCCGGTAAAACCCAGCGTTGAATCAGGTAAGTAAGCGGCCACTAACCATGTGACCAGATATAAAAGGGTTAGCCACAGCGCCCAGCGCGCCTCTTTATGGGCCTGAACAAAACGAGCGTCCATTTTTTGTCCCTTGTGGATAAAGAAAGCGGGGATTGTACCTTATGGCACGTGCGGGAGGGGAGAAAAACAAAAGGCCGGAATTTCCGGCCTTTTCGGTTAACGCACGCTTACTTTTCCTGAAGTCCGAGTTTTTTCTCCAGGTAGTGGATATTGGTTCCACCGTGCTGGAAGTGCTCGTCATTCATGATACGGATCTGCAGGTCAACGTTGGTTTTGATACCGTCGATGATCAGTTCCTGCAATGCGTTTTTCATACGGGCGATAGCGACGTCGCGGTTTTCGCCATAGCAGATCAGCTTACCGATCATTGAGTCATAGTACGGAGGTACGGTGTAGCCTGCGTAAATATGAGACTCCCAACGCACACCAAAGCCACCCGGCGCGTGGAAACGCGTGATTTTACCCGGGCTTGGCAGGAAGGTGTTCGGGTCTTCGGCGTTGATACGGCATTCAACCGCATGGCCTTTAACCACAACTTCGTCCTGCTTGATGGACAGCGGTTGGCCCGCTGCGATGCGCAGCTGCTCTTTGATCAGGTCAACGCCGGTGATCATTTCGGTTACCGGGTGTTCAACCTGAATACGGGTGTTCATCTCAATGAAGTAGAACTCGCCGTTTTCGAACAGGAACTCGAAAGTACCCGCCCCGCGATAGCCGATATCAACACAGGCTTTGGCGCAACGCTCGCCGATGTAGCGACGCAGTTCCGGGGTAATGCCCGGCGCTGGTGCTTCTTCGACAACTTTCTGGTGACGACGCTGCATGGAGCAGTCACGTTCTGCCAGATAAATCGCGTTACCCTGACCGTCAGCCAGCACCTGAATTTCAATGTGGCGTGGGTTTTCCAGGTATTTCTCCATGTAGACCATATCGTTATTGAAAGCGGCTTTCGCTTCCGCTTTGGTCATGGAGATGGATTGTGCCAGTTCGGCATCGCTGCGCACGACGCGCATACCGCGACCGCCGCCGCCGCCGGAGGCTTTGATGATAACCGGGTAGCCGATGCGTTTAGCATGAGCGCGGTTAGCGTCCATGTCATCGCCCAGCGGGCCGTCAGAGCCTGGGACTGTCGGTACGCCCGCTTTCTTCATCGCGGTGATTGCAGACACTTTGTCGCCCATCAGGCGGATGGTGTCGGCTTTCGGGCCGATGAAGATAAAGCCAGAACGCTCTACCTGCTCAGCAAAGTTGGCGTTCTCAGAGAGGAAGCCATAGCCCGGGTGAATTGCCACCGCGCCGGTGATTTCAGCGGCGCTGATGATAGCCGGGATGTTCAGATAGCTTTTTACGGACGGAGCCGGGCCGATACAGACCGTCTCATCCGCCAGCAATACGTGTTTTAAATCGCGATCCGCACTTGAATGCACAGCGACAGTCTTGATGCCCAGTTCTTTACAGGCACGAAGAATACGCAGGGCAATCTCGCCGCGGTTGGCGATAACAATTTTATCCAACATGTTCGCCTCGTTATTCGATGACGACCAGCGGCTCGTCAAATTCTACCGGTTGACCACTTTCTACCAGAATCGCTTTAACTACGCCGGATTTGTCGGCTTCGATCTGGTTCATCATTTTCATGGCTTCAACGATGCACAGGGTATCGCCCGCATTCACTTTCTGTCCGATTTCGATGAACGCTTTAGCATCCGGGCTCGGGGTGCGGTAGAACGTACCAACCATTGGGGAGCGTACGATGTGACCACTGATTTCCGCTGCTGCCGGAGCTTCCATACTTGGAGAGGCAGTTTGTGCGACAGCGTTAGACAGAGCTGGTTGCTGCATCACTGGTGCAGCATAAGCCTGTTGCATCATCGGAAAACTTGCAGCTGGCGCTGCACGGCTGATGCGTACAGATTCTTCGCCTTCAGAAATTTCCAGTTCGGAGATGCCTGATTCTTCAACCAGCTCGATCAGTTTTTTAATCTTACGAATATCCATGAGTGGGTTCCGTACTCTTTGTTTAGTGAGATTGTGACAGGCGTTTTACCGCCGTCTGTATAGCATTTTTATAACAGTGAGTGACAAGATGCCACGCATCTCAGGCGCTGCACTGGGCGCTGCTGCCATTAAGTGAGATTGCCAGACTTGTTAGTCATTGTGCGGCTATCTTCTGCCATTTTCGGGTAAAAGACAAAATATACCTTCAATATGCGATTGTCACCCTTTCAGCGCCTTAAAAACGCTACCAGGGATAGCAAAGTCGCACATTATAACTATTTCGTAGCAATTGGCAGCTAAATACTGGTCTTATCAGGGAAGATAATCAACCGTTAACATGTAAAGAAAATCGGATCGTCAGTGTTTTGCAACGCACTGCACATATCGTGAAACTACCGCCACCACTGGCGAAACTTCTTGTAACGGCACGCTAACAGCACCGCAGCGATCGCTGCATAAATAATCGGTTGAGGGGAGATAATTTTAACCGACCACAGATAATGTATGGGTGTCAGGATCGCCACAAGATAGACGAAGTTATGCAAATACTGCCATTTTTTACCCAGCTTTCGCTGTGCAGCCTGCGTGGACGTTAAGGTGAGGGCGAATAATATGACCCAACTGGCAATGCCCAAGGTTAAATAAGGCCGCGTAATTAATTCCCGCCCTAACAACGCCAGATTATTAATGCCCAGTTCCAGTAATGCGTAGCTGGTTAAATGCAGCGTTGCCCAGGCAAAACACCATAGCCCTAACAGGCGACGTGTGCGTATCAATAATGGCTGTTTAGCGTAGCGCGCGAGTGGAGAGACCAGCAAGGTCGCCAGCAAGAATTTCAGAGCTGTCCTACCGGTAAAGTGCTGGATATCTTTGACCGGATCGGCGCTCAGGCCGCCGTGATTTACCGCCCAAAATAGCCAGATAAACGGCAAAAAACCGGCAAGATGCAGGCAAACTTTCAGCCCGGTAATGTGCTTTGCAGTCAGACGCACTTAAAAATTCTCCTGCAAATTGAGTCCGCGATACAGTGACGCAACCTCTTCGGCATAGCCGTTAAACATCAGCGTGGGCTGACGCTGTACGTCCAGAATACCGCCAGCGCCAATAAAACGCTCGGTGGCCTGGGACCAGCGGGGATGATCGACATGCGGATTCACGTTGGCATAAAACCCGTATTCATTGGGCGCGGCCAGATTCCAGGTTGTCGGAGAGCGTTCGCGCGTGAGTTTGATACTCACGATCGACTTAATGCCTTTAAATCCATATTTCCACGGCACAATTAAGCGAATGGGCGCGCCATTTTGTGGCGGAAGGGCTTTTCCATAAACCCCCACTGTAAGCAACGTGAGTGGGTGCATCGCTTCATCCAGACGCAGTCCTTCAACATAGGGATACTTCAACCCGCCGCCAATAAAGCGATCTTTTTGTCCCGGCATTTCCTCTGGTGCGTACAGCGTTTCGAACGCGACATACTTCGCATTGCTGGTGGGTTCCACCTGCGCCAACAGTTTATGTAACGGAAAGCCAATCCATGGCACGACCATTGACCAGGCTTCCACACAGCGCATCCGGTAAATCCGTTGCTCCAGCGGGAAACGGGTGGTCAAGGTGTCGTGATCGAGAGTGAGTGGTTTGGCGACCTCACCACTGATTTTTAATGTCCATGGATCGGTTTTCAGGCTACCCGCGTTGGCTGCTGGATCCGCTTTGTCGAGACCGAATTCATAGAAGTTGTTGTAGCCAGAAACTTTATCCGCTGGGGTTAAAGGAAGCGAATTTTGCCAGGCGGCGGGCTTGCTGAAATTAAGCGGCTTTCCTGCGGGCGCGGGCGGGCGGTCATTACCCTTAAACCAACTCAGAAGGTCAGCCTGCGCAGAGTGGGGTAAAGACAACGCGGCTGCGCTGATCCCTAATGCTTTCAGCACCTGGCGACGCTGCATAAAAAAAGCCGACTCGTCAGTGACGTCGGCTTCTGTAAATGGACGTAATTTCTTCATAACAGACTCCCGGCTTACGCGTCATAACTGACAGGGGACGCGTAGTTAATATGGCAGGGAGTCTGTAGATGTGCCGCGAAATTTCGTTAATTAAGTGTAAATTTCTGCGCCAGGGTCTGTTACTTCACCTTCACCAGCGTACGGCCTTGCACCTGGTTATTGATTATGGCATCGGCGAACTTCGGCGCATCCGCCAGCGTAATTTCCGTTGCCGCCTGAGCATAGAAAGATTCCGGCAGATCCTTAACCAGACGCGCCCAGGCTTCTGCACGGCGTGCCGGCGGGGTCATCACCGAGTCCACTCCTTGCAAACGAACGTTACGCAGAATGAATGGCATCACCGTGGTTGGCAGAGCGAAACCGCCCGCCAGACCGCAGGCAGCAACACAGCCGCCGTAGTTCATCTGCGCGAGGACTTTCGCCAGAACTTTGTCGCCAACGGTATCCACCGCGCCAGCCCACAGCTGTTTTTCCAGCGGACGAGACTCGGCAAACTCATCGCGACCAAGAATACGGTTTGCGCCCAGGCTTTTCAGGTAGTCGTGGGTGCTTTCACGGCCCGAAACCGCCGCAACCTGATAACCCAGCTTATGCAGTAACGCAACGGCCGTGCTGCCCACGCCTCCGCTGGCGCCTGTGACGACAATCTCACCGTCTTGCGGACGAATTCCTGCATCTTCAAGCGCCATGACGCAAAGCATGGCGGTAAAGCCAGCGGTACCGATGACCATGGCTTTACGTCCATCCAGCCCTTTTGGCAGCGCAACCAGCCAGTCGCCTTTCACGCGTGCGCGTTCTGCCAGTCCACCCCAATGATTTTCACCCACGCCCCAACCGGTCAGTAAAACCTCCTGACCCGCATGAAAACGGGGATCTTCGCTTGCGCGCACGGTACCGGCGAAATCGATACCAGGAATCATCGGAAAATTACGAATGATTTTTCCCTTGCCGGTGATAGCCAGGGCGTCTTTATAGTTCAGGCTTGACCAGTGGACATCCACCGTCACATCGCCTTCCGGTAGCTGATTTTCGTCGAGGGGTTGAACGGATGCGAGGGTTTTTCCGTCCTGCTGTTCTAAGATCAAAGCCTGCATAACCTGTCCTCAATTCGTATAGTGGATTGGAAAATTAATAATGAAGACTATACTCGCTAATCAAAACATGATGCCGATTCTGCGCAATAAATTGCCAGATATACCTGATTTGGTAGTATGCCCTCACAGTTTGTATAAATTGACGGATTTTGCCTTCAGTTTTGCATTTTAGAGTCGATTTATTACTTTCAGGCCTGTTTCATAACTGTCGGAGTTAACACAAGGATGCGATTAACGACGAAATTTTCAGCTTTTGTCACGCTGCTTACTGGGTTAACGATCTTCGTGACTCTGATCGGCTGTTCGCTGAGTTTCTACAACGCTATTCAATATAAGTTCACCACGCGCGTTCATGCGGTCGCGACGGCGATTGATACGCATCTGGTCTCCAGAGATGTCGTTGCGTTAACCCCGCAAATCGATGAGCTGATGGTTTCTGTTGATATCGTGCGCATCGAACTGTTGCAGGGCGGAAATGTGGTGTATGACCACTCACGCACCAGCAGCTACCGACCGGCAGGGACGAACAATCTCTACCGCGAGATTACCGTACCGTTGGTCAAGCATCCGGGTATGTCATTGCGTCTGGTTTATCAGGATCCAATGGGTAACTATTTCCATTCGCTACTGACCACCGCACCGCTCACGATAGCCATTGCTTTCATTATTCTGATGCTCTTTTTGTCCGTGCGCTGGCTTCAGCGCCAGCTTTCAGGTCAGGAACTGCTGGAGATTCGTTCCACACGTATTCTGAACGGCGAGCGTGGACCGAACGTGCGGGGAACGGTCTATGAATGGCCTGCGCGTACCAGCAGTGCGCTCGATATGCTGCTGACTGAAATTCAAAATGCCCGCGAGCAACGCAGCCGCCTGGATACGCTGATTCGTTCCTATGTCGCGCAGGATACAAAAACCGGGCTAAGCAACCGCTTGTTCTTTGATAACCAACTGGCCACGCTGCTGGAAGATCAGGAAAAAGTAGGCTCGCATGGCGTCGTGATGATGGTGCGCCTGCCGGATTTTACGCTGCTGCGCGATAGCTGGGGAATCACCCTCGCAGAAGAACAAATCTCGACGCTGATCAATTTGTTGTCGACTTTTATGACGCGATATCCGGGCGCGTTGCTGGCGCGCTACCACCGTAGCGATTTTGCTATCCTGCTGCCACACCGCACGTTGAAAGAGGCGGAAAGCATTGCCGGGCAATTATTAAAAGCGGTAGATGCACTTCCGGCTAATAAAATGATCGATCGTGCCGATATGGTTCATATTGGCATTTGCGTTTGCCGCAGCGGTCAGTCGCCGGAGCAAGTGATGGATCATGCTGAAGCCGCCACCCGGAATTCGGTATTGCAGGGCGGAAATAGCTGGTCGGTCTATGATGACTCGCTGCCGGAAAAAGGTCGGGGCAACGTACGCTGGCGAACGCTTATCGAACAGATGCTTAGCCGGGGCGGGCCGAGAATTTATCAAAAGCCTGCCGTAACGCGTGAAGGCCGGGTGCACCATCGGGAGTTGATGTGCCGTATTTTTGATGGCAACGAAGAGGTCATTTCGGCGGAATATATGCCGATGGTCCTGCAATTTGGTCTGGCAGAAGAATATGACCGTTTGCAGATAAGCCGTCTGATCCTGCTTTTGGGCTACTGGCCGCAGGAAAATCTGGCGATGCAGACAACGGTTGAATCGCTTATTCGTCCACGTTTTCAGCGCTGGCTGCGTGATACGCTGATGCAGTGCGAAAAATCATTACGCAAACGCATAATTATTGAACTTGCTGAGGCAGATGTCTGTCAACATATCAGCCGGTTACAGCCCGTCATCAGATTGATGAATGCGCTGGGCGTGCGTATTGCCGTTACGCAGGCGGGGTTAACGCTGGTGAGCACCAGTTGGATCAAAGAGCTTAACGTTGAGTTATTGAAGCTGCATCCAAGTCTGGTGAGGAACATTGATAAGCGAACGGAAAATCAGCTTCTGGTTCAAAGCCTGGTGGAGGCCTGTTCGGGAACACCCACACAGGTTTACGCCACGGGCGTACGTTCGCGTAGTGAGTGGCATACGCTGACAGAACGCGGAGTTGCAGGTGGGCAAGGGGATTTTTTTGCCGCATCACAACCACTTGACACTAACGTGAAAAAATATTCGCAAAGATACTCGGTTTAACCTGCCGTTTAATTTGTTTTCACGTAGAATAACGCGCGCTGTGCCTTCTGGGGGTGTGCTTGCCTGCTCGCCAGGTTGTAACAGCAAACATGCAGGTGAATGACCTTTGACAGGTTGCAAACAAAAGCGAGGAGTGCTGCTGATTTATTCAGCCCTGATGGACTCAGGCCGGTTTTGTAACAAAGGAAACGAACTGCACTAATTTTCACCGTAGCAGATGATTTTTGCGCCTTGTCGCTGCTGCGTGTGGTTGGTAAAGTAAGCGGATTTTGTTTTCCGCCCCAGCTTTCAGGATTATCCCTTAGTATGTTGAAAAAATTTCGTGGCATGTTTTCCAATGACCTGTCCATTGACCTGGGTACCGCGAATACCCTTATTTATGTAAAAGGACAAGGCATCGTATTGAATGAGCCTTCTGTTGTGGCCATTCGTCAGGATCGTGCCGGTTCGCCGAAAAGCGTGGCTGCAGTAGGTCATGATGCGAAGCAGATGCTGGGTCGTACGCCGGGCAATATCGCTGCAATTCGCCCAATGAAAGACGGCGTTATCGCTGACTTCTTCGTGACTGAAAAAATGCTCCAGCACTTTATCAAGCAAGTGCACAGCAATAGCTTCATGCGCCCAAGCCCGCGCGTACTGGTGTGTGTACCGGTTGGAGCAACTCAGGTTGAACGCCGTGCGATCCGTGAATCAGCTCAGGGCGCAGGTGCTCGTGAAGTCTTCCTGATCGAAGAGCCGATGGCGGCCGCGATCGGTGCGGGTCTGCCAGTTTCTGAAGCAACCGGTTCAATGGTTGTGGATATCGGTGGCGGTACCACTGAAGTTGCCGTTATCTCCCTGAATGGCGTGGTTTACTCCTCTTCTGTCCGTATTGGCGGCGACCGCTTCGATGAAGCCATCATTAATTATGTTCGTCGTAACTACGGTTCCCTGATCGGTGAAGCGACCGCAGAACGTATTAAACACGAGATCGGTTCCGCTTATCCGGGTGACGAAGTGCGCGAAATCGAAGTTCGCGGTCGTAACCTGGCTGAAGGCGTTCCGCGCGGCTTTACCCTGAACTCCAACGAGATTCTGGAAGCCCTGCAGGAACCGCTGACCGGTATCGTGAGCGCAGTAATGGTTGCACTGGAACAGTGCCCGCCGGAACTGGCGTCTGACATCTCCGAACGCGGTATGGTGCTGACCGGCGGTGGTGCGCTGTTGCGTAACCTTGACCGTCTGTTAATGGAAGAAACCGGTATTCCAGTTGTTGTTGCTGAAGATCCGCTGACCTGCGTGGCGCGCGGCGGCGGCAAGGCGCTGGAAATGATCGACATGCACGGCGGCGACCTGTTCAGCGAAGAGTAATCGGATGCAGGTTGGGTAGCCCCCGCGGGTTGCCCTTCCGCTCTGATACGAGAATACGCATAGACTATGAAGCCAATTTTTAGCCGTGGCCCGTCGCTACAGATTCGCCTTATTCTGGCGGTGTTGGTGGCGCTCGGCGTTATTATTGCCGACAGCCGCCTGGGTACGTTTAGTCAAATCCGAACGTACATGGATACCGCCGTCAGTCCTTTCTACTTTATCTCAAATGGTCCTCGTGAATTACTCGACGGCGTGTCGCAAACGCTGGCTTCGCGTGACCAACTCGAACTTGAAAACCGTGCGTTGCGTCAGGAACTGCTGCTGAAAAACAGCGAACTACTGATGTTGGGGCAATACAAACAGGAGAACGCGCGTTTGCGTGAGCTGCTGGGATCGCCATTGCGTCAGGACGAACAAAAGATGGTGACGCAGGTCATCTCAACGGTTAATGACCCTTACAGCGATCAGGTCGTGATCGACAAAGGGAGCGTTAACGGCGTCTACGAAGGCCAGCCGGTTATTAGCGACAAAGGCGTAGTAGGTCAGGTCGTGGCGGTGGCTAAATTAACCAGCCGCGTGCTGCTGATTTGCGATGCGACGCATGCGCTGCCTATTCAGGTACTGCGTAATGATATCCGCGTAATCGCTGCGGGTAACGGCTGCACCGACGATCTTCAGCTCGAACACCTGCCGGCCAACACCGACATTCGCGTTGGCGATGTGCTGGTCACCTCGGGTCTGGGTGGACGTTTCCCTGAAGGTTATCCGGTTGCTGTTGTTTCTTCCGTTAAGCTGGACACTCAGCGCGCTTATACTGTGATTCAGGCTCGCCCGACTGCGGGTCTGCAGCGTCTGCGCTATCTGCTGCTGTTGTGGGGTGCCGATCGTAATGGCGCAAACCCGATGACGCCGGAAGAAGTACACCGCGTTGCTAATGAACGTCTGATGCAAATGATGCCGCAAGTTCTGCCTGCACCAGATACCATGGGACCGCCTGCGCCGATGCCAGCACCTGCAACAGGCGTGGCTCCAGCGCCCGCAGATACCACGCCGCCACAACCTGCTCCGCGTAAGCCGGGAGGACAGTAAGTGGCAAGCTATCGTAGCCAGGGACGTTGGGTGATTTGGCTCTCGTTCCTTATTGCACTGTTGCTGCAAGTCATGCCCTGGCCGGATGACATTCTGGTTTTCCGGCCAAACTGGGTGCTGCTCATCTTGTTGTATTGGATCCTGGCGCTGCCGCATCGCGTAAATGTGGGCACGGGATTTGTGGTGGGTGCCATACTGGATCTCATCAGCGGCTCCACGCTTGGAGTGCGCGCATTGTCGATGAGTATCATTGCTTATCTGGTCGCGCTGAAATTCCAGCTATTCCGAAACCTCGCGCTCTGGCAACAGGCGCTGGTGGTCATGTTGTTATCACTGGTCGTGGATATTATTGTTTTCTGGGCCGAGTTTTTAGTGATCAACGTCTCTTTCAGACCTGAAGTGTTCTGGAGTAGTGTAGTGAATGGTGTGCTTTGGCCATGGCTATTCTTACTGATGCGTAAAGTCCGTCAGCAGTTTGCGGTGCAATAAGGTTGATATGAATACTCTGTATCTTGCTTCAGGTTCTCCACGTCGTCAGGAGTTGCTCGCTCAGCTTGGTGTTACGTTTGAACGACTGGTCCCTGGGATTGAAGAACAGCGGCACCCGCAGGAAAGCGCGCAGCAGTACGTTTCCCGTCTGGCGCGCGAAAAAGCGCAGGCTGGCGTAGTACTGGCACAGCGCGATTTGCCGGTATTGGGTGCGGATACCATCGTTATCCTTAATGGCGAAGTGTTGGAAAAACCGCACGACGCCGACCATGCCGCAGCAATGCTGCGCAAACTGTCGGGCAAAACGCATCAAGTTATGACGGCCGTGGCACTGGCCGATCGCCAGCACAGTCTGGACTGCCTGGTAGTGACGGAAGTGACATTCAGAGCACTAACCGATGAGGACATCGCGGGCTATGTTGCCAGCGGTGAACCAATGGATAAAGCAGGTGCATACGGTATTCAAGGGTTGGGTGGCTGTTTTGTCAGGAAGATAAATGGCAGCTATCACGCCGTAGTCGGCTTACCGCTGGTAGAAACGTATGAGTTGCTGACCAATTTTAACGCACTGCGTGAGAAAAGGGATAAACATGACGGCTGAATTGTTGGTAAACGTAACGCCATCGGAAACTCGGGTGGCTTACATTGATGGCGGTATTCTGCAGGAAATTCATATTGAACGTGAGGCGCGACGCGGAATCGTAGGCAATATCTACAAAGGTCGTGTAAGTCGTGTACTTCCGGGTATGCAGGCGGCTTTTGTAGATATTGGACTGGATAAAGCCGCATTTCTTCACGCTTCTGACATCATGCCGCACACCGAATGCGTGGCGGGTGAAGAACAAAAACAGTTCACTGTACGCGACATTTCTGAACTGGTGCGCCAGGGTCAGGATCTGATGGTGCAGGTGGTAAAAGATCCGTTGGGAACTAAAGGCGCACGCCTGACGACGGACATCACGCTTCCTTCCCGTTATCTCGTCTTTATGCCGGGTGCTTCGCACGTTGGCGTATCCCAACGTATCGAAAGCGAAACCGAACGCGAACGCCTGAAAAAAGTGGTGGCGGATTACTGCGATGAGCAGGGCGGCTTCATCATTCGCACGGCGGCGGAAGGCGTATGCGAAGAGGATCTGGCCTCGGATGCTGCCTACCTGAAGCGCGTCTGGACGAAAGTCATGGAGCGTAAAAAGCGCCCGCAAACGCGCTACCAGATGTACGGTGAACTGGCACTGGCACAGCGCGTGTTGCGTGACTTTGCCGATGCACAGCTTGACCGCATCCGCGTCGACTCCCGTCTGACCTATGAGGCGTTACTGGAATTTACGGCGGAATATATCCCCGAGATGACCAGCAAGCTGGAACATTACAGCGGGCGCCAGCCTATTTTTGATCTCTTTGACGTAGAGAATGAAATCCAGCGCGCGCTGGAACGCAAAGTTGAGCTGAAGTCTGGCGGTTATCTGATCATCGATCAAACCGAAGCGATGACCACGGTCGATATCAATACCGGCGCGTTTGTTGGGCATCGTAATCTCGACGACACTATCTTTAATACTAATATTGAAGCAACGCAGGCCATTGCTCGTCAGCTGCGTCTGCGTAACCTCGGCGGTATTATCATTATCGATTTTATCGACATGAATAATGAAGATCACCGTCGCCGGGTGCTGCACTCCCTGGAGCAGGCTCTGAGCAAGGATCGCGTAAAAACCAGCATTAACGGTTTTTCACAGCTGGGCCTGGTGGAGATGACACGCAAGCGCACACGTGAAAGCGTGGAGCATGTACTGTGCAACGAGTGTCCGACCTGCCATGGGCGTGGTACGGTGAAAACGGTGGAAACCGTATGCTATGAAATCATGCGCGAAATCGTGCGCGTACACCATGCATATGACTCTGACCGTTTCCTGGTTTATGCCTCTCCGGCAGTGGCTGAAACCCTGAAAGGTGAAGAGTCACATGCGCTGGCGGAAGTTGAGATCTTTGTCGGCAAACAGGTCAAAGTACAAATCGAACCGCTGTATAACCAGGAGCAGTTCGACGTCGTCATGATGTAAATCGTGTAGTGGCACCCGCGTATGTAAGCCGGATAAGGCGCAAGCGCCATTATCCGGCAATATTCACTCAAGGGGTGTGAGTCATATTTTTTGGTAGACAAGGAGAGGCGCGTGAGGCGATTGCCGGGGATTTTACTGCTCACTGGAGCCGCATTCGTTGTCATCGCAGCGCTGTTGGTCAGTGGACTGCGCCTTGCGTTACCTCATCTTGATAGCTGGCGTCCGGCCATTCTTGGCAAGATTGAATCCGCCACAGGTCTGCCTGTTTCCGCCAGCCAGCTTTCTGCCAGCTGGCAAAATTTCGGTCCTACGCTTGAAGCGCGTAATATCCATGCGCAGCTGAAAGATGGGGGAGAATTTTCGGTAAAACGCGTCACGCTGGCGCTGGATGTCTGGCAAAGTTTGCTGCACATGCGCTGGCAGTTTCGCGATCTCACCTTCTGGCAACTTCAGTTGCGCACCAATACTCCTATCCAGCGCAGCGAAGGCGGAGATGGGATTGAAACCGGCCATCTCAGCGATCTCTTCCTGCGTCAGTTTGATCATTTCGATCTACGCGACAGCCATATCAGCTTTATAACCCTCTCAGGTCAACGTGCTGAACTGGCGATCCCCCAGCTTACCTGGCTGAACGGTAAAAATCGGCATCGCGCCGAGGGTCAGGTCAGCCTCTCCAGCCTGACCGGACAGCACGGCGTTATGCAGGTGCGTATGGATCTGCGTGATGACGAAGGGCTGTTGAATAACGGTCGGGTCTGGCTGCAGGCAGACGACATCGACGTCAAACCGTGGTTGGGCAAATGGATGCAGGATAATGTCGCGCTGCAAACCGCGCGTTTTAGCCTGGAAGCATGGATGACGATCAGCAAAGGCGTCGTTTCTGGTGGCGATGTCTGGCTAAAAAAAGGCGGGGCAAGTTGGCTGGGTGAAAATCGTAAGCACACGCTCTCCGTCGATAATCTGACGGCGCACATCAGCCGTGAAGAGGCGGGCTGGCAATTCTCTATTCCCGATACCCGTATCACCATGGATGATAAACCCTGGCCGAGCGGGGCATTAACGCTGGCCTGGATCCCTGAGCAGGAAGTCGGTGGCGAGAATAACAAACGCAGTGATGAGCTACGCATTCGTGCCAGTAATCTGGAACTGGCCGGGTTAGAAGGACTGCGTCCGATGGCGTCCAGGCTATCGCCTGCGCTGGGTGATATCTGGCGGGCCACGCAGCCGAGCGGCAAAATAGATGTGCTTGCGCTGGATATCCCGTTACAGGCGACAGAAAAAACCCGCTTCCTGTCCTCGTGGACCGATTTGGCCTGGAAACAGTGGAAGCTGCTGCCGGGGGCAGAACATTTCTCCGGTACGCTTGCGGGAAGCGTTGAAAATGGGGCGCTCACCGCCTCCATGAAACAAGCAAAAATGCCGTATGAAACCGTCTTCCGCGCGCCGCTGGAAATAGAGAACGGCGTGGCGACGCTAAGCTGGCTGAAGAATGATAAAGGCTTCCAGTTAGACGGGCGCAACATTGATGTTAAAGCGAAAGCGGTACATGCGCGCGGTGGTTTTCGCTATCTGCAACCGGCTGATGATGAGCCATGGTTGGGCATCCTGGCCGGTATCAGTACCGACGATGGCTCTCAGGCCTGGCGCTACTTCCCGGAAAACCTGATGGGCAAAGAGCTGGTTGACTACCTCAGCGGCGCTATTCAGGGCGGCGAGGCGGATAACGCCACGCTGGTGTATGGCGGTAACCCGAATCTGTTCCCGTATCTGCACAACGAAGGGCAGTTTCAGGTCCTGGTGCCGCTACGCAATGCGAAATTTGCTTTCCAGCCCGACTGGCCTGCGCTAACCGATCTTAATATCGAACTAAACTTCATTAACGATGGCCTGTGGATGAAGACGGATAGCGTCAATCTGGGCGGCGTGAAGGCCAGTAACCTGACGGCTAATATTCCCGACTATGCAAAAGAAAAGCTGCTGATTGATGCCGATATCAACGGGCCAGGCAAGGCGGTTGGACCTTATTTTGATGAGACACCATTGAAGGATTCTCTCGGCGCCACGCTGGAACAGTTGCAAATTGACGGTGATGTGAATGCTCGCTTACATCTTGATATTCCGCTAGACGGCTCGCTGGTTACCGCCAAAGGCGACGTCAACCTGCGTAATAACAGTCTGTTTATTAAACCGCTCGACAGTACGATGAAGAATTTGAATGGTAAATTCAGCTTTATCAACGGCGATCTGAAGAGCGAGCCGATGACGGCGAACTGGTTTAATCAGCCGCTGAACGTCGACTTCTCCACCACCGAAGGGGCGAAAGCCTATCAGGTAGCCGTGAACCTGCAAGGTGACTGGCAACCAACCCGCATGGGGATTTTACCGGCGCAGGTCAACGATGCGTTACGTGGCAGCATGGCGTGGAATGGCAAGGTGGGTATCGATCTTCCGTATCATGCCGGGCCGACCTACGACATTGAGCTAAAGGGTGACCTGAAGAATGTAAGTAGTCACTTACCTGCTCCGCTGAATAAAGCTACCGGTGAGGCGTTGCCGGTGAACGTTAAGGCCAGGGGCAATCTGCGCAGCTTTGAACTGACCGGTAATGCTGGCAGTAAGAACCACTTTAACAGCCGCTGGTTGCTGAATCAGAAACTGACGCTTGACCGCGCTATCTGGACGTCGGAAAGCCGCACTGTGCCCGCGTTACCCGATCAGCAAGGCATTGAGCTTAATCTTCCCCCTATGGATGGCGCGCAATGGCTGGCATTGTTCCAAAAAGGCGCAGCGGATAACGTTGGCACTAATGCCAACTTCCCACAACGCATCACCGTGCGTACGCCATCGTTATCCCTGGGCGGTCAGCAGTGGAATAATTTGAGTATTGTGTCTGAGCCTGCGAGCAATGGCTCTATCGTACAGGCGCAGGGTCGTGAAATTAACGCCACGCTGGCGATGCGCAATAATGCGCCATGGTTGGCCAATATTAAGTATCTTTATTACAACCCCAGCGCGGCGAAAGCGTCACCGGGCAACACACCAGCCTCGCCGTTTTCCGCCGTGGACAACTTCAGCTTCCGCGGCTGGCCGGACCTTCAGTTACGCTGTGCCGAGTGCTGGATGTGGGGACAGAAATATGGGCGTATTGACGCCGATGTAGCAATTAAAGGCGACACGCTAACGCTGAGCAACGGTCTGTTGGATACGGGATTTGCCAGACTGACCACCGATGGCGTGTGGGTGAATGCGCCGGGCAAAGAACGAACGTCACTGAAGGGTAAACTGAGCGGTAATAAAATTGACTCCGCTGCCAGTTTCTTTGGCGTATCGACCCCGATTCGTAACTCTTCGTTCAACGTGGGGTATGACCTGCACTGGCGTAACCCGCCATGGGATCCGGATGAAGCTTCGCTGAATGGGATTTTGCGTACCCGGTTGGGCAAAGGTGAGCTTACTGAACTCAGCACCGGACATGCGGGGCAACTATTGCGACTGCTGAGCTTTGATGCGTTGCTACGTAAACTGCGTTTTGATTTTAGCGATACCTTCAGTGAAGGTTTCTATTTCGACTCGATTCGCAGTACGGCGTGGATCAAAGATGGCGTGATGCATACCGACGACACGCTGGTGGACGGTCTGGAGGCAGACATTGCAATGAAAGGCTCAGTGAACCTGGTCCGTCGGGAGCTGGATATGGAAGCCATTGTCGCGCCTGAAATTTCTGCCACCGTAGGGGTTGCCGCTGCGTTTGCTGTCAATCCGATTGTCGGCGCGGCGGTGTTTGCTGCCAGTAAGGTTCTGGGACCATTGTGGAGCAAAGTTTCGATTCTGCGCTATCGCATCACCGGTCCGGTCGATAAGCCGCAGATTAACGAAGTTCTGCGCCAGCCGCGCAAAGAAAGCCAGCAATGATTTGACGGGGGCGAGTAATTGCCCCAATCTCAGTACAGTGATCTTCTACCGCAGTCCGTAGGCCGGAAAAGGCGTTCACGCCGCCATCCGGCATTGAAGTGCCTGATGGCGACGCTGGCGCGTCTTATCAGGCCTACAACAGAAACTAATGAGTACCAAAACGATGAGTCTGAACCTGGTAAGTGAACAATTGCTAGCGGCGAATGGCCTGAAACATCAGGATCTGTTTGCCATTCTGGGCCAACTGGCCGAACGCCGTCTTGACTACGGCGATCTCTATTTTCAGTCGAGCTATCACGAATCCTGGGTTTTAGAAGACCGCATCATTAAAGACGGTTCTTACAATATCGATCAGGGTGTTGGCGTGCGCGCCATCAGCGGCGAAAAAACAGGGTTTGCCTATGCAGACCAGATTAGCCTGCTGGCGCTGGAGCAAAGTGCTCATGCTGCCCGTACTATCGTGCGTGACAACGGTGACGGCAAAGTAAAAACGCTGGGAGCGGTTGAGCATCAGGCGCTTTACACCTCGGTTGATCCGTTACAGAGCATGAGCCGCGAAGAGAAACTGGATATTCTGCGTCGCGTTGATAGCGTGGCCCGTGCCGCCGACAAACGCGTCCAGGAAGTAACCGCCAGCCTGACCGGTGTTTATGAACTGATCCTGGTAGCCGCGACCGACGGTACGTTGGCCGCTGACGTTCGTCCGCTGGTACGCCTGTCCGTAAGCGTACAGGTGGAAGAAGATGGTAAGCGCGAGCGCGGCGCTAGCGGTGGTGGCGGTCGTTTTGGCTATGACTATTTCCTGGGCGACCTCGATGGTGAAGTCCGTGCTGACGCGTGGGCGAAAGAGGCCGTACGCATGGCGTTGGTTAATCTGTCCGCAGTAGCAGCGCCTGCTGGTACGCTGCCGGTAGTACTCGGCGCTGGCTGGCCTGGCGTTCTGTTGCATGAAGCGGTAGGTCATGGTCTGGAAGGCGACTTTAACCGTCGTGGTACCTCGGTATTCAGCGGTCACATGGGTGAGCTGGTGGCGTCGGAACTGTGTACCGTTGTGGATGATGGCACAATGGCGGACCGTCGTGGCTCTGTGGCTATTGATGATGAAGGCACTCCGGGTCAGTACAACGTGCTGATCGAAAACGGTATTCTGAAAGGCTACATGCAGGACAAACTGAACGCGCGCCTGATGGGCGTTGCGCCAACGGGTAACGGTCGCCGTGAATCTTACGCGCACCTGCCGATGCCACGTATGACCAACACCTACATGCTGCCTGGGAAATCCACGCCGCAGGAAATCATCGAATCCGTTGAATACGGTATTTATGCGCCTAACTTCGGCGGCGGCCAGGTGGATATCACCTCCGGGAAATTCGTGTTCTCGACGTCTGAAGCGTATCTGATTGAAAACGGTAAAGTAACCAAACCGGTGAAAGGCGCGACGCTAATTGGGTCTGGTATCGAAGCGATGCAGCAGATTTCAATGGTAGGTAACGACCTGAAGCTGGATAACGGGGTTGGTGTGTGCGGTAAAGAAGGGCAGAGTTTGCCGGTGGGCGTGGGCCAGCCGACGCTGAAGGTGGATAACCTGACGGTAGGTGGTACTGCATAACATCATGATGTTTGCCCGATAAGCACTAGTGCTATCGGGCATCTTTCCGGACGCGGTGTCAACGCCTTATCCGGCCAATGCTCTTTTTATTTCTCTTTTCCCCGGCCGTACATCCCCTGAAAAAGCTGCGCCACATCGACAAAATAATCCGTCAGATAGTTAATCACTACCTGGACCTTGAGCGGCAATTTGTCTTTTTCGGTATACAGCGCATAGACCGGACGCGGATCTGACTGGTAGCGGGGAAGGAGGATCTCCACTTCGCCACGATTGATCTCATTAATCACCCACATCAGCGGCACATAGGCAATGCCCGCACCCGCAGCCAGCCAGCGCACCAATGTCATCGGATCGTTAGTCACAAAACGCCCCTCTGGTATCAGACGGGTGGAAATTCCTTCCGGAGCGATAAGCTCGAATTCATTATCCGGGCGCACGCTGTATTCCAGCCACGAGTGGTTGCTGAGATCGGCGGGTTTCTCCGGGGCACCAAACTGTGCGAGATAGCTTTTAGCCGCGCAGACTACCATCGGCATGGCGCCCAGGCGACGCGAGAACAGACTGGAGTCCTGCAACGCACCGACGCGGATAACCACGTCCAGACCATCGGCGATTAAATCCGGTGCCGGGATGCCTGTTACCAGATTTACCGTCAGACCGGGGTATTCCTTCAGCATTGTCGCGGTCAATCCGGCGAGGACATTTTGTGCCATGGTTGAAGAACAACCAATGCGCAGCGTGCCGATGGGCGTGTTGTTAAAGGCATAAAGCTGCTCGTGAACATCCTGCGCTTCGTGCAGCATTCTCCGGCAGCCCTGGTAGTAGATTTTACCGGCTTCGGTCAGCCCAATGCTGCGTGTACTGCGGTTTAGCAGCTTAACCTGTAGCTCATCTTCCAGTTTGGAGACCGTCTGGCTTATCGATGAAACGCTCATTTGTAGCTGTCTTGCGGCGGCGGTGAAGGAACCCAGTTCGACGACTTTGGCGAACACCGACATACGTTTTAATCGTTCCATTGTTCACTCTGGCTTAAAAGTGATTTAGATCACATAATATAGATAACAGCATAACAGTTACGTTAATATATTATTATTCAAATAACAGCTATGTCGCTCTCGCCTGGCTCATCCTTGCCCTTCTCTGCGGTGACATACGCTAGAAAATCTATCACCTGCACTCTCTTAAGTTACCAAGGTCAACATGAGTCTGTTTCCCGTTATCGTGGTGTTTGGTTTGTCCTTCCCACCGATTTTTTTCGAATTACTTTTGTCACTGGCGATTTTCTGGCTGGTGCGCCGGATGCTGGTTCCAACCGGCATCTATGATTTTGTCTGGCATCCGGCTCTGTTTAACACCGCGCTGTATTGCTGCCTGTTCTATTTAATAACGCGCCTGTTCGTTTGAGGTTGAAGTGAAAACACTAACAAAAAAACTCTCCCGTACGGCCACGACTCTCGTACTGGTCATTCTGGCCTTCATCGCTATTTTTCGCGCATGGGTGTATTACACCGAGTCGCCATGGACACGTGATGCGCGTTTCAGCGCGGAAGTTGTCGCTATTGCGCCGGATGTTGCGGGTCTTATTTCCAACGTTAACGTCCATGATAACCAACTGGTGAAAAAGGATCAGATTCTGTTCACCATCGATCAGCCACGCTACAAGAAAGCCCTTGAGCAGGCCGAAGCTGATGTTTCTTATTATCAGGTTCTGGCCCAGGAAAAACGCCAGGAGGCTGGACGTCGTAACCGCCTTGGCGTGCAGGCCATGTCTCGTGAAGAGATTGACCAGTCAAACAACGTCCTGCAAACCGTATTACACCAGCTTGCGAAAGCACAAGCGACCCGCGACCTGGCAAAATTAGATCTGGAACGTACCGTCATTCGCGCACCAGCAGACGGTTGGGTCACTAACCTGAACGTCTATAGCGGCGAATTTATTACGCGTGGTTCCACAGCGGTGGCACTGGTCAAACAGCATTCTTTCTATGTGCTGGCCTATATGGAAGAAACCAAACTGGAAGGCGTTCGCCCTGGATATCGTGCTGAGATCACCCCGCTTGGCAGTAATAATGTCTTAAAAGGCACCGTTGATAGCGTGGCGGCGGGGGTAACAAATGCCAGCAGTACGCAGGATGCAAAAGGTATGGCGACCATTGATTCAAATCTGGAATGGGTGCGCCTGGCGCAGCGTGTACCGGTGCGAATCCGCCTTGATGAACAGCAGGGAACTCTGTGGCCTGCCGGGACAACGGCTACCGTTGTCATTACCGGTAAGCAGGACCGTGATGCAAGCCAGGAGTCCTTCTTCCGTAAAATGGCGCACCGCCTGCGCGAGTTTGGTTAATCGCGATGGGTATTTTCTCCATTGCCAACCAGCATATCCGCTTTGCGGTAAAACTGGCGTGCGCGATTGTACTGGCGCTGTTCGTTGGTTTTCACTTCCAACTTGAAACTCCGCGTTGGGCGGTGCTGACTGCAGCTATTGTGGCGGCAGGCCCGGCCTTTGCTGCCGGTGGGGAACCCTATTCAGGGGCTATTCGCTATCGCGGCATGCTGCGTATTGTCGGGACATTTATCGGTTGTATTGCCGGACTGATCATTATCATCAGTATGATCCGCGCTCCGTTATTGATGATCCTGGTGTGCTGTATTTGGGCCGGTTTTTGTACCTGGATCTCGTCACTGGTGAAGATCGAGAACTCCTATGCCTGGGGGCTTTCGGGCTATACGGCGCTGATCATCGTCATTACCATTCAGGCTGAACCGCTGCTGACGCCACAATTTGCGCTCGAACGTTGCAGTGAAATTGTGATGGGGATTGTCTGTGCCATTGTGGCCGATCTGCTTTTCTCTCCCCGTTCGATAAAACAAGAGATTGATGTTGAGCTGGACAGCCTGCTGGTGGCGCAATATCAACTGATGCAGTTGTGCATTAAGCACGGCGACAGCGAGGTTGTGGATAAAGCCTGGGGCGATTTAGTCCGTCGTACGGCAGCGCTGGAAGGTATGCGCAGTAACCTGAATATGGAGTCTTCACGCTGGGGGCGTGCTAACCGCAGGCTTAAAGCATTGAACACGCTGTCGCTCACGCTCATCACGCAGTCCTGTGAAACCTATCTTATTCAGAACACCCGACCGGAACTGATCACTGATACTTTCCGCGAGTTGTTCGATACGTCGGTTGAAACGGCGCAGGATGTCCATAAACAGCTGAAGCGGATGCGTCGGGTGATTGCCTGGACTGGCGAGCGCGAAACGCCGGTCACCATATACAGCTGGGCGGGGGCTGCGACGCGCTACCTGCTGCTCAAACGTGGTGTGGTGAGTAATACCAAGATTAGCGCTACGGAAGAAGAGATCCTGCAAGGTGAGCCGGTGGTGAAAGTGGAGTCTGCCGAGCGTCATCATGCGATGGTTAACTTCTGGCGTACCACGCTTTCTTGTGTGCTGGGAACCTTATTCTGGTTGTGGACCGGATGGACCTCCGGCAGCGGCGCAATGGTGATGATTGCGGTCGTCACCTCGCTGGCAATGCGTTTGCCAAATCCTCGCATGGTGGCGATAGATTTTATCTATGGGACGTTGGCAGCGTTACCGCTCGGAGCGCTCTATTTCCTGGTGATTATCCCCAATACGCAACAAAGTATGTTCCTACTGTGCCTGAGCCTGGCGGTGCTGGGATTCTTTCTGGGGATTGAGGTACAGAAACGACGGCTGGGATCGATGGGGGCGCTGGCCAGCACTATTAATATCATTGTGCTGGATAACCCGATGACCTTTCACTTTAGCCAGTTCCTTGACAGTGCGTTGGGGCAAATTGTTGGCTGCGTGTTGGCGTTTATCGTCATTCTGCTGGTGCGTGATAACTCTCGTGACAGAACGGGCCGCGTGTTGCTCAACCAGTTTGTCTCGGCGGCGGTTTCAGCGATGACCACCAACGTAGTCCGTCGTAAAGAAAATCATCTTCCGGCACTTTATCAGCAGCTTTTTTTGCTGATGAACAAGTTTCCCGGCGATCTGGCTAAGTTTCGCCTGGCGCTGACGATGATCATCGCGCACCAGCGCCTGCGTGATGCGCCGGTACCGGTAAACGAGGATCTATCCGCATTCCATCGCCAGCTTCGTCGAACTGCCGATCACGTAATTTCAGCAGGAAATGACGACAAGCGCCGACGCTACTTTAGCCAGTTACTGGAGGAGCTTGATATCTACCAGGAAAAATTAATTATCTGGCAAGCACCACCGCAGGTTACCGAGCCAGTAAAACGACTCAGCGGGATGCTGCACAAATACCAGCATGCGCTGGTCAGTAATTAAGAGTTGAAAACCGACGCTAAAAGCGTCGGTTTTTTTATGGCTATACTTACCTGAAAATGCGAGAGACCCCTGAATATTGGCGGTCTGTAGAGTAGCTGGCGTCGGGATGGTGGCTATAGATGAACATCTATACATTTGATTTTGACGAGATAGAAGATCAGGGCGATTTCTATCGCGAGTTCACGCGCACGTTCGGTCTGGCGCGGGAAAAGGTGGTTGATTTGGATTCTCTGTGGGAGGTGGTGATCGGGGAAGTCTTGCCGCTGCCGCTGGAGATTGAATTTGTCCATTTACCGGATAAGCTGCGAAGGCGATACGGCGCGTTGATTTTACTGTTCGATGAAGCGGAAGAAGAGCTGGAAGGGCAGTTGCGTTTTAACGTTCGTCACTCAATGTAAGACATAAAAAAGCCCCCGGCAGGCGGGGGCAAGTCGTCGGACTTAGACGACGAGGGTTTATTTGTAGAGTTCTGCAGTAGCGTGCCAGTGAGCACCTTCACGGAGTTCGGTGACGCGATAGCTGCTGGCGCCTGCTTTTTCAGCTTTAGCGGCGATGGCCTGACGCATGTCCATTGGTGAACTACCGATCTGAGAGACGGAGACGCTACCGATGGATTGCAGATTCTGTGCTTCTTGTGAGTTCACCTGAGTAACCGCGGCACTTGCACCGAAGGAGAGAACAGAAAGAAGGCTTAAGGTTGCAATAGTAGTTTTGATTTTCATGATATTTACCTCGTCGAATTCTTTTATTGGGGGTCTGTGTTTCGTGACCCTCATCACAAAATCAAGTATACACTAATCACCCTATAAATTAATACCACGCTAATTGTTTCATTGGGTTTTGAGTGTTAAGAAAATGATCTTTTATAACTCAATGGAATTAAAAAGAGCGTTTTAAACAGCTTATACAAATTAAATTTAATTAAATCATGTAGATACTTGGTTTTGCAAAATGTGCGTTTTTAAGACTGCACATTCACCATGTGAATGTATTTTGATGGTTAAACGCACCATTTGTTAAATCAATAGCAGTGGAAAAGAGAAGGAGGGGGATGAAAAGAGAGTGTTTTCCCCCGCCGCGAGGCGGCGGGGAGGCGGTATTACAGTTCTTGTTCGAACAGTTCCAGAATGGCTTCGTACAGATCTTTTACCGTAAAACCCTTAGCTGGGGTGGTGAAGATGGTATCGTCACCGGCAATCGTACCCAGGATACCTTCCGCTTTCCCCAATGAGTCCAGCAGACGTGCAATCAACTGAGCAGCGCCGGGGCTGGTATGAATAACCACAACCGCATCGTTATAGTCGATATCCAGCACCAGATTTTTCAGCGGACTGGAGGTCGTGGGTACGCCCAGCTCAGCCGGAAGGCAGTACACCATTTCCATTTTCGCATTGCGGGTACGCACGGCGCCAAATTTGGTCAGCATGCGTGAAACCTTGGACTGATTGATATTATCAAAGCCCTGATCCTGCAACGCGAGGACGATTTCGCCTTGAGAGCTGAACTTTTCTTCTTTAAGCAGCGCTTTAAACGCCTTTACTAATTCTTCTTGTTTTGCCGAGCTTCGCATAAGTCACCCGTAATATGGCGGTAGAAACAACATTATTCTGCATACAGATGAATTTTTATGCAAACAGTCTGCCTTGTTCAAGGCTGAAATAATGTTATGAAAGAGCGGAATTTTATCAAATTTCGTTATCAAGAAACATGCCTGTGTCACGGCTCGCAAATAAGGTTAAAAGTAAATTAAATGTTATCAAATTGATGTTGTTTTGAGAGGTGGGTAGGGTATATTGTCAGCACCTGTTGGAAAGTTGCTCTACTGTGTGGGTGGTTTTGAATTACGTAACTTAGGTTTTATTTTACGTAAGTTAAATGCATAAAAGCCAAATTTGCGTGACTACGCATTCTTGACGCGTGGTTGTTGTATTCATTGGATTTGTGAATTAAGGTCGCCGCCGCGGAGCAATAGACATTTTGCTTATCAATATAATAAGGAGTTTAGGATGAAAGTTGCAGTCCTCGGCGCTGCTGGTGGTATCGGTCAGGCGCTAGCATTACTGTTAAAAACCCAACTGCCTTCAGGTTCAGAACTCTCCCTGTACGACATCGCTCCAGTAACACCTGGTGTGGCCGTTGATTTGAGCCATATCCCTACTGCTGTGAAAATCAAAGGCTTCAGCGGCGAAGACGCTACCCCTGCACTGGAAGGTGCTGATGTGGTACTGATCTCTGCGGGCGTCGCACGTAAACCGGGTATGGATCGTTCCGACCTGTTCAACGTCAACGCCGGTATCGTGAAGAACCTGGTCCAGCAAGTTGCTAAAACCTGCCCGAAAGCGTGTATCGGTATCATCACCAACCCGGTGAATACTACCGTTGCTATCGCTGCAGAAGTGCTGAAAAAAGCAGGCGTATACGATAAGAACAAACTGTTTGGCGTGACCACGCTGGACATCATCCGCTCCAACACCTTTGTTGCGGAACTGAAAGGCAAACAACCTGGCGACGTTGAAGTTCCGGTTATTGGCGGCCACTCTGGCGTAACCATCCTGCCACTGCTGTCACAAATTCCTGGCGTAAGCTTCACCGAACAAGAAGCCGCTGACCTGACTAAACGTATCCAGAATGCGGGTACTGAAGTTGTGGAAGCCAAAGCTGGTGGCGGTTCTGCAACCCTGTCTATGGGTCAGGCTGCTGCACGTTTCGGCCTGTCCCTGGTTCGCGCATTGAGCGGCGAAAAAGGTGTGGTTGAATGTGCTTACGTTGAAGGCGACGGCCAGTATGCTCGTTTCTTCTCTCAGCCGCTGCTGCTGGGTAAAAACGGCGTAGAAGAGCGTCAGTCTATCGGCAAGCTGAGCGCGTTTGAACAAAGCTCGCTGGAAGGCATGTTGGATACGCTGAAAAAAGATATTACTCTGGGCGAAGAGTTCGTTAAGTAACGCGAAGAAAGGCCTGCGTGTATTTGTAGGCCTGATAAGCGTAATGCCATCAGGCATTACGTACTAACTCTCTACGATATCGCCTAAAAAAAAAAACCGGAGCCAACATGAACTGACCCCATAATGTTGGACAGTTTATTTTAAGCGGTTATCTGGGCCTGGGTTCGGTACTCTACCGGACTCAGGCCTTTCAGTTTCTGTTTTATTCTTTCATGGTTGTAATAGTGGATGTAGTCATCGATAGCCATGCGCAACTCGCTGATATTCTTGTGTTCCGTGAGGTAAAAACACTCAGATTTCAGTGTGCCGAAGAAGCTCTCCATCACTGCATTGTCATGACAGTTTCCCTTTCTTGACATGCTCTGTTTTAGACCCGCCTCCTTTAGCCGGTTCTGATAATGCGCCATCTGATATTGCCAGCCCTGATCTGAGTGGAGCAGCGGGTATTCGTTTTTGCCCAGTACAGATATAGCCTTCGACAGCATGTTATCCACCATCTACAGAAGAGGACGGGACTCCATCTGATACGCTACTATTTCTCCGTTATACAGATCCAGAACCGGGGACAGATACAGCTTTTCTCCGCTTATTTTAAATTCCGTGACATCTGTTACCCACTTCTGGTTGGGTTTATCCACACTGAACTGCCGGTTCAGTACATTACCCGCAACTTTCCCATGCCGGCCTTTGTAAGAGTTATATTTTTTCCTTCTGATACAACAGGTTAAATCTAACACCTTCATTAACCTCGGAACCGTTTTATGGTTCAGTAAGCTTCCTTCCCGGCGGCCAGCCAGCGTGATTCGCCTGTATCCATACCGTCCTTTATGTTTATGGAACAGCGTTAAAATATGCTGCTTATCATCGGCATATTTGTCTGGTTTTTTACCGTTGGCCAGTTGCCAGTAGAACGTGCTTCTTGCCAGCCCTGCAGCTTTTAACAAGCGTGCAAGAGGGAACTTCAGCCTTAACTCATTCACGACCTGCGCTTTATCCCGCGTCCTGACGTGCTTCTTTCCCTGAGTAAGGTCTGCAGCTTTTTTAGATATGCCACTTCAGCACGCAGTTGTTCAAGTTCCTCACGTTCATCCGGAGCAAGAGGGGTCTGCAAAGGAGGGACGGGGTGATTCTCAGGGCGTTCTGGCATCGTTTTTTTCCTGCGTCGACTGTCTGTAAGGGCTTCTAATCCCCCTTCATCATACAGTCGTTCCCACTGACTAACAGTGGAAAAGGCAGGGATAGTGAATTTTGCACAGACTTCGCGAACAGACAGCTGGTGTTCACGCATATGCAGGATAACGGACTCTTTAAAAGCAGGAGAATAGGTGAAATGCCGGGTTGTAAGCCCGGCTTCGCCATGGAGCTTCCAGGCAGCAGACCATTTACGAACGGCACTGTGATCGATACCAAAACGTTTTGCAGTCGCCTCCTGTCCTTCCAGCCCGGAAAGATAGTGCTGCACAACCTCAAGCTTGAAGCTGAGAGAATACTTGCTCATAAAAAACTGCACCTTACTTCGTTGGGTGTCCAACTTTTTGGGCGCAGTTCAAACATGCTCCGGTTTTTTTATGGTCAGTAGGCCGCCAGACGTGACGTTAATTGGTGGCTGGGTATTCCTGGATCGTTACCTGCAGCGTCAACTGTTTGTCATCACGCATCACGACAACGGAGATAACTGAACCTGGTCGAATCTCTGCCACCTGGTCCATCGTTTCCAGTGCAGACACTGCCGGTTTGTTATTGACCGAGATAATCAGATCGTTAACCTGAATGCCTGCCTGCGCAGCCGGACCGTCCGGGGCTACTTCGTTAACCACAATCCCCTGAATTTGATCCATCCCGCCGCCCTGAGCGTGCAGTGGTGCAATTTCGCGACCGCTGATGCCGATGTAGCCACGAATCACGCGCCCGTCACGAATCAGCTTATCCATGATTTTAGTCGCCAACTGAAACGGAATGGCAAAGCCGATCCCTTCCGGGGTTTCGCCATCGTTGCTCTTATCAAATGACAGCGTGTTAATCCCCATCAATTCACCCAGTGAGTTGACCAGCGCACCGCCGGAGTTTCCGTGGTTGATGGAAGCATCTGTTTGCAGGAAGTTTTGCCGTCCTGTTGGGTTCAGGCCAATTCGACCGGTGGCGCTGATGATCCCCTGAGTGATGGTTTGCCCAAGGTTGTACGGGTTACCGATGGCGAGTACCACGTCACCAATGTGCGGCACGCGTTTGTTATTAATTGGGATTGTTGGCAGCCCGCCAGTGGCGTTGATTTTCAGCACCGCAAGGTCGGTTAACGTATCAGACCCCACAAGCAGCGCTTCAAATACGCGACCGTCCTGCAATGCGACGATGATTTGGTCGGCATCGTTAATGACGTGCTTATTGGTAATGATATAGCCGCGCTGATCCATGATAACGCCTGAGCCGAGCGTGCGGATCTCAAGCTGGTTGTGCGCGGTACTGTTCATACTGCGGTTATAAACGTTCACGACGGCAGGCGCTGCGCGGCGAACCGCCGGGTTATAGCTAGCGGGCGTTTCATCTGCACTGTCGAACTGCGGTGCGGTAAGCGTATTAATTTTTCGCAGAGAGGGCATCGCGGCCAGCAGGATGGCGCCGACGATTAAACCAATCGCGACCGAACGTAAAAGCTTCACAAACATGATGGCGGCGTCATTAATAAAGGGAACGGCAGCAGCATATCACGAGTTTACCGGACATCACACGAGGGGCTGATGTCCGGTTGCATGCGTTAACGCAGGAGCAGGTAAATACTCTCGTTACCGCGCACCACCTGCAGAGCAATGATCGACGGTTTCGCTTCCAGCACTTTGCGCATTTCGGCGATTGAGTTTACGCGATCGCGGTTAACACCAATGATAACGTCATCTTTATGCAGACCGGCCTGTGCGGCAGGGCTGCTTTTTTCTACGTTATCAATTCTGATGCCTTTGGTGCCGTCTTTTAACTGACCGTCGCTGAGCGTGGCCCCTTGCAACGCAGGCGCAATCATCTCTGCGCTGGCGGACGAAGATGTGCTGGTATCGAGGGTGACTTCAACCTCCAGCGGTTTACCGTTACGCAGCAGGCCCAGTTTGACCTTGGTCCCAGGTTCGGTTGTCGCAATGCGTGAACGCAGTTCGGCGAAGCTGTTGAGCGGTTTACCGTTGAGGCTGGTAATGACGTCACCAGATTTCACTCCCGCTTTTGCGGAGCCGGAGTTAGGCAGAACCTCACTGACAAACGCGCCACGCTGTACGTCCAGTTTGAACGCTTTGGCGATATCCGAGGTCATTTCGGTGCCTTTGATACCCAACAGACCGCGTTTGATTTCACCAAACTGCATCAGCTGCTGTGCCAGCGTGCGCGCCATGTTGCTCGGGATTGCAAAACCAATCCCGATGCTGCCGCCGCCGGGGGCCAGAATCGCGGTGTTAATACCGATCAGCTCACCGTTCAGGTTGAGCAATGCGCCGCCTGAGTTACCGCGGTTGATAGAGGCGTCAGTCTGAATAAAGTTTTCCAGACCTTCCAGGTTCAACCCACTGCGACCTAAAGCCGATACAATGCCGGAGGTGGCCGTTTGACCCAAACCGAACGGGTTACCCACAGCCACCGCGAAATCACCTACGCGGAGTTTGTCTGAGTCGGCAATAGCAATTTGTGTCAGGTTGCTGGGGTGCTGAATTTGTAGCAGTGCGATATCGCTCTGATCGTCGCTGCCGATAAGCTTAGCGTCGAACTCACGGCCATCATTAAGCTGAACGCTGATTTTTTGCGCCTGGTTAATGACGTGGTTATTGGTCAGGACGTAGCCTTTGGCGGCATCAATAATGACCCCTGAACCCAGCCCTTCAAAAGGTTGTGAAGGTTGATCGGGAAGTTCATCACCAAAAAACTTTTTGAACTCTTCCGGGACTTTCTGTCCCTGAGTGGCGGTGCCTTCGACCCTTACGCTCACCACTGCTGGTAACACTTTCTCCAGCATCGGAGCAAGGCTGGGAAGCGCTGCCTGACCGGGAACCTGGCCGGGAATCGACGCAATGGCCGGGAATGGCGCCGAGAGAGTTAACCCGACACTTAACGCTAATGCACTCAACAGCTGGGTTTGTTTTTTCATGGATCCTGCTCTCGTACCTTGAGTAAACGGAAGATGATTCAAAACAGGTTGATGTTATTGAATTTTCGGTTAGGTCACAATGCGGCTAACGACTAAATAATAGCTGGGACAGGAAGAGAAGCGGAGGGCGCAATTGCTGCGCCCAATAAATTTCTTAACGATGTGCGGTTAGTCGCGCTTTGCGCCGCTACGCAGCAGGCCGGATGCCCCTTCAGAATAGTCACGTGGCATCTGAACCGGCGCCTGATCGTTGCCTGCTTCAGACTCTGCCAGACGGTTACGGAACGGGTTGTTTTCCGGCGACATACCCGGCAGCAGGTTGCTGGAGCTTTTCGCCATGTGTTGGTAAATCTGACGATAATCGTCCGCCATGTTATCCAGCAATTCAGCGCTGCGGGCAAAGTGGCTCACCAGCTCTTCGCGGTACTCTTCCAGCTCAGCTTTATTTTTTTCCAGTTCGTACTGCAATGCCTGCTGTTGGCGTAATTTACGATTACCAAAACGCATGGCTACAGCACCAATAATGATACCGACGACTAACCCAATTAGCGCATATTCCCAGGTCATGAACATCTCCCGTTGTCTTGTGTTTCCGTAGGGTGTTGGCTTTAGGCTCCATGCCTGCGCCTGATTATGCCACTATAACCGCTAATCCCGTAGAAGTGGAATCCCGTGTTTATATCACGTAATGTAGAACGGCCTTTTTTTCGTCAACCGTGAGCGACGGCACATCGATTCTCAAGGAATAACAATAACATCATGCAAAGCCTTTCCCCGACATCGCGTTACCAGCAAGCCCTCAGCGACGGCAGTCATCAGCCCGACAACGTACAACTCGAAGCCGTGAATCGACTGGAAACAATTTTCCAGGCGCTTACGACACCAGCACGTCCTGCACCGCAGGAGAGCGGACTGATGGCGCGTTTTGGTAAATTGCTGGGCAAGCGTGAGTCGCCGATCAACGCATCGGTGCGTGGCTTGTATATGTGGGGCGGAGTTGGGCGTGGAAAAACCTGGCTGATGGATCTGTTTTACCATAGCCTGCCGGGCGAACGTAAACAGCGTTTGCACTTTCACCGTTTTATGCTGCGCGTGCATGAAGAGCTTACTGCCTTACAAGGGCAGAGCGATCCGCTGGAAATCATCGCCGACCGCTTTAAGGCCGAAACGGACGTGCTGTGCTTCGACGAATTTTTTGTTTCTGATATCACCGACGCCATGCTGCTTGGCGGCCTGATGAAGGCGCTGTTTGCCCGTGGCATTACGCTGGTGGCGACCTCCAATATTCCGCCAGATGAGCTATATCGCAACGGTTTGCAACGCACGCGTTTTCTTCCTGCCATTGATGCCATCAAACAGCATTGTGACATCATGAATGTCGATGCCGGCGTCGATTATCGTCTGCGTACCTTAACGCAGGCGCATTTGTGGTTGTCGCCATTGAATGAGGAAACCCGCCAGCAGATGGATAAGCTCTGGCTGGCATTAGCGGGAACCAAAGGTGAACATGCGCCAACGCTGGAGATTAACCATCGTCCTATGCAAACCCTGGCTGTAGAAAATCAGACGCTGGCGGTGTCGTTTACCACGCTCTGTGTCGATGCCCGGAGTCAGCATGACTACATTGCGCTGTCGCGTCTGTTTCACACGGTGCTGTTGTCTGATGTGCCGGTCATGGCCCCGCTGATGGAGAGTGAAGCGCGACGCTTTATCGCATTGGTGGATGAGTTCTACGAACGCCACGTCAAGCTGGTGGTCAGTGCGGCATCACCCCTCTATGAAATTTATCAGGGCGAGCGTCTGAAGTTTGAATTTCAGCGTTGTTTGTCGCGTTTGCAGGAGATGCAAAGCGAAGAGTATCTGAAGCGGGAACATTTAGCCGGTTAAACCTGCCGCAAATCACATAAAGGGGTCGATCTTTGACCCTGACTTCTCTATAATCTTGCGACCCCACGTTACGAGAGAGTTTTTTTCCCAAAACTTTCTATGCGCCGGCATAGGCTATTCGAAGGGGTAGGTTTGCTGGACAATGTCGTGTGAACCTCAACTGACAAAACGTTTGGGTGTTCACCAACGTGTAACTTATTTATTTGGGTAAGCTTTTAATGAAAACTTTTACAGCTAAACCAGAAACCGTAAAACGCGACTGGTATGTTGTTGACGCGACCGGTAAAACTCTGGGCCGTCTGGCTTCCGAACTGGCTCTGCGCCTGCGCGGTAAGCACAAAGCGGAATATACTCCGCACGTAGATACCGGTGATTACATCATCGTTCTGAACGCTGACAAAGTTGCTGTAACCGGCAACAAGCGTACTGACAAAGTGTACTATCACCACACCGGCCACATCGGTGGTATCAAACAAGCGACCTTTGAAGAGATGATTGCTCGCCGTCCTGAGCGTGTGCTTGAAATCGCGGTTAAAGGCATGCTGCCAAAAGGCCCGCTGGGTCGTGCTATGTTCCGTAAACTGAAAGTTTACGCTGGCAACGAGCACAACCACGCGGCACAGCAACCGCAAGTTCTTGACATCTAATCGGGATTATAGGCAATGGCTGAAAATCAATACTACGGCACTGGTCGCCGCAAAAGTTCCGCAGCTCGCGTTTTCATCAAACCGGGCAGTGGTAAAATCGTAATCAACCAACGTTCTCTGGAACAGTACTTCGGTCGTGAAACTGCCCGCATGGTAGTTCGTCAGCCGCTGGAACTGGTCGACATGGTTGAGAAACTGGATCTGTACATCACTGTTAAAGGTGGTGGTATCTCTGGTCAGGCTGGTGCGATCCGTCACGGTATCACCCGCGCTCTGATGGAGTACGACGAATCCCTGCGTGGCGAACTGCGTAAAGCTGGCTTCGTTACTCGTGATGCTCGTCAGGTTGAACGTAAGAAAGTCGGTCTGCGTAAAGCACGTCGTCGTCCTCAGTTCTCCAAACGTTAATTGTACTCTGCTTCGGCAGACGACAATTTGCGAAAAAACCCGCTTCGGCGGGTTTTTTTATCGTTATTTCTCGCCTCAGATCCACGCTAATCCGCTGATTGCCACCTCTTTTTCCCCATTTCAAGAATCGACTCACCACAAAGGTCACAAAATCTGGTAAACTATCATCCAATTTTCTGCCCAAATGTCCGGTATCGTTCATTTTTTGTTTGTATTTTGAACAGTAATGACTTTCCCGAGCCTGGGTGACATCACTTCTGGCTGGCCACTGAGTGGCTGGTAGCAGTAAAAATTCTGAATATACCTGGAGGTTTTCATGGCTGTCGCTGCCAACAAACGTTCGGTAATGACGCTGTTTTCTGGTCCTACTGACATCTATAGCCATCAGGTCCGCATTGTGCTGGCTGAGAAAGGTGTTAGTTTCGAGATTGAGCATGTGGAGAAGGACAATCCACCTCAGGATCTGATCGACCTCAACCCGAATCAGAGCGTACCGACACTGGTGGATCGTGAGCTGACCCTGTGGGAATCTCGCATCATTATGGAATACCTGGATGAGCGCTTCCCGCATCCGCCGCTGATGCCGGTTTACCCGGTTGCGCGTGGTGAAAGCCGCCTGTACATGCAGCGTATTGAAAAAGACTGGTACACGCTGATGAATGTCATCGTGAACGGTTCTGCATCTGAAGCCGAAGTCGCGCGTAAGCGTCTGCGCGAAGAACTGCTGGCAATCGCGCCAGTATTTGGCCAGAAACCTTACTTCCTGAGCGATGAGTTCAGCCTGGTAGACTGCTACCTGGCGCCGCTGCTGTGGCGTTTACCGCAGCTGGGTATTGAATTCAACGGTGCAGGTTCGAAAGAACTGAAAGGGTACATGACTCGCGTCTTCGAACGTGACTCTTTCCTGGCTTCTCTGACTGAGCCTGAACGTGAAATGCGTCTGGGCCGGGGTTAATCTGTATGGATTTGCCACAGCTAACACCACGCCGTCCGTATCTGCTGCGCGCGTTCTATGAGTGGTTGCTGGACAACCAGCTCACGCCGCATCTGGTGGTGGATGTGACGCTCCAGGACGTGCAGGTTCCAATGGAATATGCGCGTGACGGGCAAATTGTTCTGAATATTGCACCGCGTGCGGTGGGCAACCTGGAACTGGCTAACGATGAAGTGCGCTTTAACGCGCGCTTCGGTGGTGTGCCGCGTCAGGTGTCTGTGCCGTTGGCTGCCGTTCTGGCAATTTATGCACGTGAAAATGGCGCCGGTACGATGTTCGAACCGGAAGCCGCCTACGACGAAGATGTTGCCAGCTTAAATGATGACGACAACGACGCGTCTGGTTTTGAGAGTGAAACGGTCATGTCGGTCATTGATGGCGATAAGCCTGATAATGGCGACGACAACGATCCGGATGATACTCCGCCACCGCCTCGCGGTGGGCGTCCAGCGCTGCGCGTAGTGAAATAAATAGTGAAATAAAAAACAGGCCCTTTGGGGCCTGTTCTGTTTTCTGGCTTTGGCATCAATAAAACAGCGCGATGGTGGCTACCATATTCACCACAAATCCTACTGCCATCGGGATTGCTGTTCGTTTTACCACTTCAAAGGGCGATACGCCGGCAATACCCGATGTCACGACAATGACCGCGGTAATGGGTGACACCGCCCGGGCCAGCGTAGTGGCAAAATGCATCGGCATAATCATTACTACGGCAGGAATATGCAGCCCGGCGGCAATATCCGGAATGAGGCTGGCAAAAGACATAAACGGCGCGTTGCCTGACCCCATGACGATCGCACAGGCGGCAATGACTACAGCCATGATGATCATCACGCCGATGCCGCCAAGACCGGAATGCTCTGCGCCTTTTATGACGGCGTCGACAGTCCCGATAGTCGTCAACCCTTTCGCAAAGATTTCACCGGCGACCACCAGCGTGACAACGTTGGCAAACTGCGTCCCCATGCCGTCAAAAAAAGCCTGCACATCATCCATCGTTTCGCGCAGATTATGTTTATGCAGGAATTCAACAAACATAGTCAGCGTCATGCTCATCAACATCACCACCACCAGATTCAACTCTGCTTTCATTAGTCCCATTTGTGCAAGGGCAAGCGAGCCCAGCATCAGGATCAGCGGCATGACAGGTAGAATGGCGTAATAGAGCGGAGGTACGTTTTCCAGCGTCTTTTGTTCCGCAAATCCGTTACTTTCCGGTGCGGCTTTTTTATCAAATTGACGCTGAACGAAAAAATGCGCAATGGCGACGGCGACAATGACACACGACGCGACGGGCAACTGGTATTGAAAAAAATAGGTGGCGATTTTCATGCCCGCGACCTGCGCGGCAAAAATAGAGTTGGTTTCCAGAATGCCCCATTCAATCGACATCGAAGTGGCAATGACCGCAACAGCGGATAAACGGCTCACGCCAAGACTAACCAGTGTTGGGAACAGCGTCACCATCAGCAACATACCTAACCCGGATGCGCTGGTAATGAACTGCGCCATGATCTGACCAATCACATAGGTGGCGGCAAGAACTACATAGGGGGAACGGATTAGCTTGAGCGGGCGACTTAACAGGCTAACCATCGCTCTGCTGGCCCCCATTCTGTCCATATAACGGGCATAACCGCCCACCGCCATGATTGATAACCCCAGTCCGGCCGCACGGTTGGAGAGCATACGCAAAATTTCGTTGTAAATATCGACCAGTAGATAGCCACTGCTTTTGTCGTCAGCGACCAACGCGCCGTAGCCCAGCCAGACGCCGCAGATCATCAGAAAGATCCCGGCGGCGGCCAGCACGACCTGCGGTTTGTAGTTTTTGAGGATCAGGTAACCCATCGTTAATAAAACGATGACAGAGATAATGATGCCGAACATTGTTTCACTCCATGCCAGAGAAGAAGATAAATCCGGTAATAACGCTGTTGTCAAAACGGATGTTATATTTTTCTGGGCATTTTTTATGGAGTGAATATCTTATTTTTAATTCAATGATGTAATTATTTATCGTTATAAAATAGAATGTTATGATAAATTATCACGTTCATGTTCATAATTTTCATGAAGCTATTTAACTCCATTCAATTAAAATGAGGCAGAAGATACTCGCTTAAAATAATATTGCTGTTACGTATATTATCAATAAGCCAGCCGGATCAGATCGTCCATCATTTCACCCTGCTTTCGATCCTGTGTTAGGATAAACCCGCTGTTGTTTGTCACCACGACTTAGCTGAATGGACCCTATGAACGCATTTGATTCGCAAGCTGAAGACTCTCCATCCACCATTGGCCGTAGCTTACGCAATCGCCCGTTGGCGCGTAAAAAACTGTCTGAAATGGTTGAAGAAGAACTGGAGCAGATGATTCGTCGTCGGGAATTTGGCGAGGGCGAACAGTTGCCGTCTGAGCGGGAGCTGATGGCCTTCTTTAACGTGGGCCGTCCTTCTGTACGAGAAGCGCTGGCCGCGTTAAAACGCAAAGGTCTGGTACAAATCAACAACGGCGAGCGCGCCCGCGTTTCGCGTCCTTCAGCTGATACCATCATTAGCGAGCTGTCTGGTATGGCGAAAGATTTCCTCGCACATCCCGGCGGCATTGCCCACTTCGAGCAGTTGCGACTGTTCTTTGAATCCAGCCTGGTACGATACGCCGCCGAACATGCGACAGATGAGCAAATCGACAGACTGGCTAAAGCACTGGAGATCAACAGCCAGTCGCTCGATGACAATACGTTGTTCATCCGCTCGGACGTTGATTTTCACCGTGTACTGGCTGAGATCCCGGGTAATCCTATCTTTATGGCTATCCATGTTGCGCTGTTAGACTGGCTGATTGCCGCCCGTCCGACCGTTGCCGATCAAGAGTTGTATGAGCACAACAACGTGAGTTATCAGCAGCATATCGCGATTGTAGAAGCTATTCGTCAGCGCGATCCTGAGGAAGCTGACCGCGCACTGCAAGAACACCTCAACAGCGTTTCCGCGACCTGGCACGCCTTCAGCAAAAGTAAAAAATTGCGTAAGTGATCGCGATCCTGACGATCGTTTAAACACAAAATCATTCAAGTTGCATCAAGGCGGCAGGAGAGCGAGTTCCCTGGAGCATAGATAACTATGTGACAGGGGTGAGCGAACGCAGCTAACGCAGAGGCGGCTCGAAGGATGACGTGTTTAGTGAAGTAGATCGCACTATAAGCGTTCTCTATTGTATTGCTGCTTATTTGATCTGGTATAACAGGTATAAAGGTATGCAGTCAGATAACACTAATCATCGTCAGAGGTCGTTATGGCAAGAGATTTAAAAGGCGTAATGCCAGCGTTGTTAACCCCATTCGATAACCAACAGAGACTGGACATCGAGAGTTTGCGCCGCCTGGTGCGTTTCAACATTGGTCAGGGTGTAGACGGGCTCTATGTCGGTGGCTCAACGGGTGAGGCCTTTGTCCAAAACCGCGTTGAAAGAGAGCAGGTACTGGAAATTGTTGCCGAAGAGGCGAAAGGTAAGGTGACGCTGATCGCCCACGTTGGCACGGTGAGTACTGAAGAGAGCCAACAGCTGGCGAGCGCGGCACATCGTTACGGCTTTGATGCCGTTTCGGCCGTTACACCGTTTTACTATCCGTTCAGCTTTGAAGAACATTGCGATCACTACCGCGCAATTATTGATTCCGCTGATGGTTTACCGATGGTGGTCTATAACATTCCGGCGCTGAGCGGCGTAAAACTGACGCTGGATCAGATCAACACGCTGGTGACGCTGCCGGGCGTTGGTGCTCTGAAGCAAACTTCAGGCGATCTCTATCAGATGGAACAGATCCGCCGCGCTCATCCCGATCTGGTGCTTTATAACGGCTATGACGAAATCTTCGCTTCCGGACTGCTCGCGGGCGCAGATGGCGGTATCGGTAGCACTTACAACATCATGGGGTGGCGCTATCAGGGAATTGTGAAAGCGCTCAAAGAAGGTGACATTCGCACGGCGCAAAAGCTGCAAACCGAGTGCAATAAGGTTATCGATCTGCTTATTAAGGTTGGCGTGTTCCGCGGCCTGAAAACAGTACTGCACTATATGGATGTGGTTTCTGTCCCACTGTGCCGTAAACCCTTTGCCCCGGTAGATGAACACTATCTGCCGGAACTGAAAGCGCTGGCAAACCAACTGCTGGCGGAAAAGGCGTAATCGCGGGTCGCCGGGGGCGCTTCGCTTGCCCGGCCTGGATTTTCGACCGTAGGCCGGGTAAGGCAAAGTCACCACCCGGCACAACAACAAAAATCGTCGGGAGAGTAAAATGAGTACTTCTACCCAGAACATCCCGTGGTATCGCCATCTCAATCGGGCTCAATGGCGGGCATTTTCCGCCGCCTGGCTGGGATATTTGCTTGATGGTTTCGATTTTGTGTTAATCGCCCTGGTGCTGACAGAAGTGCAGGGCGAATTCGGACTGACGACGGTGCAGGCCGCCAGCCTGATCTCGGCCGCCTTTATCTCCCGTTGGTTTGGCGGGTTAATGCTGGGGGCAATGGGCGACCGCTACGGACGCCGTCTGGCAATGGTCACCAGCATCATTCTGTTCTCTGTGGGAACGCTGGCCTGCGGTTTCGCGCCGGGCTACACCACCATGTTTATCGCCCGCCTGGTTATCGGTATGGGAATGGCCGGTGAGTATGGCTCCAGCGCAACCTATGTTATTGAAAGTTGGCCTAAACACCTGCGAAACAAAGCCAGTGGTTTCCTGATTTCCGGCTTTTCCGTTGGTGCCGTGATCGCCGCCCAGGTTTACAGCCTGGTGGTCCCGGTCTGGGGATGGCGTGCGCTGTTTTTCATCGGCATCCTGCCAATTATCTTCGCCCTCTGGCTGCGTAAAAATATTCCGGAAGCGGAAGACTGGAAAGAGAAACACGAAGGCAAAGCGCCGGTACGCACGATGGTGGACATTCTCTACCGGGGCGAGCATCGGGTAATTAATATTCTGATGACGCTCGCCGCTGCAACCGCGCTGTGGTTCTGCTTTGCTGGCAACCTGCAAAATGCGGCTATCGTGGCGGTCCTGGGACTGATATGCGCCTTTATCTTCATTAGCTTTATGGTGCAAAGCAGCGGGAAACGCTGGCCGACGGGCGTGATGCTGATGGTGGTCGTGCTATTTGCCTTCCTGTACTCGTGGCCGATTCAGGCGCTGTTGCCAACCTATCTGAAAACGGAACTGCTGTACGATCCTTCCACGGTGGCCAGAGTGCTCTTCTTTAGCGGCTTTGGTGCGGCGGTTGGTTGTTGCGTCGGCGGTTTTCTTGGTGACTGGCTGGGCACGCGTAAAGCCTATGTCTGCAGTCTGCTGGCCTCGCAGTTGCTGATTATTCCGGTATTTGCGATAGGCGGTTCAAACGTTTGGGTACTGGGTTTGCTGCTGTTTTTCCAACAAATGCTCGGCCAGGGGATCTCCGGGATCTTACCAAAACTGATTGGCGGCTATTTCGATACCGATCAGCGTGCGGCGGGATTGGGCTTCACCTATAACGTGGGCGCACTGGGCGGGGCTTTGGCACCGATCATCGGCGCGCTGATTGCCCAACGTCTTGATCTGGGTACCGCGCTGGGATCGCTCTCTTTCGGCCTGACATTTGTAGTGATCCTGCTGATTGGTCTTGATATGCCGTCCCGTGTACAGCGCTGGCTGCGTCCTGAAGCGTTGCGTACGCATGATGCCATTGATGGTCGACCGTTTAGCGGTGCCGTGCCGTTCGGCGGTGACAAAAGCACCATGGTGAAATCCAAAAGTTAATCCAATTGCCCGGTGCTGAACCGGGCAATAGCCGTAAGGGAAGAAATATGTCGTTCTTCGAGCTACAGAGCGCCACCACGATGCATGAGGCTGCGCCATGACCACACTGGCGATTGATATTGGCGGCACCAAATTGGCTGCCGCGCTGGTAGAGAACAATCTGCAAGTCCGCGAGCGGCATGAACTGCCGACGCCTGCCAGTAAAACGCCGCAAGCGCTGCGCGCTGCGTTACAAACACTGGTTGCACCGCTACAGGGGCGTGCTAATCGGGTGGCGATCGCCTCGACGGGGATTATCCGTGAGGGGGCTTTACTGGCGCTGAATTCGCATAACCTCGGCGGGTTGATGCATTTTCCGCTGACACAAACGCTGGAACAAATCACCGACCTGCCGACGCTGGCCGTCAATGACGCACAGGCAGCGGCGTGGGCTGAGTACCATGCGCTTGGTGGTGAGTACCGCGATCTGGTGTTTATTACCGTCTCCACAGGCGTGGGCGGGGGAGTCGTCAGCGGTGGGAAACTGCTGACTGGAATCGGCGGTCTGGCAGGGCATCTGGGACATACGCTGGCTGACCCGCATGGGCCCATGTGCGGCTGCGGGCGTGTGGGCTGCGTTGAGGCGATCGCATCCGGTCGTGGAGTAGCGGCGGCAGCCGAAGGCGCGCTTGCCGGATGCGACGCCAAAACTATTTTTAGCTGTGCCGGGCAGGGGGATGAGCAGGCAAGTCGGTTGATCCATCGCTCAGCGCGAACATTGGCAAGGCTTGTTGCCGATGTGAAGGCCACGACCGATTGCCAGATTGTGGTGATTGGCGGCAGCGTTGGGCTGGCTGAAGGGTATCTGGCGCTGGTGGAACATTATCTGGCACAAGAGCCTTTGGCCTATCACGTGGAATTGCTGGCGGCGCATTACCGTCATGACGCTGGATTACTGGGGGCCGCGCTGTTGGCCCAGGGAGAATGATGATGATATCAGATGCGTTGAATTCACTGCCTTCTGCCGGATTACATCCGGTCTTGCAGCAGGCGTTAACGCTTGCCATTGCGGCGAATCCGCAGGAGAAGATGCCTGGGCGCTACACGTTGCAGGGCGAGAATATTTTTATGAATGTCATGCAATTTACAACGCAGAGCCCAGAGCAAAAGAAAGCGGAGCTGCATCAGCAGTACATTGATATTCAGATGCTGTTGTCCGGCGAAGAACGTATTCTGTTTGGGATGACCGATTCTGCTCGTCACTGCGAAGAGATGCACGTTGAGGATGATTATCAGCTGTGCAGTCAGATTGCCGATGAGCAGGCTATGGTACTGAAGCCGGGAAAATTTGTGATTTTTATGCCGGGCGAGCCGCATAAACCGGGTTGTGTGGTGCAGGCCCCGATGGACATCAAAAAGGTGGTGATCAAAGTCCGCGCCAGTTTATTACAAGCTTGAGAATGAGAGACTGTGTCGGATGGCAAGGCTTACGCCATCCGACATGGGATGTAACGACCTAGCGCTTAAACGTCACCGTTTCTGGCTGCGTCAGATGCAGTGTGGTTTGGCTTGGGACCGTCTCGGCAATGACTCGACCATGACGAATGGAATAACGGGCAGGCGTCTGGCGACGAACCGCGTCAAACCCATTTTCTGCAGGCAAAATCACCAGATTCGCAGAATTCCCCACGTTCAGACCGTAGTCCTGCAGGTGCAGGGTTTTCGCGCTGTGGGTGGTGACCAGGTTCAACCCATCGTTAATTTGTCCGTATCCCATCAACTGGCACACGTGTAATCCCATATGCAGCACCTGCAGCATATTCGCAGTGCCCAGCGGGTACCACGGATCGAAGACGTCATCATGACCGAAGCAGACGTTGATCTCCGCCTCCAGCATCTCTTTGACGCGCGTAACACCACGACGCTTAGGGTACGTGTCGAAGCGCCCTTGCAGGTGAATATTCACCAGTGGATTTGCGACAAAGTTAATACCGGACATTTTCAACAGACGGAAAAGACGGGAAGCATACGCGCCGTTATAGGAATGCATTGCCGTGGTATGGCTGGCGGTCACGCGTTCGCCCATATTGTAGCGATGCGCCAGGGCCGCAACGGTTTCAACAAAGCGGGATTGCTCATCATCGATTTCGTCACAGTGCACGTCGATAAGTCTGTCGTATTTTTGCGCCAGAGCGAAAATCTTATGCAGCGACTCTACGCCATATTCACGCGTGAATTCAAAGTGCGGGATCGCGCCAATGACGTCGGCGCCCAGACGCACGGCTTCTTCCAGGAGCGCTTCACCGTTGGGATAAGAAAGAATGCCTTCTTGCGGGAACGCGACAATCTGTAGCTCTACCCATGGAGCGACTTCTTGCTTCACCTCCAGCATGGCTTTTAGCGCCGTCAACGTAGGGTCGGAAACGTCAACGTGAGTACGGACATACTGGATGCCGTTGGCCATCTGCCACTTCAGGGTCTGCATGGCGCGCGCTTTGACGTCTTCGTGAGTGAGCATTGCCTTACGTTCAGCCCAGCGCTCAATGCCCTCAAACAGCGTACCAGACTGATTCCAGCTCGGCTCGCCCGCGGTTTGCGTAGTGTCCAGATGGATATGTGGCTCAACGAACGGTGGGATAGCCAGACCGCCTTCAGCATCAAGCACTTCACCCTGTGGTATCGTCGCTGCGTCTTGAGGCTCAATACGGCTAAAGCGCCCGTTTTCAATCGTGATTTGCCATAACCCTTCACGTCCCTGTAAACGCGCCTGATGAATGGTGATGTTATTATTCTGCATGGCTGACCTCCGGGGATTTAGCAAGGCTGCGATTGAAAAGTGGATTCAGCAGGATATAGCTGAATACGCCGCCGAGTACGGCATTGACGGGCACGATGCCTGGAATATAGTGACCTGCGGCAATGCCCAGTGCAACGGACAGGAGCGCTATCCAGTTTACGGAAATAAATTGCACTTTGCTGAAGTCGGCATATCGGCGATGGTTCAGCAGATAGTCGGCGATGATCACCCCGCCAATCGGGGGAATCGCTGCCGACAGAAATGTCAGCCAGCCGACAAAGTTATTGTAAAGCCATAGCGCGCACAGTGTGCCGATAATACCGTTAGCCACTGACAGCGTACGGCTGGAAAGGCCGGTAATATTGGCAAATCCCAGGCCCGATGCATACAACGCATTATCGTTGGTGGTCCAGATATTCAGGCCGAGAACGATGATTGCGGGCAGCAGCAGTCCCTGGGCAATCATCACGTCAGAGATATCCGCCTGCCCAACCGCAGCCGCGCCCGCAGCGCCGAAGATAAACATAAGCGAATTGCCGAGGAAAAATGCCACCATGGCGATTAGCACCGCACCTTTGGCGTTGCGACCAAAACGGACGAAGTCAGCGGTTAACGTCCCTGCGCTGACAAACGAGCCGACTACCAGCGCCAGTGCGGTGGAGAAATCCAGCGGCGTTTGCGGCACTATCGCTTTTAAATGCTCCAAACCGCCGACATCGCTCACTGCCAGCCAGACAGAGTAGCTGCCAAGAATGACGATGGCAGGTACGGCGATGATAGATAAAATGGTCAGCGCTGAGATGCCAAAAAAGATGGTCAGGGTCATCAGCAGACCGGAAACCGCAATCAGGATATTGACGTCAATTCCCGTCGCTTTGCCAACCGGGATAGCAAACATGGCCACACCAACGCCAAACCAGCCTACCTGTGTGCCGCCTAACAGCAGAGAGGGAAGCCATGAACCTTTCACACCAAATGAGTAACGCGCCAGAAGGTGGGTTGAGAGCCCTGTTTTTGCGCCGATAAAACCGAGAAATGCAGTGTAAATACCGAGGAGAAGATTACCGAAGAGAACTGCCAGGAAGAAATCATTATAAGAAAGACCGGTACCGAGTGTGCCACCGGTCCACATACTGGCGGAAAAAAATGTGAGCCCCAACATCACAAATGTTAGTGGAACTACGCCTTTTCGCGCCGCCAGAGGGACGGGGCCCTGGCTATAATTGTTGTCTTGCGACACAACGCCTCCATGAATTTTGCCCAAAAAATCCGCCGCATAATATACAGTTCTCAACGTAAAGCAAACGTTTTCGTCTGATTTTTACATGGTTATTATTCATGATGTTGATGTGTTTGGGGTGTTAAGGTTATTTGCCCTGTTTACTAAAGGTGTTGTCAGACTGGCTTAATCGGCAGGTTTGGCGGTATTGCGGCAGGAATTTGGCATCTCACCCACCAGGGCAGATGAGATGCCTTAAGAGGCTGTATTACACTTCCAGGTAGTTCAGGATGCCGTCCGCCGCTTTACGACCTTCGGCAATCGCGGTGACTACCAGATCCGAACCGCGCACGATGTCACCACCGGCGAAGATTTTCGGATTGCTGGTCTGGAAGGCGTTGTCGCTGCGCTCAGGAGCAATAATGCGGCCCTGAGAATCCAGTTCGACGCTGTGTTTTGCCAGCCACTCCATACTGTGCGGACGGAAGCCAAACGCCAGTACCACCGCATCTGCCGGAACAACGTGTTCGGAACCGGCGACGATCTCCGCACGGCGACGGCCCTTCGCATCCGGTTCTCCCATTTCGGTACGCGCCATTTTCACACCGCATACCTTACCGTTGGCGTTCACTTCCACGCCTAAAGGCTGGACGTTGAACTGGAATTCGACGCCTTCTTCACGCGCATTTTTCACTTCGCGTTTGGAACCCGGCATGTTCTCTTCGTCACGACGATAAGCACAGATAACGTGTGCTGCGTTCTGGCGAACCGAGGTCCGCACGCAGTCCATCGCGGTATCGCCGCCGCCGAGAACGACGACGCGTTTGCCTTCCATGCTGATGTACGGCTCGTCGCTGTTTTCGCCAAAGCCCATCAACTGTTTGGTATTGGCGATCAGGAACGGCAGGGCATCAAATACGCCGGAAGCGTCTTCGTTTTCCAGCCCACCGCGCATAGACTGATAGGTACCTACGCCAAGGAACACGGCGTCATAATCTTTCAGCAGATCGTCAAGCTGTACATCGCGGCCCACTTCCACGTTCAATTTGAACTCAATGCCCATACCGGTGAAGATTTCACGACGGCGGGTCATCACCTCTTTTTCCAGTTTGAAGGCTGGAATACCGAAGGTCAGCAGACCGCCGATTTCCGGGTGGCGGTCAAATACCACCGCCTTCACGCCGTTGCGGGTCAGCACATCAGCACAGGCCAGGCCTGCCGGACCGGCACCGATGATCGCCACGCGCTTGTCGGTTTGACGCACGCCGGTCATATCCGGGCGCCAGCCCATTTCGAATGCTTTATCGTTGATATAGCGCTCGATGTTGCCGATAGTTACCGCGCCGAACTCATCGTTCAGCGTACAGGATCCTTCACACAGACGATCCTGCGGGCACACGCGGCCACAGACTTCCGGCAGAGTGTTGGTCTGGTGCGACAGTTCTGCTGCTTCAAAAATACGCCCCTCGTTCGCCAGTTTCAGCCAGTTCGGGATGTAGTTATGCACCGGGCACTTCCACTCGCAGTACGGGTTACCGCAGGACAGGCAGCGGTCTGCCTGTGCTTTGGCCTGGCCTTCGGAAAACGGCTCGTAGATCTCGATAAACTCGATCTTACGGATCTTCAGCGGCTTCTTAGGCGGATCAACGCGCTGCAGGTCGATAAATTGGTATACGTTCTGACTCATTGCTGCTACCCCTTACTGCGCCTGCACACGCAGCTCTGCTGCGCTACGACTACGGTGACCCAACAGTGCTTTCACATCACTGGATTTTGGTTTTACCAGCGCGAATTTCGCCGAGAATGCTGGCCAGTTAGCCAGGATCTCTTCGCCGTGTGAAGAGCCGGTATGCTGTACGTGCTCGGTAATCAAACCGCGCAGGTGTTCCTCGTGGATAGCCAGCGAGTCCACGCTCAGCACTTCTACCAGTTCCGGGTTCACGCGTTTGCGGAACTCACCGTCTTCGTCGAGCACGTAGGCAAATCCGCCCGTCATACCCGCTCCGAAGTTGACGCCCGTTTTTCCGAGAATACAGACGATGCCGCCGGTCATATATTCGCAGCCGTTGTCGCCAATACCTTCAACCACGGTGATTGCGCCGGAGTTACGTACTGCAAAGCGCTCACCCGCACGACCCGCGGCAAACAGGCGGCCACCGGTGGCGCCATACAGACAGGTGTTACCAATGATGCTCGCCTCATGGCTACGGAAAGCAGAGCCAACCGGAGGACGCACTGCCAGCAGACCGCCCGCCATGCCTTTACCGACATAGTCGTTGGCATCACCGGTCAGATACAACTCCACGCCGCCCGCGTTCCACACGCCGAAGCTCTGGCCTGCGGTACCGCTGAAGTGCGCTTTGATTGGGTCAGACGCCAGCCCCTGATCGCCATGTGTTTGCGCGATATAGCCCGACAGCGACGCGCCAACAGAACGGTCGGTGTTGCGGATATCGAACCAGAAGGTTTTGCTCTGGCGCTCGTCGACAAACGGTTTCGCTTGCTGTAACAACTGAGCGTTCAGCACGCCGTTATCAAACGGCGGGTTGTTCTCGGTGCAATGCAGCGCTTTACCCGGATGCGGTTCGGCGGTTTCCAGCAGACGAGACAGTTCCAGTTTCTGTTGCTTCGCGGTAAACCCTTCCAGCTCTTTGAGCAGGTCGGTACGACCAATCAGATCCACCAGACGCTTCACACCCAGTTGCGCCATCAGCTCACGGACTTCGCGGGCGATAAATTCAAAGTAGTTAGTCACTTTGAACGGCAGGCCGTGATAGTGGTTCTTACGCAGTTTGTCATCCTGAGTCGCCACGCCGGTTGCGCAGTTGTTCAGGTGGCAAATACGCAGGTATTTACAGCCCAGCGCCACCATTGGACCGGTACCGAAGCCGAAGCTTTCCGCACCCAGAATCGCCGCTTTAATGATATCGACACCGGTTTTCAGACCGCCATCAACCTGCAGACGAATCTTGTGACGCAGACCGTTAGCGACCAGCGCCTGTTGGGTTTCCACCAGACCGAGTTCCCACGGGCAGCCCGCATATTTCACCGAGGAGAGCGGGCTTGCGCCGGTACCGCCATCGTAGCCAGCAATGGTGATCAGATCCGCATAGGCTTTTGCCACGCCTGTGGCGATAGTGCCGACACCCGGTTCGGAAACCAGCTTCACGGAGATCATCGCTTTCGGGTTGACCTGTTTGAGGTCGAAAATCAGCTGTGCTAAGTCTTCGATAGAGTAAATATCGTGGTGCGGCGGCGGGGAGATCAACGTCACGCCCGGTACCGAATAGCGCAGTTTAGCGATGTACGGGGTGACTTTATCACCCGGTAACTGACCGCCTTCGCCAGGCTTCGCGCCCTGAGCGACTTTAATCTGAATGACATCGGCATTGACCAGATACGCCGGGGTTACGCCAAAGCGACCGGAGGCAACCTGCTTAATGCGCGACACCTTGTTAGTGCCGTAGCGCGCCGGGTCTTCGCCGCCTTCACCGGAGTTCGAGTTGCCACCGATGCTGTTCATGGCTTCGGCCAGCGCTTCGTGTGCTTCGGGGCTTAATGCACCGATGGACATCGCCGCGGTATCAAAGCGTTTAAACAGTTCGGTTGCGGGTTCTACTTCGCTAATGCTTACGGCTTCATCGCCAGGCGTAATCGCCAGCAGATCGCGCAGCGTGGCCGCCGGACGCTCATTGACCAGCTTGGCATATTCCTGATAGTCGCTGTACTCACCGCTTTGTACCGCCTGTTGCAGCGTGCGCACCACGTCCGGGTTGTAGGCATGGTATTCGCCGCCGTGGACGTATTTGAGCAAACCGCCCTGACTGATAGGCTTACGTGCCAGCCATGCATGTTTGGAGAGGTTCAGCAGATCCTGCTGGAAGTCGGTAAACCCTGCGCCGCTGATGCGGCTGACTACGCCCTGGAAGCACAGCGCCACGACATCATCATGCAGACCAACCGCTTCAAACAGCTTCGAGCAGCGGTAAGAGGCGATGGTCGAGATGCCCATTTTGGACATGATTTTGTACAGACCTTTGTTGATGCCGTTACGGTAGTTCAGCATCACGGTCCGGTAATCTTTGGCAATCGCCTGAGTGTCGATCAATCGTCCCAGCGTTTCATACGCAAGATACGGATAAATGGCCGTCGCGCCAAAGCCGAGCAGGACAGCAAAATGGTGCGGGTCACGGGCGCTGGCGGTTTCAACGATGATGTTGGCGTCGCAACGCAGACTTTGTTCTACCAGACGCGTTTGCACTGCGCCCACGGCCATCGGTGCCGGAACCGGCAAACGGTTTTTCGCGATGTTACGGTCAGAGAGCACCAGCAGCACCGTACCGTTACGCACCATCTGTTCGGCTTTATCGCACAATGCTTTGACGGTCTCTTCGAGCGTGGTTTCGGTCACGTCGAAGGTGATATCCAGGCGATCGGCGCGGTAATGTTCCTCTTTCATGGTGGTGAGCTGGGTGAAATCGGAGTACAGCAGGATCGGCGATTTAAAGCTCAGGCGGTGTGCCTGACCTTCGGCTTCGCAGAAGACGTTCATCTCACGACCGATGCTGGTGGCCAGCGACATAACGTGCGCTTCACGCAGCGGGTCGATCGGCGGGTTAGTCACCTGCGCGAACTGCTGGCGGAAGTAGTCATAAATGATGCGTGGCTGGCTTGAGAGCACCGCAAACGGGGTATCATCACCCATTGAGCCGACCGCTTCCTGACCGTTTTCACCGAGCACGCGGATCACGGAATCCAGCTCTTCGGCGCTGTAGTTAAACTGTTTCTGATAGCTGGCGAGCGTGTCATCGTCCAGTTCGCGGCTGCCGACCTGATCGTCTGCGAGGTCTTCGAACGGCACCAGACGGCGGACGTTCTTCTCCATCCACTCTTTGTACGGATGGCGGCTTTTCAGATCGTCATCGGTTTCGGCGGAGTGCAGAATGCGCCCGCTGCGGGTATCGATAACCATCAGCTCGCCTGGGCCGACGCGACCTTTCTCGACGACTTCATCCGGCTGATAATCCCAGATCCCGACTTCAGAGGCGCAGGTAATCAGCTTGTCTTTGGTGATGACGTAGCGCGCCGGACGCAGGCCGTTACGGTCAAGGTTACAGGCGGCAAAGCGGCCGTCGGACATAACAATGCCCGCCGGGCCATCCCACGGCTCCATGTGCATGGAGTTAAAGTCAAAGAACGCGCGCAGCTCCGGGTCCATATCCGGGTTGTTCTGCCAGGCCGGCGGCACCAGTAAACGCATGGCGCGGATAATGTCCATCCCGCCAGCCAGCAGCAGTTCCAGCATGTTATCCATTGAGCTGGAGTCGGAGCCGGTTTCGTTAACGAACGGTGCGGCGTCGTGCAGGTCAGGGATCAGCGGTGTCTGGAATTTATAGGTACGTGCGCGTGCCCACTGGCGGTTGCCGGTGATGGTGTTAATTTCACCGTTATGCGCCAGGTAGCGGAACGGTTGCGCCAGCGGCCAGCGCGGTACGGTATTAGTGGAGAAGCGCTGGTGGAACAGGCAGATGGCCGATTCCAGACGCAGATCCGCCAGGTCCAGGTAAAAGCGCGGCAGATCCGCCGGCATACACAGACCTTTATAGATATTGACCAGGTTCGACAAGCTACAGACGTAGAAGTCTTTATCGTCCTGGAGGCGTTTTTCGATACGACGGCGCGCGATGAACAGGCGACGCTCCATATCACGCGGACGCCAGCCCGCAGGGGCGTTGACAAAAATTTGCTCGATTCGAGGCAGGGAGGAGAGGGCGATTTCACCGAGAACACCTTCGTTGGTCGGCACGTCGCGCCAGCCGACAATCGACAGGGTCTCCTGCTGTAATTCTTCTTCGACAATGCGACGAGAAGCCGCAGCCAGTTCAGCGTCTTTATTTAAAAAGATCATGCCGACGGCGTAGTTTTTAGCTAAACGCCAGCCGCGCTCTTGCGCCACGATGCGGAAAAAGCGGTCAGGTTTTTGTAACAGCAAACCGCAACCATCGCCGGTTTTACCATCGGCAAGAATTGCGCCACGGTGCTGCATGCGGGCCAGTGCGTGTATGGCGGTACGCACTACCTTGTGGCTAGGTTCGCCTTCTATGTGGGCGATCAGGCCGAAACCACAGTTATCCCTCTCAAGGGATTTATCGTACAACATATCAGTGAACCTCCCCAGGCTCTGCGGGATTCCCATCTGGACCGTTGCGCACGGGCACACCAAGAGCATGGCGACGGGGTTTGCGTGTCATACGCTTACCTCGCATTCGCCCTCTTTATCCTTTTCGCATAGGTCAAACAAGTTTGAGGACTTGCTTCAGAGGGAATCTCAATTACTGCATAAATATGATGAGCAGACTGCTCATCCAGAAAGCTTCCAGCGGATTTCCACGTTATCGGGAATCCACACACAGGTCAAATGGCAATCTTATTTATGCAAAAATGTGCTATAGGGCGATTAACTTTATGAATATGTTGAAATTTAAGGCTTTTTTACATTGATTTAACGCAAGGGGAATGGAGTGCGAAGTGTGATCTGTCTCACTGTCAGAAAGGCTGTATATCCCCCGTCCTCCCTTTGTTTATCGCTATGCTTGGCATTTTATGCTGGTTTTTAGAGTTTTGGCGTCTTAAAGATACTGTTTTTATGCTGAGAGTATAAGAAGATAAAAAAAACAGTCGGATATAAGGAAAAGTAATTTCATTTTGAATGAATGAAATTTCGATTGTTTTGATTTGTTATGCAATAAATAAAGGCACGCCAGGGCGATTGATCCAGGTCATCGCCGACTGGGGCAAAAAATGGCAGGCTTTGGCCTCTTTTCAAGGCGCGGTCTACCAGATTATGCAGTTACAGAAATTAGTCAATATGTTTGGTGGGGATCTTTCTCGCCGTTACGGGCAAAAGGTTCATAAACTCACGCTTCACGGCGGCTTTAGCTGTCCAAATCGTGATGGCACCATCGGACGTGGTGGATGTACTTTCTGCAATGTCGCCTCGTTTGCCGATGAAGCACAGCAGCACCATTCTATTGCCGAGCAGCTTGAGCATCAGGCGCATCTGGTCAATCGCGCGAAACGCTATCTGGCCTATTTCCAGGCCTATACCAGCACCTTTGCTGAAGTGCAGGTGCTGCGTTCGATGTATCAGCAGGCGGTCAGCCAGGCCAGTATCGTCGGGTTATGCGTTGGGACGCGCCCCGACTGCGTGCCGGATGCGGTACTTGATCTGCTTTGCGAGTATAAAGACCTCGGCTATGAGGTATGGCTGGAACTCGGTTTGCAAACTGCGCATGACAAAACCTTGCACCGTATTAACCGCGGCCATGATTTTGCCTGTTACCAACGCACTACGCGACTGGCACGCGAGCGCGGGCTGAAAGTGTGCTCACACCTGATTGTCGGTCTGCCGGGAGAAGGGCAAGCAGAATGCCTGCAAACCATGGAACGTGTGGTGGAGACGGGTGTTGACGGTATTAAGCTGCACCCGCTGCATATTGTGAAAGGCAGTACGATGGCGAAAGCCTGGGAAGCCGGGCGGCTGAACGGAATTGAACTGGACGACTATACGGTTACCGCCGGGGAGATGATCCGTCATACGCCGCCAGAGGTGATTTATCATCGAATTTCCGCCAGCGCGCGCCGCCCAACGCTGTTGGCACCTCTATGGTGTGAAAACCGCTGGACCGGCATGGTCGAACTGGATAAGTACCTTAACAAGTACGGTGTGCAAGGCTCGGCGCTCGGTACGCCATGGGTGCTGCCTGAGAACTAACTCTCCGTAGGCCGGATAAGGTAAAGCCGACATCCGGAAATCTGCGCCTGCTTGCCTGATGGCGCTTTGCTTATCAGGCGTACGATGGCCTCTCCGCGGTCATTTCACCGATAACCTCCGCATTTCTTGCACAATCTTCAACGTCACGCTGAGAATTGAGTATTATTGTGCCAAGTTGTCGTGAAGGAACCCTCTATGAAGCAAATCCGTATGCTGGCGCAATATTACGTCGACCTGATGATGAAGTTAGGTCTGGTGCGCTTTTCGCTGCTGTTGGCGCTGGCTCTGGTCGTGTTGGCAATTGTGGTGCAGATGGCTGTCACCATGGTGCTGCATGGCCAGGTAGAAAGCATTGATGTCATCCGCTCTATCTTTTTTGGTCTGTTAATTACCCCCTGGGCCGTCTATTTCTTGTCCGTGGTGGTGGAGCAACTTGAGGAGTCCCGGCAGCGCCTGTCACGACTGGTACAAAAGCTGGAAGAGATGCGCGAGCGCGATCTCAAGCTCAATGTGCAGCTGAAAGATAATATTGCCCAGCTCAATCAGGAAATTGTTGAGCGTGAAAAAGCTGAAGCAGAGCGCCAGGAAACATTCGAGCAACTGAAGGTTGAAATCAAAGAGCGCGAAGAGGCGCAGATCCAGCTTGAGCAACAGTCTTCCTTTTTACGCTCTTTCCTTGATGCCTCGCCGGATCTGGTTTTTTATCGCAATGAAGATAAGGAGTTTTCCGGCTGTAACCGTGCCATGGAGCTGCTGACTGGCAAAAGCGAAAAGCAGCTGGTGAACTTAAAACCGGCTGACGTTTACTCTCCTGAAGCGGCTGAAAAGGTGATTGAGACCGACGAGAAGGTGTTCCGTCATAATGTTTCGCTCACCTACGAACAGTGGCTGGACTACCCGGATGGGCGCAAAGCCTGCTTTGAAATTCGCAAAGTGCCTTACTATGACCGCGTAGGTAAGCGACATGGTCTGATGGGCTTTGGACGCGATATTACCGAGCGTAAGCGTTATCAGGATGCGCTTGAGCGCGCCAGCCGCGATAAGACCACCTTTATTTCTACCATCAGCCACGAGCTGCGCACCCCGCTTAACGGCATTGTCGGCTTAAGCCGGATCCTGCTGGATACGGATCTAACAGCGGAGCAGGAAAAATACCTGAAAACAATCCACGTCTCTGCTGTGACGCTGGGGAATATATTCAACGATATTATCGACATGGATAAGATGGAGCGACGTAAAGTCCAGCTCGATAACCAGCCGATCGATTTCACCAGTTTTATGGCGGATCTGGAAAACCTCTCTGGCCTACAGGCGCAGCAAAAGGGTCTGCGTTTTGTGCTTGAGCCGACGTTACCCCTGCCGCATAAGGTCATTACCGACGGAACGCGTCTGCGTCAGATCCTGTGGAATCTGATCAGCAACGCCGTGAAGTTTACCCAGCAGGGGCAGGTGACCGTGCGGGCGCGCTATGACCAGGGGAATATGCTGCATTTCGAAGTTGAAGATTCCGGCATCGGCATTCCGCAGGATGAGCAGGATAAAATCTTCGCTATGTATTATCAGGTGAAGGACAGTAACGGCGGTAAACCGGCAACGGGGACAGGGATTGGTTTGGCCGTGTCGAAGCGTCTGGCGAAAAACATGGGCGGTGATATTACGGTTTCCAGCCAGGCAGGAAAAGGGTCTATCTTTACGCTGACCGTGCATGCCCCTGCGGTAGCGGAAGAGATTGAAGACGCGTTTGAAGACGATGAACTGCCGCTGCCAGCCCTGAATGTGCTGCTGGTGGAAGACATTGAGCTGAACGTTATTGTTGCGCGCTCCGTGCTGGAAAAATTAGGCAACAGCGTGGATGTCGCGATGACCGGGAAAGCCGCGCTGGAAATGTTTACGCCGGGTGAATATGACCTGGTGTTGTTGGATATTCAGCTACCGGATATGACCGGTCTGGATATCTCGCGGGAGCTCACGCAAAAATACGCCCGTGAAGATCTGCCACCGCTGGTCGCACTCACCGCCAACGTACTGAAAGATAAAAAAGAGTATCTGGACGCAGGCATGGACGACGTGCTGAGTAAGCCGCTGTCGGTTCCGGCACTAACCGCCATGATCAAAAAATACTGGGATACCCGAAACGAAGAGGAGAGCACTGTGACATCTGAAGAAAGCAGTAAATCGCAAGCGCTGTTAGATATTCCTATGTTGGAACAATACCTCGAGCTGGTGGGACCGAAGTTAATTACCGACGGGCTGGCGGTGTTTGAGAAGATGATGCCGGGATATTTGAGCGTGCTGGAGTCCAATCTGACGGCACGGGATAAAAAAGGTGTTGTTGAGGAAGGCCATAAAATTAAAGGCGCAGCAGGTTCAGTGGGGCTGCGTCACCTGCAACAGCTAGGTCAGCAAATCCAGTCGCCGGATCTTCCTGCCTGGGAAGATAACGTTGCTGAATGGATTGAAGAGATGAAGCAGGAGTGGCAGCACGACGTGGCAGTATTAAAAGCCTGGGTGGCGAGCGTGGAAAAAAAATGACCCCGGCTTGACCGGGGTGCGCGAATACTGCGCCAACACCAGGGAAATCGTGGCTGCGCCGTAAATTATTATCATTGTTTACAAGGGCGCAGCCCTAATTTTCAGGCCGCACGCAGTTAAGATAGCAAATCTTAAATAATTTGTTACATGAATCAGTTAAATGTGTGAAGCGTAGCATTTAAATCATAATAACTAATATGTTTCAGCCAGTTGAGAAAGGAGTATCACGATGAAAAAAGTGGGTGTAGTGCTCAGCGGATGCGGCGTGTATGACGGTGCAGAGATCCATGAAACTGTTCTCACGCTTCTGGCCATTGCCCGCAACGGCGCTCAGGCCGTCTGTTTTGCACCGGATAAACAACAAGCGGATGTGATTAATCATCTGACCGGCGAGCCGATGCTGGAAACTCGCAATGTGCTGATTGAAGCCGCGCGCATCACACGTGGCGATATTCGCCCACTTGCGCAGGCAGTCTCATCGGAACTGGATGCGTTGATCGTGCCGGGTGGGTTTGGTGCGGCCAAAAATCTGAGCAACTTTGCCAGTCAGGGCAGCGAATGCCGGGTTGACAGCGATTTAGCCGCGCTGGCGGTGGCCATGCATCAGGCGGGTAAGCCGTTGGGATTTATGTGCATTGCGCCTGCCATGTTACCTAAAATTTTTGACTTCCCGCTGCGTCTGACCATCGGCACTGATATCGACACGGCAGAGGTGCTGGAAGAGATGGGCGCTGAGCATGTGCCTTGTCCGGTTGATGACATTGTCGTCGATGAAGACAACAAAATCGTCACCACGCCTGCCTATATGCTGGCGCAGGACATCGCTCAGGCTGCGAGTGGCATCGATAAACTGGTATCGCGTGTGTTGGTGCTGACTGAATGAGAAAAGGAGTAACCGCCTTTCTGCGACGTATTTTTCTGCGGGTGGTGGTTGTCCTCGCCGTATTCTGGGGCGGAGGTATCGCACTTTTCAGCGTGATGCCTGTGCCTTTCTCGGCGGTGATGGTCGAGCGACAGCTGGGCGCATGGCTGTCCGGTGATTTCGGCTATGTGGCGCACTCGGACTGGGTGAGTATGGATGAGATCTCACCGTGGATGGGACTGGCGGTGATTGCTGCGGAGGATCAGAAGTTTCCCGACCACTGGGGGTTTGACGTCACCGCCATAGAGAAAGCGCTGGCGCACAATGAACGCAATGAAAACCGCATTCGCGGGGCGTCGACGTTATCGCAACAGACGGCGAAAAACCTGTTTTTATGGGATGGACGCAGCTGGGTGCGTAAAGGTCTCGAAGCCGGGCTAACGCTGGGTATGGAAACCGTCTGGAGTAAGAAACGTATTCTGACCGTCTATTTGAATATCGCCGAGTTTGGCGATGGGATATTTGGCGTGGAGGCGGCGGCGCAACGGTATTTTCATAAACCGGCCAGTCGGTTGAGCCTGTCTGAAGCGGCCTTGCTGGCGGCAGTATTGCCCAATCCTTTGCGTTTTAAGGCGAATGCGCCTTCTGGTTATGTGCGTAACCGCCAGGCTTGGATTATGCGCCAAATGCGTCAGTTAGGTGGTGAGTCGTTTATGCGGGAAAATAAGCTGTATTAGCGTAGTTATTGCCGGATGCGGCGTAAACGCCTTATCCGGCCTACTGGCTACGTTCTGTGTACTCGATTAATCTTCATCAAACCCTGAATTAAACAGGGCAATCACTGCGGCCAGGGCTTCTACTTCCTGTGGTCCCGTGGCTTCGACTTCTATCTGACGCCCTTTGGCTGAATCCAGCATCAGCAGGGCGATAACGCTGTTGGCCTCGGCCTCCGTTCCTTCATCATTACGCAGCAAAACTTCTGCTTCGAAACCCTGCATCAATTCAAACAGTTTCATCGCTGGGCGGGCATGCATGCCCAGCTTATTGGTGATTTCAACGGTTTGCTTCACGGTCATGATTTACGTTTTTCCAGCGTACGATGGCGTGACTGCACGTTTTTACCGCGTGAGCGGAAGTAGTCTGCCAGCTGCTCTGCAATATACACCGAACGGTGTTTCCCGCCGGTACAGCCGATGGCTACGGTAAGGTAGCTACGGTTGTTGGTCTCCAGCATGGGTAACCATAGCTCAAGATAGCTGCGAGTCTGGTAGATAAAATTGTGTACTTCTGTGTGCCTGTCGAGGAATGCGGCGACAGGGCGGTCAAGACCGGTCATTGGGCGCAGCTTCGGATCCCAGTGTGGGTTAGGCAGGAAGCGCACGTCAAAGACGTAATCCGCATCAATCGGGATACCGTGTTTGAAACCAAAGGATTCGAATACCATCGTCAATTCACGTTCACGTTTACCCAGCAGTCGGGTACGTAACATTTCCGCCAGTTCGTGTACGGACATTTCGGAGGTATCAACGATCAGATCAGCGCGAGAGCGCAGAGGCTCCAGCAAATCGCTTTCCTTATCGATAGCGCTTTCCAGAGACAAGTTCTTGCTGGAGAGCGGGTGTAAACGGCGCGTGTCGCTGTAGCGACGAATCAGCGTGTTACGGTCTGCATCAAGGAACAGCAGCTGTGGTGAGAAACCCTCGGGCAGATTATTCATTGCCTGCTCGAAAATTTCCGGGGACTCAGGCATGTTGCGCACATCAATGCTGACGGCCGCAGAAATCTGGCGATCGGCCAGTGTACGAGCCAGATCGGGCAACAGCACTACGGGAAGGTTATCCACGCAGTAAAAACCCATATCTTCCAGCGCACGCAGGGCGACAGATTTACCTGACCCTGAACGGCCGCTGACGATCATCAGTACCATGTACTGTTTCTCCTCACAACGACAAAAAAGGATGCCATTGGGTTGTTATGCTTCATCCTGTCCACCTTCGGTGTCCGTGATGATTTGATACAACTCCTGGTCACTCTGCGCGGCGCGCAGACGACGACAGATGGTTTTATCCGCCAGACGTTTTGCGACCAGTGACAACGTATGCAAATGCGTCTTGGTTTGGTCTGCCGGGACCAGCAGGGCGAAAAGCAGATCGACAGGTTGATTATCAATGGCGTCGAAGGCGATGGGTGTTTCGAGTTGAACAAACACACCAACCGCGCGCATCGTGTCTTCTTCCAGCTTTCCGTGCGGGATAGCAATACCATTACCGATGCCGGTACTGCCCATTTTTTCACGCGTCAGAATGGCTTCAAATACCACCTGAGAAGGCAAGCTAAGCTGTTTTGCCGCAAGTTCGCTGATGATTTCCAGTGCGCGTTTCTTGCTTTGGCAGTGAACGCCTGCGCGTGTACATTCCTGGTTAAGAACAGTGCTCAGTTGTAGAGTCGTATCGTTATTTGTCATAATTTCACCTAAGCGCTAACTGTACAAATGGCCCGTTGTGCTACACAACAGGCCGTCCTGCACCCGCTAACTGCCCGGACAAGTTAGTGCTGTTTCAGTTTATCTTTATGTTTTGTTAACTGCCGAGCCAGTTTATCAATTAAACCGTCAATGGCGGCGTACATATCCTGACCTTCCGCGCTGGCATGAATTTCGCCACCGTTCACATGCAGTGTTGCATCCGAGATATGTGTAACCTTCTCCACTTTCAACACAATATAGACCTGATTAATCCGGTCGAAATATTGTTCGAGCTTGGCAAATTTTGTATTCACAAAATCGCGCAGGGCTTCGGTGATTTCGACGTTGTTTCCAGTGATGTTGAGCTGCATAGTGTCTTCCTTATCGGTTGGGTCACACCAGCTGTTTGCGCTGGTTAGACGGCGGAATGGATAAAGACTCTCGGTACTTCGCAACGGTGCGGCGTGCCACCATGATACCCTGTTCTGACAGCATAGAGGTTAACTTGCTGTCACTCAGCGGTTTCGCGGGGTTTTCCGCAGCAATTAATTTCTTCACCAGCGCACGGATAGCTGTGGATGAGGCTTCACCTCCGCCTTCAGTGTTAACGTGACTGGAAAAGAAATACTTCAATTCAAAAATGCCGCGCGGACTGTGCAGATACTTTTGCGTGGTCACACGGGAAATGGTCGATTCGTGCATCTCGACGGCCTGGGCGATATCCGCCAGTACCATCGGTTTCATATACTCTTCGCCTTGTTCAAAGAAAGCTTGCTGCTGCTCAACGATGCAGCGGCTGACGCGCAGCAACGTATCATTGCGGCTTTCCAGGCTTTTAATCAGCCACTTCGCATCTTGCAGATTGCTACGAATAAACTGGCTGTCGGCATCGTTGCGTGCGCTATTGCACATCGCGGCGTAGTGCTGGTTAATCTGTAAGCGCGGAATGCTGTCGCCGTTGAGTTCGACCACCCAGCGATCGTTATGCTTACGCACCAGCACATCCGGAATGACGTACTCCGGCTCGCCAGTCTGGATCGACTGCCCTGGGCGGGGATCAAGCGACTGGATGAGGTTGACGGCTTCTTTCAGCACGTCTTCTTTCAGTCGGGTCACGCGCATCAGCGTGCGGAAGTCATGGTTGGCTAACAGATCGAGATGATCGCTGATGATCAGGCGCGCTTCATCCAGCCACGGTGTGGCTTTATCAAACTGCGAAAGTTGGATCAGTAAGCAGTCACGGAGATCTTTGGCGGCCACGCCAACGGGATCAAAGCGCTGAACGCGTTTAAGCACGGCTTCGATTTCGTCCATACCGACGTCGTCATCGCCCATGCTTTCGAGAATATCGTCCAGGGTCACGGTGAGATAACCGGTTTCGTCTACCGCATCCACAATGGATGTCGCAATGGCGCGATCGGTATCAGAAAACGGGGTCAGTTCCACTTGCCACATCAGGTAATCCTGTAGTGATTGCGTGGTCTCACCCTGATAGACAGGCAGTTCGTCGTCGATGTAATCTCCGCTGGTGCCCGAAGGCGTCCCGGCGGTGTAAATTTCATCCCAACTGGCGTCAAGCGGCAACTCCTCAGGCATCTCTTTTTGTTCGAGTGCATCTGCGGTGTCGAGGGTTTCGCTGTCCTGTTTTTCCTGGGTATCAATTTCGTCGTGAAGATCGGTTTGCTCGAGCAGTGGGTTACTTTCCAGCGCTTGCTGAAGTTCTTGCTGAAGTTCCAGCGTGGACAACTGCAACAGACGGATAGCCTGTTGTAGCTGAGGCGTCATCGCCAGTTGTTGGCTAAGCCTGAGTTGCAAACCTTGCTTCATGTTCAGAGTTGTTTTCTCCTGCAGTGACGTGAAGTCTTCTACCCTATCAGAGTCTGAAGTCTTCCCCAAGGTATACGCGCTTAACGTGCTCATCCTGCAGTATTTCTGTTGGCGTGCCGTGCGCGATCAGGTGCCCCTGACTTACGATATAGGCGCGCTCACACACTGCCAGCGTTTCGCGGACGTTGTGGTCGGTAATCAGCACGCCAAGGCCGCTGTCGCGCAGGTGTTCGATGATCCGTTTAATATCAATAACAGAAATCGGGTCAACACCGGCAAACGGTTCATCCAGCAGGATAAATTTCGGATTGGCGGCCAGTGCGCGAGCGATCTCCACGCGGCGTCGTTCACCACCGGAGAGCGACTGACCTAAGCTGTCGCGCAGGTGCTCGATGTGGAATTCTTCCATCAGCTCGTTAGCGCGATCTTCCCGCTGCTCGCTGGTCAGATCGTCACGAATTTGCAGCACCGCCATCAGGTTATCAAACACGCTCAGGCGACGGAAAATCGATGCTTCCTGCGGTAAGTAGCCGATGCCGCGACGCGCGCGCGCATGCAGAGGCAGCAGACTGATGTCTTCGTCATCAATGATAATGTTACCCGCATCGCGCGGGACAATGCCGACAACCATGTAAAAGGTTGTTGTCTTGCCTGCACCGTTAGGACCGAGCAGACCGACGATCTCCCCGGAGTTGACGGTCAGACTGACATCTTCAACCACACGACGGCCTTTATAGGCTTTTGCAAGGTTCTTTGCAGTTAATGTTGCCATAACGAATCAGTTACCTTTTTTCTCTGCCGGAGCCTTGTTTTTGTCCTGCAACTGCGACGGAACCAGAACGGTGGTGACGCGTTTGCCTTTATCGCTGAAGGCCTGCATTTTCTGCTCTTTTACCAGATAAGTGATCTTATCGCCCGTGATGTTGCTATCGAGCTGTTCCAGATACGCCTTGCCGGTGAGAACGACAAAGTCTTTCGCCAGTTCATAGTGCATCTGAGAGGCGTGGCCTTTAACCGGTTTACCGTTGTCCTGCATCTGGTAAAACGTTGCTGGATTGCCATAGCCATCAATCACTTCTTTGCCGTCTTCACCGCCAGGACGGGTCACGACGACTTTATCGGCGTTAATTTTGATGGTGCCCTGAGTCACAATCACGTTGCCAGTAAACGTCACCACGTTGCCCTGCATATCCAGGGACTGCTGGTCCGATTCAATGTGAATCGGCTGCTCGGTATCGCCGGTGACGGCAAATGCCGGAATGCTGGCGGCCAGAAGTGAGCTGGCAAGTACAAGATTAAGGCTGAGTTTGTTTGTTTTGGATTTCATATGAGGTTCTAACCTTTTCAATCAGCTCGGCGTTCTTGCTGCGTAAGTTGCCGCGCATCTTCAGTCCGCTGGAGTTAAATGTTGTGCCATACAACGTCACCAGATCATCGGAAGTGACGTCTTGTGTCACCAGGTTAATCTGCGCGTTATCGGTCGTAATTCTGCGTAGTTGAGAGTCAGGCACCAGGGCGTTAACCTCAACATGGCCGTACAGATACAGCATCCGATCGTTGGTCAATTTGGCTTTATCGGCCTTGATCGTCCAGGTCGGTACTTTATCCTTATCAAACGTGGTTAATACCGGTTGAGTAAACCACGAAACCGCTTGTTCCGAATAATATTCAACGTGTTGTGCGATCAAGTGATAGCTCAGCGCGCCTTCCGGACTATACACGACGGTATCAGTATGTTCGCTCTTATAGGTTGGCTCGTTGTTATTGACGACGACCTGAGCGGTGTCATCTTTGTCTGCCAGATTAATACCAATCATCACAAGGACAGCCAGCGACAGTAGAATGATAACCCAACGTCTGGTTTTGCTCATATCGATTGCCCTTTGGCCTCGTCCAGTTTGCCCTGCGCCAGGAGTAATAAATCGCAGACTTCACGCACAGCGCCACGTCCCCCATCAATGCGGGTGACATAATCAGCTCGCGGGATCAGCAAAGGGTGGGCATCTGCCACCGCGACGCTTAATCCCACTTTAGCCATCACCGGCCAGTCGATCAGGTCATCGCCAACATAGGCGACATTCTCCGGCGCGATCGCCAGTTTGCTAAGGAGATCGCCAAAGGCAACCAGTTTGTCTGACTGCCCCTGATACAGGTGGGTGATCCCCAAAGTGGTACAGCGATCTTCTACAAGTTTAGCCTTTCGTCCGGTAATAATGGCAACCTCAATACCGGAAGTGAGCGCACAGCGAATTCCGTAACCATCACGGACGTTAAAAGCCTTCAGCTCTTCACCGTTGTTGCCCATATAAATCAGACCATCAGACAGTACGCCATCCACATCCAGGATCAGCAAACGGATGTTTTCTGCCCGGGTGATAACGTCTGCGCTGACGGGTCCATAACAGGTCGCAAGCGACGCACCTGCTTTACTCATTTTTGTTATCCTTGAGTTTCTTACACTACACCTGCACGCAGCAGATCATGCATATGTAACACACCGAGTAACTGGTCGCCATCAGCAACCATTACCGAGGTGATATGGCGGGACTGCATTAAGTTCAGGGCATCGACGGCAAGAATGCCCGGACGCACGCGAATGCCTCCAGGGGTCATCACATCGGCAATGCCTAACTGGCGTACATCAACGCCCATATCGAAGACACGACGTAAATCGCCATCGGTGAAAATACCGTCAATCTTCATGGCATCATCGCAAATGACGGTCATGCCGAGATTTTTACGCGTGATCTCAAGTAAGGCGTCACGCAGGCTGGCGTTTTTGGTCACATGCGGGATCTCGTCGCCCGTATGCATAATATCGTTAACGCGCAGTAAAAGCTTACGGCCCAGTGCGCCACCGGGATGAGACAACGCAAAATCTTCCGCGGTAAAGCCGCGCGCTTTTAATAACGCCACCGCCAGGGCATCGCCCATCACCAATGTTGCTGTCGTACTGCTGGTCGGCGCCAGGCCTAACGGACAAGCTTCCTTGGGCACTTTAACACACAGATGCACATCTGCCGCACGCGCCATACTGCTTTCAGGACGACCGGTCATGCAGATAAGCGGTACATGAAGACGTTTTAATACCGGGATCAGCGCCGCTATCTCATTGGATTCACCGGAGTTAGAGATGGCGATGACCACATCCTGCGGCGAGACCATACCCAGATCGCCATGTGCGGCTTCGCCTGGATGTACAAAAAATGAGGGGGTGCCGGTGCTGGCAAATGTGGCTGCCATTTTCCGCCCGATATGGCCAGATTTCCCCATTCCCATCACCACCACTTTGCCCGGGCAGCTGAATATTTTCTCGCATGTGAGGGTAAAATTTTGGTTGATGTACTGATCAAGCTCCGCCAGGCCTTCACGTTCAATTGCCAGGACTTCCTTGCCTGCTTTCTGAAAGTCAAAACCCGGTTGCAACTCTAAGTGCGACATAATGCGTTTCCAGTTATCCAACGAGAAGTGGCGATAACCAATACAGCATCGCCAGCCATATGATAAAACCGCCGGTCAGCAGCGCACCTGCGCCGCGACCAATCTGGCGCGGACGTCGCCAGCAGAGTAGTGCAAAAATCACGCTCACCAGCAGCATGACGCTATAGTCACGGGTGAAGGCCATTGGATTGACTTCACCCGGCGTAATCAGCGCCGGTAGCCCGAGGACGATAACGATATTAAAAATGTTTGCGCCGATAATGTTACCGACGGCAATATCGTTTTCACCTTTACGCAGACCCGCAATCGCTGTTGCCAGCTCCGGCAGGCTGGTACCAATGGCGACCACTGTTAGCCCGATAGTAAGTTCGCTCATGGCGAAATAGTTCGCCAGCACGGTAGCGTTATCCACCACCATACGTGTTGCCATTGGCATAATAATCAGCGCAATGCCCAGCCACAAAAACGCGACAGGTAACCCGCCTTCACGCGGTAGCTCAGCTATCTGCTCACGTGTCAGGCTGTCATTGCCTTGTCGCTCGGCCAGACGGGCGATTTTAACAATGAATAGCAGCCATAGCACGGCCAGAAGCAGAAGAAAGAAACCGTCGCTGCGGCTTAACTGTCCGTCATACAGGACGGATGCAGCTAAAATACTTACCAGCAACATTAGCGGTAATTCACGACGCAGAACATCAGAATGCACGGTAAAAGGATGAATCAGCGCCGACAGGCCTAAAATAAGCAGAATGTTGGTGATGTTAGAACCTATGGCGGTCCCGACAGCCAGATCGAGTTGCCCATTCATCGATGCGGCAACGGAGACAATTATTTCGGGTAACGACGTACCCATGCTGACCACGGTCATTCCGATGATAATGGGAGGAATACCGAAATTTCGACATAAAATGGATGCGGCAAATACCAGACGGTCGGCACCGTAGACCACCAGAAGTAAACCAATTATTAACAGCGCCGTCGCTAAAAGCATCTAAAGTCCTTTCTTCAGGTATACTCGCCGGTCCACTTGAAGGATCTTCTGGAAGCCGTAACGAAGTCTTAATTTTGACTTTATGCGGCTAAAAAGTAAAACAAATGCCAGCTTTCGCTAACCAGGACAGGCAATAATCTGTAAATATGTTGGGTTCAGGGCTAAATTGAGCGCCAAACTCTTCGATCAACGAGGCAATAGTAAAGGATGAATCAATGGGTCAGTCTGTGGCGAATCTAGTCGATATGCGCGATGTCAGCTTTTCCCGGGGTGACCGCTGCATCTTTGATAATATTTCCCTGACGGTACCGCGCGGTAAGGTGACGGCGATCATGGGGCCATCAGGCATCGGCAAAACGACGCTGTTGCGTCTGATTGGCGGACAGATCCCCCCGGATAAGGGCGAGATCCTGTTTGACGGTGAGAACGTCCCGGCCATGTCCCGTTCGCGTTTATTTACCGTGCGTAAGCGCATGAGTATGCTGTTTCAGTCTGGTGCGCTATTTACCGACATGAATGTTTTTGACAACGTCGCGTACCCTCTGCGCGAGCATACGACGTTGCCAGCGCCGTTGCTGAAGAGCACGGTGATGATGAAGCTCGAGGCCGTCGGCCTGCGGGGTGCGGCCAAATTAATGCCTTCTGAATTATCCGGTGGGATGGCGCGTCGCGCCGCGTTAGCACGTGCTATCGCGCTGGAGCCAGACCTCATCATGTTTGATGAGCCGTTCGTCGGCCAGGATCCCATCACCATGGGCGTTCTGGTGAAGCTAATTTCAGAACTGAACAGCGCGCTGGGCGTCACCTGTGTGGTGGTATCCCATGATGTGCCTGAGGTACTGAGTATTGCGGATTACGCCTATATAATGGCGGACAAAAAAATAGTGGCCTACGGTAGTGCTCAGGCGCTACAAGAAAATGCCGATCCGCGCGTACGCCAGTTCCTTGACGGCATTGCCGATGGACCGGTTCCGTTCCGTTACCCGGCGGGCGACTACCACATCGATTTACTCAAAACAGGGAGTTAAGCCACCCATGTTGTTAAATGCGCTGGCATCACTCGGACATCGGGGAATAAAAACCCTCAGGACGTTCGGGCGAGCCGGATTAATGTTGTTCAATGCGGTTGTCGGCAAGCCGGAGTTTCGCAAACATGCGCCGCTGCTGATACGCCAGCTCTATAATGTCGGTGTCTTATCGATGCTGATCATTATTGTTTCTGGCGTGTTCATCGGTATGGTGCTGGGGTTGCAGGGATACCTGGTGCTGACGACTTACAGCGCGGAAACCAGCCTCGGTATGCTGGTGGCACTGTCATTGTTACGTGAGCTGGGACCGGTTGTTGCGGCGCTGCTGTTTGCCGGGCGGGCCGGGTCGGCCTTAACCGCAGAAATTGGCCTGATGCGGGCGACCGAACAGCTTTCCAGTCTGGAAATGATGGCCGTCGATCCACTGCGCCGGGTGATTTCCCCACGTTTTTGGGCCGGTGTTATTTCATTGCCGCTGCTGACGATTATTTTTGTCGCAGTCGGGATCTGGGGTGGTTCACTGGTTGGCGTAAGCTGGAAGGGGATTGATGCGGGCTTTTTCTGGTCGGCTATGCAAAATGCCGTCGACTGGCGTCTGGACCTGGTCAACTGTCTGATTAAGAGCGTGGTGTTCGCCATTACGGTCACATGGATTGCATTGTTCAATGGTTATGATGCGATCCCGACCTCTGCCGGGATTAGCCGGGCAACGACACGCACCGTTGTGCACGCCTCTCTTGCCGTTCTGGGGCTGGATTTTGTGCTGACCGCACTGATGTTTGGGAATTGAGTTCATGCAAACGAAAAAAAATGAAATTTGGGTCGGGTTATTCTTGCTGGTTGCGCTGCTGGCAGCGCTGTTTGTGTGCCTGAAGGCAGCGAACGTCACCTCAATGCGTACTGAGCCGACTTACACGATTTATGCGACCTTTGATAATATCGGCGGCCTGAGAGAGCGTTCTCCGGTGCGGATTGGCGGGGTGGTAGTTGGACGCGTATCGGACATCTCGTTAGATCCGAAAACGTACCTGCCGCGCGTGACGCTGGAAATCGAATCGCGTTTTAACCATATTCCTGACACCAGTTCTCTGAGCATCCGTACTTCCGGTCTGCTGGGCGAACAGTATCTGGCATTGAACGTGGGTTTTGAAGATCCTGAGCTGGGAACGTCTATCCTCAAAGATGGCGGTACGATTCAGGACACGAAATCCGCGATGGTGCTGGAAGATATGATTGGTCAGTTCCTTTACAACAGCAACAGTAAAGGTGATGACAATAAGAATTCTGGCGATGCGCCAGCCGCAACTGACGGCAATAATGAAGCCACTACGCCTGCGGGCGCAACGAAATAATCTCAGGAGAATCGACGTATGTTTAAACGATTGATGATGGTGGCTATGCTGGTGATTGCTCCACTTAGCGCGGCAACCGCAGCAGACCAGACTAACCCGTACAAACTGATGGATGAGGCGGCGCAGAAGACCTTTGACCGTCTGAAAAACGAGCAACCAAAAATCCGTTCCAACCCCGATTACCTGCGTCAGGTCGTCGATCAGGAACTGCTGCCTTATGTGCAGGTTAAGTATGCCGGTGCGCTGGTGCTGGGCCGTTACTACAAAGATGCGACTCCTGCCCAACGTGAAGCCTATTTTGCCGCATTCCGTGAATATCTGAAGCAGGCTTACGGCCAGGCACTGGCGATGTACCACGGCCAAACCTATCAGATTGCCCCTGAACAACCGCTGGGTGATGCGACTATCGTACCTATCCGCGTAACCATCATCGATCCAAACGGTCGTCCTCCGGTACGTCTGGATTTCCAGTGGCGTAAAAACTCCCAGACCGGTAACTGGCAGGCGTATGACATGATCGCCGAAGGCGTAAGTATGATCACCACCAAACAAAATGAGTGGAGCGACCTGCTGCGTACCAAAGGTATTGATGGCCTGACGGCGCAGCTGAAATCTATTTCTCAGCAGAAAATCACTCTGGAAGAGAAAAAATAATGACGCAGTCACTCACCTGGACGCGCGAAGGCGACAAGCTGGTGCTGGTGGGAGAGCTGGATCAGGACGTGTTAAATCCCTTATGGGATGCGCGAATTGAGGCGATGAAAGGGGTATCCTGCATCGACCTGAACCAGGTATCCCGGGTAGATACCGGCGGTTTGGCGTTACTGTTGCATCTGATTAATCAAGGCAAGCAGCAGGGAAATAGCGTTTCGCTCACTGGCGTTAACGATAAAGTGTACATGCTGGCGCAGCTTTACAATCTGCCTGACGACGTCCTTCCGCGTTAATTTTTCCAGGCCGGATAAGGTCTTGTGCCGCTATCCGGCAAAACCCCTGAGGGGGATCTGCCACTAAAGCCTTGTCTGATTTATCAGCGAGGCTTTTTGCTTATTTATGACAGCGCCACTTTGCTCTAAGATGTTGGGCTGTTTTCACTATCTGACGAATGAAGAGCCCATGGAAAATAATGAAATTCAGAGCGTGCTGATGAATGCACTCTCCCTCCAGGAAGTCCACGTTTCTGGCGACGGCAGTCACTTTCAGGTTATTGCCGTGGGTGAGATGTTTGAAGGCATGAGCCGGGTCAAGAAGCAGCAATCGGTCTATGGCCCGTTGATGGAGTACATTGCGGACAACCGCATTCATGCCGTGTCGATTAAGGCGTTTACCCCAGCGGAATGGGCGCGCGATCGCAAACTTAACGGTTTTTGAGCTACGGGTGATGTACCGGTAGCGAAGATAAATTCTTAACAGAGAACAGAATAATGGATAAATTTCGTGTTCAGGGGCCAACCAAGCTCCAGGGCGAAGTCACAATTTCAGGCGCTAAAAATGCCGCACTGCCGATCCTGTTTGCGGCGCTGCTGGCTGAAGAACCTGTAGAGATCCAAAACGTCCCGAAACTGAAGGACGTTGACACCTCGATGAAGCTGCTGAGCCAGCTGGGTGCGAAAGTTGAGCGTAATGGTTCCGTGCACATTGATGCGCGTGATGTGAACGTCTTCTGTGCGCCGTACGATCTGGTGAAAACCATGCGTGCATCCATCTGGGCGCTCGGGCCGCTGGTTGCCCGCTTTGGTCAGGGCCAGGTATCACTGCCGGGCGGCTGCACCATCGGTGCACGTCCGGTTGACCTGCACATTACCGGCCTGGAGCAGTTAGGCGCGACTATTAAGCTGGAAGAAGGCTATGTGAAGGCGTCCGTTGATGGCCGTCTGAAAGGCGCGCATATCGTCATGGACAAAGTGAGCGTCGGTGCGACGGTCACCATTATGTGCGCAGCAACGCTTGCCGAAGGCACCACCGTCATCGAAAACGCCGCGCGCGAGCCGGAGATTGTGGATACCGCGAACTTCCTGATTGCGCTGGGCGCGAAGATCACGGGTCAGGGCACCGACCGTATTACCATCGAAGGCGTTGAGCGTCTCGGCGGTGGTGTTTATCGCGTTCTGCCAGATCGTATCGAAACCGGTACCTTCCTGGTGGCGGCGGCAATTTCTCGCGGCAAAATTATCTGCCGTAATGCACAGCCGGACACGCTGGATGCCGTTCTGGCGAAGCTGCGTGATGCGGGTGCGGATATTGAAGTTGGCGACGACTGGATAAGCCTCGATATGCACGGTAAACGTCCGAAAGCGGTCAATGTGCGTACTGCACCGCATCCGGCATTCCCAACTGATATGCAGGCCCAGTTCACGCTGCTGAACCTGGTAGCTGAAGGAACCGGCTTCATCACGGAGACCGTGTTTGAGAACCGCTTTATGCACGTGCCTGAGCTGAGCCGTATGGGTGCTCACGCAGAAATCGAAAGCAATACCGTGATTTGCCACGGCGTGGAAACGCTCTCTGGCGCACAGGTTATGGCGACTGATCTGCGCGCATCTGCAAGCCTGGTGCTGGCAGGTTGTATTGCTGAAGGTACGACGGTAGTCGATCGTATTTATCACATCGATCGCGGCTATGAGCGCATCGAAGATAAACTGCGTGCGCTGGGCGCAAACATTGAGCGCGTGAAAGGCGAGTAATCGTCAACGTCTCTTTTAACCCCTGGTTCTGCGAACCGGGGGTTACAGCTCAATGTTCATTCCGGATTCTTTTTCTCTTTGCGACTCCTCATCATCCGCGTTCTGTCGATGAACTCATGCGTTTTGGCATCGTGATAGCGTGACGGCCAAATTACCCAGGGGTCAGTTCCCAGCGCCTGGGCGATTATCAACTCACCTTTTGGCCATGGTCTCGTTAACGCATTTGCCAGCGTTGATGAACTCAATCCATTTTTACGTGATTCAGCGGCCATTGAGGTCCCTTTCTTGCGCAGTCCGGCGATGATGTCGGCCGGATGCCAGTCAATCAGCTTGCTTTCCATAAATTCATCTCTCCTTTGGTTAACGACTTACGGTTCCACGATCGGTTGTGCCGACACTATAACGCCCGAAGAGTGAATGTTCTAAAATGTTCATGTAAAGTGTGTGTATATTCAGAATATGCCAAGATTCTGCGTGATTTTCTGGAGAGGAGGAAATGCTTACTGGAGCTTATAAGAAAATCCCGTGCAGGGCACGGGATGAGAGAGGATGCAGTAGGGAATTAACGGTCGCGCTGTACGGCAATATGTGCCAGACCAATCAGCGCTTCTCTCCACGGTGTATCAGGCAGCACCTGCAGCGCAGCGATGGCCTTATCAGCCTCTTCTTCTGCACGTTGGCGAGTCCATTCCAGGGAGCCACAGGCGTTCATCGCTTCCAGAACCGGCTCCAGAAGGTGACGACCATTACCTTGCTCAATGGCCTGGCGGATCATTTGCGCTTGTTCTGGGGTACCATGGCGCATGGCATGCAGCAGCGGCAGCGTTGGTTTACCCTCGTTGAGGTCATCGCCGACGTTTTTACCCAGTTGCTCGCCATCTGCGCTGTAATCCAGCAAATCGTCAATTAACTGGAAAGCGGTACCGAGATAACGGCCATAATCCTGCAACCCTTTTTCTTGTTCTTCGCTACAGCCAGCCAGAATACCTGAACATTGGGCTGCCGCTTCAAACAAACGCGCGGTCTTACTGTAGATGACGCGCATATAGTTTTCTTCGGTGATGTCCGGGTCGTTGACGTTCATCAACTGCAAGACTTCACCTTCGGCGATGACGTTGACTGCTTTCGACATGACTTCCAGCACTTTCAACGAGCCAAGGCTGGTCATCATCTGAAATGCGCGGGTATAGATAAAATCGCCAACCAGCACGCTGGCCGCATTACCAAACGCCGCATTTGCCGTAGCTTTCCCACGGCGCATGTCTGACTCATCCACAACATCGTCGTGCAGCAGGGTCGCGGTGTGGATAAACTCGATGAGGGCCGCGATCGTAACGTGCGCATTTTCCTGGTAACCAACGGCCCGCGCTGCGAGGACGGCGATCATTGGGCGAATGCGTTTTCCGCCGCCGCTAACGATGTAGTACCCCAGTTGATTGATCAACTGAACGTCGGAATTGAGCTGTTCAAGGATTGTCGCATTGACCCCCGCCATATCTTGCGCGGTTAACTCATTGATTTTTTCTAAATTCATCGCAAAAGCCGGGCTTCTCGCCCCGATTACCTTACTGTGTGGGAAGGTAACGTCGGGTTTAGGGTTATAAATATATGCTGATTGTACTGAAAAAACGCCGTAGATAAACGTTACCGTACGTGTTGTGTTTTTTTTCTTCATGTATTGACGGTAGCACTTGTCAAAGGCTCGCGTTTTGCGTAATATTCGCGCCCTATTGTGAATATTTATAGCGCACTCTGAATCATCAAAAAGGTGTGCGCGGAAGCGGAGTTTTTTATGTACGCGGTTTTCCAAAGTGGTGGTAAACAACACCGAGTAAGCGAAGGTCAGACCGTTCGCCTGGAAAAGCTGGACATCGCAACTGGCGAATCTGTTGAATTCGCAGAAGTTCTGATGATCGCAAACGGTGAAGAAGTCAAAATCGGCGTTCCTTTCGTTGATGGCGGCGTTATCAAAGCTGAAGTCGTTGCTCACGGTCGTGGCGAGAAAGTTAAAATTGTTAAGTTTCGTCGTCGTAAACACTACCGTAAGCAGCAGGGCCATCGTCAGTGGTTCACTGATGTGAAAATCACTGGCATCAGCGCTTAAGTTAAGGGGAGCAGATTAAATGGCACATAAAAAGGCTGGCGGCTCGACTCGTAACGGTCGCGATTCAGAAGCTAAACGTCTGGGCGTAAAACGCTTCGGCGGTGAAACAGTTCTGGCTGGTAGCATCATCGTTCGTCAACGTGGTACTAAATTCCACGCTGGCTCCAACGTTGGTTGCGGCAAAGACCACACTCTGTTTGCTAAAGCAGACGGTAAAGTGAAATTTGAAGTGAAAGGCCCGAAAAACCGTAAATTCATCAGCATCGTTGCTGAATAAGTTTTTCGCGTCCCGGTAACGGATAAAAGCCCCGCAACACGTTGCGGGGCTTTTTACATTCGACGGCCGGTAAATACGCTCGTCGCGCCGACAACCCGGAAACGAGCCCTTGCAGGGAATACGGCATGAAGCAGCAGGCAGGCATTGGTATTCTGTTAGCACTCACAACGGCAGTATGTTGGGGCGCTTTGCCAATAGCAATGAAGCAAGTGCTGGAGGTGATGGAGCCTCCTACCGTGGTATTCTACCGTTTTTTAATGGCAAGCGTTGGCCTTGGCGCTATTCTTGCGGTTAAAAAAAAGCTCCCTCCGCTGCGTATTTTTCGCAAAGCGCGCTGGCTGGTGTTGCTGGCTATCGCAACCGGTGGGCTGTTCGGTAACTTCATTCTGTTTAGTTCATCCTTGCAGTATTTGAGCCCAACGGCTTCGCAGGTTATCGGCCAGCTGTCACCGGTTGGTATGATGATCGCCAGCGTCTTTATCCTGAAAGAAAAGATGCGCGGCACGCAGGTTATTGGCGCCATTATGCTTCTGAGCGGCCTGGTTCTGTTTTTTAATACCAGTCTGATCGAAATTTTTACCCGACTCACCGATTACACCTGGGGCGTTATCTTTGGTGTCGGTGCGGCGATGGTCTGGGTGAGCTATGGGGTCGCACAAAAGGTGTTATTGCGCCGCCTGGCATCACCGCAGATCCTGTTTTTACTGTACACTTTATGTACGATGGCGTTGTTGCCGCTGGCTAAACCCGGTGTCATCACGCAACTCAGCGACTGGCAGCTGGCATGCCTGGTATTCTGCGGCCTGAATACGCTGGTAGGATACGGCGCTCTCGCGGAAGCGATGGCGCGTTGGCAGGCGGCTCAGGTGAGCGCTATTATCACGCTCACACCGCTGTTTACGTTGTTATTTTCAGATTTATTATCACTGGCCTGGCCCGATTTCTTCGCCAGACCGATGCTAAACCTATTAGGTTATCTCGGTGCGTTTATCGTGGTTGCGGGCGCGATGTATTCCGCCATTGGTCATCGAATTTGGGGCGGTTTACGTAAGCATGAAACGGTGGTTTCGCAACCCCGATCAGGCGAATGATTTACGGAGAGTAAAATGAAGTTTGTTGATGAAGCATCGATTCTGGTCGTTGCAGGTGATGGCGGTAATGGTTGCGTCAGCTTCCGCCGCGAAAAGTACATCCCAAAAGGCGGTCCGGACGGTGGTGATGGTGGTGACGGTGGTGACGTTTGGCTGGAAGCCGACGAAAACCTGAACACGCTGATCGATTACCGTTTTGAAAAATCATTCCGTGCGGAACGTGGTCAGAATGGCGCGAGCCGTGATTGCACCGGTAAGCGTGGCAAAGACGTTACGATTAAAGTACCTGTTGGTACGCGTGTTATCGATCAGGGCACGGGCGAAACCATGGGCGACATGACCAAACACGGTCAGCGTCTGATGGTCGCTAAAGGTGGCTGGCACGGTCTGGGCAACACCCGTTTCAAATCCTCGGTTAACCGTACTCCGCGTCAGAAAACAATGGGTACGCCGGGTGATAAGCGCGATCTGATGCTGGAGCTGATGCTGCTGGCGGACGTGGGTATGCTGGGCATGCCAAACGCCGGGAAATCGACGTTTATCCGTGCGGTGTCCGCGGCGAAGCCGAAAGTCGCTGATTATCCGTTTACCACCCTGGTGCCGAGCCTGGGCGTGGTTCGTATGGACAACGAAAAGAGCTTCGTGGTTGCCGACATTCCGGGACTGATTGAAGGCGCGGCTGAAGGCGCAGGCCTGGGTATCCGCTTCCTGAAACACCTGGAACGTTGCCGTGTACTGCTTCACCTCATCGATATCGATCCGATTGATGGCTCTGATCCAGTTGAAAACGCCCGTATCATTATTGGCGAACTGGAAAAATACAGTCAGGATTTGGCATCTAAACCGCGCTGGTTAGTGTTCAACAAAATTGATTTGATGGACAAGGCTGAAGCGGAAGAGAAAGCGAAAGCGATCGCCGAAGCGTTGGGTTGGGAAGGTAAATATTACCTGATCTCTGCCGCCAGCCAGCTGGGCGTGAAAGATCTCTGCTGGGATGTGATGACCTTTATCATTGAGAACCCGATTGTTCAGGCTGAAGAAGCGAAACAGCCAGAGAAAGTTGAGTTCATGTGGGATGATTATCACCGCCAGCAGCTCGCTGAAGTCGAAGACGAAGCGGAAGATGACTGGGATGACGATTGGGACGAAGACGACGAAGAAGGCGTTGAGTTCATCTACAAGCGTTAATCGCATTAAAAACCCCGGCCATGTTGCCGGGGTTTTTGTTTCCAGGCCTCTCTGTAGGCCGGATAAGGCACGTTAATGCCGCCATCCGACAATCAAATTACCCATTTAGTTGTTCTGATAAATATCCTTGTACAACCGGCTCTCGAAGCGCACCAACGGAATACGGCGATTACGCTGGTCAGCTGGCTCTACCGCATAACCAGATAAATACTGCACGAATGCCATGCGTTGGCCACTTGCCGTGGTGATGAAACCTGCGAGGTTATAAACCCCCTGCAGCGAGCCAGTCTTCGCCGATACTTTGCCATCCACACCAGCCTGATGCAGACCCGCACGGTATTGCAAGGAGCCGTCGTGGCCCGCCAGCGGCAGCATAGTGATAAAGTTCAGCTCGTTATCGTGTTGAGCGATATATTGCAGCACCTGCATCATGGTCGCTGGGGCAATCAGGTTATGGCGGGAGAGGCCAGAACCGTCGGCAATAATGGTGTTGCCGATATCAACGCCTGCCTGCTGACGTAAAATCTGGCGCACGGCATCAGAACCCGCCCGCCAGGTGCCCGGCACGTTAAACCGGGCATGACCAATCATACGGAAAACGGTATCGGCAATCATGTTGTCCGATTTTTTCAGCATAATCTTAAGCAGGTCATGTAGCGGCGCAGACTGTTTACTGGCGACCACCGTTCCCGGTTCGTTGACCAACGTCTGGCGCAGCAGCGTACCGCTGTAGGTGATACCTGCTTGTTTTAGCTCATCTTTGATAATTGCCCCGGCATAGCTGGCACCGTCCTGAATGGCGAACGCCAGCGGCAGCGGATCGGCTCGTTGTGGCAGGCATCCGGTCAGCGTATAGCGGTTGAGATCGCCGGGAACCACATCCAGTTCACAATATTGCGCTTCCGCAGAACCTCGGGCGAGGGTACGCACCTGACTGAACATGGTGACCGGGTAATAAGATGCCACGCGAATAAAGGCGAGATCGTTGGGTTTTTGCGCGCTGTAGAGTGAAACCGAGAAACAGTTTCTATCGACAATAGCCGCTGCGGGCGGTGCGCTAAAACACTGCGTCATGTCGTTCCAGGGCCAACCGGGCGCTTTATCATGACTGGCAAAAATAGAGGTGTCGATCAGGACATTCCCGGCAATTTGCGTCACACCTGATTTTTTCAGGGTTGCCACCATATTGCGAATATCCTGGCGTTTTAGCGTCGGATCGGCACCAAATCGTGCCACTAAGTCACCTTTCAATACGCCGCCTTCCACGCTGCCTTTGGTCTCAAGCGTGGTGGTAAAACGAAAGTCAGGCCCGAGCTGAATCAATGCCGCCAGCGCGGTGATTACTTTCTGGGTGCTGGCGGGCAGCGCCATCTGCTGGCTATGAAAATCAATAGCGGGTGCAGGTGCGCCAACCTTCTGTACCATAAGGGCGAGGTTGGCCCCGGCAGGGAGCTGATTGATATACTCGTCGACGTTCGCAGCCTGAACGCTGAACGCTATACTGGCAGTCAATCCGATGGTAAATCTGGAAAATCGCATAATCTCGCGCTAACAACCTGGAAACAGGCCGTCATACTACGGCGCAACGCCCCAAAAAGTAAACGATGACCCATAAGGAACTCCAGGGTAAAATGATCATCAAATAGAGAATTGTAGCTGACCTGGGACCTTGAGCCCCGGGTCGGTATTTTTTTGCTTCTGACTCTGGCATGACACACGCCAGGGTGGGCTTAGCAGCCGGGGTGAGAGCAACTACCCCCTACAGGAATGTTCAAGAGGTATAACAAATGCAAGCTATCCCGATGACCTTACGTGGTGCTGAAAAACTGCGCGAAGAGCTGGATTTTCTGAAATCTGTGCGCCGTCCTGAAATTATTGCCGCTATCGCTGAAGCGCGTGAGCACGGTGACCTGAAAGAGAACGCGGAGTATCACGCGGCGCGCGAACAGCAGGGTTTCTGCGAAGGACGCATTAAAGATATCGAAGCTAAACTGTCCAACGCGCAGGTAATCGACGTTACTAAAATGCCGAACAATGGCCGCGTTGTTTTCGGTGCGACGGTTACCGTTCTGAATCTCGATAACGATGAAGAGCAGACATGGCGTATTGTCGGCGATGATGAAGCCGATTTTAAACAGAACCTGATTTCAGTGAACTCGCCTATCGCTCGTGGCCTTATCGGTAAAGAGCAGGATGACGTCGTGGTTATCAAAACGCCGGGCGGCGAAGTGGAATATGAAGTGACGAAGGTAGAATACCTGTAATTCGCATCTTGGTTAAGATGTTGATACATTGTAAAGAAAGGAAAAAGGCCGCATAGCGGCCTTTTATCAACGAAGAGAGCGTGGCATTTTGCTCTCCTGCTAGCGGAAAACCCCGCGTTTTACACAAACTTCGTGTGCAACTTTGGGATATTCTTAGCGTGGCAGCGAGATTTTACGTTCTTTAGTCGGGCGATACAGTACCAGCGTTTTGCCGATGACCTGTACATTGCAGGCGCCGGTTTCGCGTACGATAGCTTCCACGATCAAGGTTTTAGTATCGCGATCTTCCGAGGCGATTTTCACCTTGATAAGTTCATGGTGCTCTAACGCTTGTTCAATCTCGGCCAGTACCCCTTCGGTCAAACCATTATTGCCAAGCATAACTACAGGCTTGAGCGGATGTGCCAGACCTTTCAGGTGCTGTTTTTGTTTAGTACTCAGATTCATCGTATATTTTTGCTTACGTTGGGATTGAAAACGGGTCATTCTACCGCCATCTCCCATATATCACCAAATAGCTGTGTAGAAATTTACACCATTGGTTACGATGAACTGCCCTTTGGGAATGTGAAATGACAGGTAAAAAGCGTTCTGCCAGCTCGAGTCGCTGGCTTCAGGAACACTTTAGCGATAAATATGTTCAACAGGCACAGAAAAAGGGGTTACGTTCCCGTGCCTGGTTTAAACTTGATGAAATACAGCAAAGTGACAAAATTTTTAAACCGGGGATGACGATAGTTGATCTCGGTGCTGCACCCGGTGGCTGGTCGCAATATGCAGTTACGCAGATCGGCAACACCGGCCGCATTATCGCTTGCGATCTTTTACCTATGGATCCAATCGTTGGTGTGGACTTCCTTCAGGGCGACTTTCGTGATGAATTAGTCCTGAAAGCGTTACTTGAACGCGTAGGTGACAGTAAAGTACAAGTTGTCATGTCTGATATGGCGCCAAATATGTGTGGAACACCGGCGGTGGATATTCCCCGGGCCATGTATCTGGTAGAGCTGGCGCTTGGAATGGCTCGTGATGTATTAGCGCCAGGTGGTAGTTTTGTAGTGAAGGTGTTCCAGGGCGAAGGCTTCGATGAGTATCTAAGAGAGATTCGCTCCCTGTTTACGAAGGTCAAAGTTCGTAAGCCGGACTCTTCTCGCGCCCGTTCGCGTGAAGTGTATATTGTAGCGACCGGGCGTAAACCATAACCGGCAGATTTCAAACGAAAGTTTGAAAGAAACTGGATATAGAGTATCCTGACGCTGTTTTTAACACAGTTGTAATATGAGGTTAATCCCTTGAGTGACATGGCGAAAAACCTAATTCTCTGGCTGGTCATTGCCGTTGTGCTGATGTCAGTATTCCAGAGCTTTGGGCCCAGCGAGTCTAATGGCCGTAAGGTTGATTACTCTACCTTCCTGCAAGAGGTCAATCAGGACCAGGTTCGTGAAGCGAAGATCAACGGACGTGAGATTAACGTTACCAAGAAAGATAGTAACCGTTACACGACCTACATCCCGGTTAACGATCCGAAGCTGCTTGATAACCTGCTGACCAAAAACGTCAAGGTTGTTGGCGAACCACCTGAAGAGCCGAGCCTGCTGGCTTCTATCTTCATTTCCTGGTTCCCAATGCTGCTGCTGATTGGTGTCTGGATCTTCTTCATGCGTCAGATGCAGGGCGGTGGTGGCAAAGGTGCCATGTCGTTCGGCAAGAGCAAAGCGCGCATGCTGACGGAAGATCAGATCAAAACGACTTTTGCTGACGTTGCGGGTTGTGACGAAGCAAAAGAAGAAGTCGCTGAGCTGGTTGAGTATCTGCGCGAACCGAGCCGTTTCCAGAAACTGGGCGGTAAAATCCCGAAAGGCGTCCTGATGGTTGGTCCTCCGGGTACGGGTAAAACCCTGCTGGCGAAAGCTATCGCAGGTGAAGCGAAGGTTCCATTCTTCACAATTTCCGGTTCTGATTTCGTGGAAATGTTCGTGGGTGTCGGTGCATCTCGTGTGCGTGACATGTTCGAACAAGCCAAGAAAGCGGCACCGTGCATCATCTTCATCGATGAAATCGACGCCGTAGGTCGCCAGCGTGGCGCAGGTCTGGGCGGTGGTCACGATGAACGTGAACAGACGCTGAACCAGATGCTGGTTGAGATGGACGGCTTCGAAGGTAACGAAGGTATTATCGTTATCGCAGCAACTAACCGTCCAGACGTTCTTGACCCTGCGCTGCTGCGTCCAGGCCGTTTCGACCGTCAGGTTGTGGTTGGTCTGCCAGATGTTCGCGGTCGTGAACAGATCCTGAAAGTGCATATGCGTCGCGTACCGCTGTCTCCGGATATCGATGCGGCAATCATTGCACGTGGCACGCCTGGCTTCTCCGGTGCGGACCTCGCGAACCTGGTGAACGAAGCGGCGCTGTTTGCTGCTCGTGGCAACAAGCGCGTAGTGTCGATGGTTGAGTTCGAAAAAGCGAAAGACAAAATCATGATGGGTGCGGAACGTCGCTCCATGGTGATGACGGAAGCGCAGAAAGAATCTACCGCGTATCACGAAGCTGGCCACGCGATTATCGGTCGCCTGGTACCGGAACACGATCCGGTGCACAAAGTAACGATTATCCCGCGCGGTCGTGCGCTGGGTGTGACCTTCTTCCTGCCTGAAGGCGACGCAATCAGCGCCAGCCGTCAGAAACTGGAAAGTCAGATCTCCACACTGTACGGTGGCCGTCTGGCGGAAGAGATCATCTACGGTGCTGAACATGTTTCTACCGGTGCGTCGAACGACATTAAAGTCGCGACTAACCTGGCGCGTAACATGGTTACTCAGTGGGGCTTCTCCGATAAACTCGGTCCGTTGCTGTACGCTGAAGAAGAAGGCGAAGTGTTCCTGGGACGTTCTGTAGCGAAAGCGAAACACATGTCCGATGAAACCGCTCGCATTATCGATCAGGAAGTTAAACTGCTGATTGAGCGTAACTATGACCGTGCACGTCGTTTGCTGAACGAAAACATGGACATTCTGCACTCGATGAAAGATGCGCTCATGAAATATGAGACCATCGATGCGCCGCAGATTGACGATCTGATGGCTCGCCGCGATGTGCGTCCGCCAGCGGGTTGGGAAGAACCGGGTTCTTCTAATAACAACTCTGGCAGCACCGGCAAGCCGAGTGCACCGCGTCCGGTTGATGAACCGCGTGCGCCGGACTCTGGCACTATGTCAGAGCAACTGGGCGACAAATAAGTTATCGTTGATGATGACCGTGTTTTAATTGAAAACCCTGGGGCTTGCTCCGGGGTTTTTCTTATCTGCATATTCAAGATTTTACCAGGGATAAAACTATGAAACTCTTTGCTCAGGGTTCTTCACTGGATCTCAGCCATCCGCACGTCATGGGGATTTTGAACGTCACGCCAGATTCTTTTTCCGATGGCGGAGCGCACAACTCTCTGGTTGAGGCGGTAAAACACGCAAACCTGATGATTAACGCCGGGGCGACTATCATTGATGTGGGCGGTGAGTCCACGCGTCCGGGCGCGGCTGATGTGAGTGTGGAAGAAGAGTTGCAGCGAGTGATCCCAGTGGTCGAGGCGATTGCTCAGCGTTTTGAAGTGTGGATTTCGGTCGATACCTCAAAACCCGAAGTGATTCGCGAATGCGCCAGAGTTGGCGCGCATATCATCAACGATATTCGCTCACTCTCGGAGCCTGGAGCGCTGGAAGCCGCAGCGGAGACCGGATTGCCGGTTTGCCTGATGCATATGCAGGGGCAGCCGAAAACCATGCAGGAAGCGCCAAAGTATGAGGATGTTTTTGCTGAGGTAAACCGTTACTTTGTTGAGCAAATAGCACGTTGCGAGCGGGCTGGAATCGCAAAAGATAAATTGTTGCTCGACCCCGGATTCGGATTCGGTAAAAATCTCACTCACAACTACACATTACTGGCACGTTTGTCTGAGTTTCATCATTTTAATCTGCCATTGCTGGTTGGGATGTCACGAAAATCAATGGTTGGCCAGTTACTGAATGTGGGGCCATCTGAACGCCTGAGCGGTAGCCTTGCGTGCGCGGTGATTGCCGCAATGCAGGGGGCGCAGATCGTTCGTGTCCATGACGTCAAAGAAACCGTAGAAGCGATGCGTGTGGTGGAAGCCACATTGTCTGCAAAGGAAAAAAAACGCTATGAGTAATCGTAAATATTTTGGCACTGATGGGATCCGCGGTCGCGTAGGTGATGCCCCAATTACTCCTGACTTTGTGCTCAAGCTGGGCTGGGCTGCAGGGAAAGTGCTTGCTCGTCATGGTTCACGTAAAATTATTATCGGTAAAGATACGCGTATTTCCGGCTATATGCTGGAGTCTGCGCTGGAAGCGGGCCTGGCTGCCGCCGGACTCTCAGCCTCATTCACAGGGCCAATGCCAACACCCGCCGTTGCGTATCTGACGCGCGCCTTCCGTGCTGAGGCCGGGATTGTTATCTCCGCTTCGCACAACCCGTACTATGACAACGGGATTAAATTCTTCTCTACCGACGGGACTAAACTGCCGGATGCAGTGGAAGAAGCCATTGAAGCCGAGATGGAAAAAGCGATCACCTGCGTGGATTCCGCTGAACTGGGTAAAGCCACACGTATCGTTGATGCTGCCGGTCGCTATATCGAGTTTTGCAAAGGCACCTTCCCGAACGAATTGAGCCTGAATGAGCTTAAAATTGTGGTGGATTGCGCTAACGGTGCGACGTACCACATTGCGCCAAATGTACTGCGTGAACTGGGTGCAAACGTGATTGCCATTGGCTGTGAGCCAAACGGTGTGAATATCAATGAAGAAGTCGGTGCCACCGACGTCCGTGCCCTGCAGGCGCGCGTGATTGCGGAAAAAGCCGATCTGGGTATTGCGCTGGATGGCGATGGCGACCGCGTCATTATGGTTGACCACGAAGGCAATAAGGTCGATGGCGATCAGATCATGTACATCATCGCCCGTGAAGCCCTGCGTCAGGGTCAGCTGCGCGGTGGCGCGGTAGGTACGCTGATGAGCAACATGGGCCTCGAGCTGGCGCTGAAACAGCTGGGTATTCCGTTTGCCCGTGCAAAAGTTGGCGACCGTTATGTGCTGGAAAAAATGCAGGAAAAAGGCTGGCGTATCGGTGCCGAAAACTCTGGTCATGTAATCCTGCTGGACAAAACCACCACTGGTGATGGCATCGTGGCGGGCCTGCAGGTGCTGGCGGCGATGGTGCGCAACCATATGAGCTTGCACGACCTGTGCAGCGGCATGAAAATGTTCCCACAGCTGCTGGTTAACGTACGATACACAGCAGGTAGCGGCGATCCGCTGGAACATGAAAACGTGAAAGCGGTGATGGCGGAAGTGGAAGCGGCGCTGGGTAACCGTGGACGCGTCCTGCTGCGTAAGTCTGGTACCGAACCGCTAATTCGTGTGATGGTTGAAGGTGAAGACGAAGCGCAGGTGACTGAATTCGCCCACCGTATTGCCGATGCTGTGAAAGCGGCGTAATTCCGAAGAAAGTGAAAGCCGGAGTCTGAGACTCCGGCTTTTTTTTACTGTACGGCAAGCGGCTGTTTACGTCGGCGCTGCCAGAAGTAACCACCGACCATCAGTAGCACAAGGGCTGCCAGCCACGGCAGAACCGCCAGCAGATGCCCAGACCGGGCAAAGGTTAACGCAATCATCAGTAGCCAACCGCCCAGCATCGGAATCGCGGTACGCTTAACAATATCCACAGGCGAGACACCTGCAATCCCTGCGATAGCAATGATTACGCCGGCGATGGGCGATAACGTACGACCAATACCCGCAGAGATCTGGATAGGCAACATCATGACAGCGATATCGCTGCCGATATGACGGCTGATGTCCGGCACCATGGGTGCGAAGGAGAAAAATGCCGCATTCCCGGAGCCCATCAGCGCTGAAATTGCGAAGGTGATCAGGGTCATCAGCAGGATAATAGAGGCGGCGCTGAGGCCAAATTCACCGGAAAGCGACAACAGTGCGTCAACGGCACCAATGGCTTTCAGTCCGGCGGAAAAGACTTCACCGGCGATAATCAGTGTCACGACGGTGGCAAAAACGCTGCCCATGCTGTCGAAAACCTTTTGTACGCCAGCCATCACCTCGCGCGCCTTGCGATGACGGCAGTACTCACAAACCAGCGTAATAGCGAGGCTTATCAGTACGGCGGTATCCAGGGTGATCTTGAGTGAGCTGAATACTAAATCGCTGCACACCAGCATCAATACCAGCGGCAGCATGGGCAGAAACAGCCAGGCGATAGGTGCGTCGGCTTCATCAGTCGCCGTTAATGTCTGCATTTGCTGAGTTGCATTGTCGCCACTTTCCCGACGGTCAAAAAAGCGTTGCACAACAATATGCAGTAGGGCGATGAAAAGAATGACGGGTACAACGATCGGCAACTGATCCTGCACGAAATAGTTCACGACCTCGATGCCTGCAGTTTTGGCGGCGAGAACAGAGTTGCCGGAACCGGGGCCAAACTCAACCGCACAGGTACTGGCGATAACGGCGGCAACCGCGGCGCGGCTACAGCCAAGACGGGTAAGCAATGGGTAAAGCGTCGCCATCAACAGCAGACCCAATCCGGTGGCGCTGCTGATAAACAGCGACAGGAATTGACCCAGTAGCAGTGCCAGCCCCAGCAGCAGATAAGGCGAGTTCAGGCGTTGCAAAGGACGAGATGTCACCCGAACCAGTACCTGGCTTGCGCCAATGGCCGACATATAGGTGGCAAAACCACCAATCAGCATAATTTGCAGACCGAGGCCGCCGAGACGCACGCTCAGGGTATCGCGAATAAACTCAAAGGCGTCAAAGGGGCCAAATCCAGTGCTCTTTTTCACCAGGCCACTGAGTGAGGTCATTCCGCTAAAATGCGCGATAAGCAACAGCACAATCCCGGTCAATAACAGTACCGACTGGGGGTGATATTTTTTGAGGATTAGACGTCCGGCAAAAATGATGGCGATTAGCGCCAGTAGTAACGACATTCTTGCCCCCTTACTCGAAGTTGCCGGTAACCAGGCACTCGCCATCCCGCAGCAACGGTTTACCCGCGGCGAACAGGTGGGCCAGCGAGAGGTCATCATTGAGTACACAGATATCAGCACGTTCTCCGGCGCAGAGCACGCCCCCGGAAATACCCAGCGAGCGCGCAACGTTTGCCGTCAGCATCGCGATGGCCTGTGGCACCGGAATCCCGACATCAATCAGGCGAGGAAGCAGGTTAAGATTGCCTGCGACCGGTGCTGCGCTTAAACCTTCAACGATACCCTGAGCGTTAAAGCGTGGAACGCTGCCATTGCCGTCAGAACTGATCGTGATGCGCTCCGCCGGAACCTGTGCTTCGAGTGCGTGGAGAATCGCTTGCTCCTGAGGCATAAAACGACTGCCACCTGACGTAACATCGATATGGCCGCCGCGATGGGCAAAAGCAATTGCCTGTTCGAACAAGGGCTCAGTTCTCGCAACATGCGTCGGTGAAATATGGTGAATCGGAATACCCGCATCACACAGCTCAATAAGTTGCGACATCCCTTCCGGCAGATTCCCCAGGTGCACATGCAGCAAGCCTTTTTTCCCTGCCAGCAGGGAAGCGACGCGAATATCGCTCACTATCCTCAGCAACTCCTGGAAAGAGGGGTAAGAGCCACGGTGATCGGCGAGGGCGATTTTTACACCAAGAATTGCCGGAATGAAGGCCATATCATCGCGGATGGATCGCGTAATAGTTGGGCTGGGAACGGCGTAGGCTCCCGTGTGCATAAACGCGCGTAATCCCTCAAGGTTGAGAGACTGCATTTTAGCGTAGAGGTCTTTGGGTGAACGAGAAATGGCATCGGTGCCTAACACGCCAACCACCGTGGTAATACCTGCCTGAATCAGATCGCGCAGCTTGACGGCGGGCGTCCGACTGGCAAATCCGGCTTCACCACCGCCACCGGTAAGATGAACATGCTGATCGATGATACCAGGGATAACCCATTTACCCCGACAATCGATGACCTCGTTGATGCCATCAAACAATGAAATATCTTTTTCTACCGCCACAATTCGGTCGGCATGAATGAGCAGGGAGCAGAGGCCTAAATCCTCAGGAGAAAAAACACGGGCATTGGTCAATAAAGTAAACATAGCGGTCCTGTCAAACGTCGAGGGTGAGAGTCGGCAGGTGAAACGAAATATTGTTGTTATGATGCCCACCATAAAGCCATTACTATAACTATGACTATTACCGATTTGTTATTGGAGGATGCGGTTATGGCATGGCGGAGAGCACAACGTGGATTGTAAGTGGCTGGAAGATTTTCTGGCCTTGAGCCAGCATGGAAACTACTCTCAGGCCGCGGCGCAGCGGCATATTACTCAACCTGCGTTGAGTCGGCGTATAAAGGCGCTGGAAGAGGTGCTGGGCGTACCTTTGTTTGACCGGACAACGACCCCCGTCACGCTGACGCGCTATGGTGAACGCTTTGAGCCTTATGCCCGGCATGTCCTCAGCACGTTAACAGAGGCACGTCATGAGCTGTCGGCGATGACGCCAGCAACGGATAACACGCTGGTGATGGTCAGCCTGCATACGCTGTCGGTGAATATCCTGCCGGATATGATCAACTACCTGCGACAGAGTGAGCCGCAGTTAAACTTTACGGTAAACGCCAGTATCCAGGGGATAGACAACCACTTCAATGCCCTGATGAACCGGCAAATTGATTTGCTGGTGACCTACGATTTACCGTCTGCCCAGCCGGGGCTGGAGATCGCTGGAGGGTTAAAACGTTCCCTATGGCGGTATGAGCGATTTATACCGGTTATTTCAGCCCAGTTGGCTGATGCGCTTAATGATCCGCATGCTCCGATTCCGTGGCTATGCTACAGCGACTACACCTTTGTCAGACGTATTATTGAGTCGGCAGAACAACGCGTCCGCCCACGGCTAAAAAAAGTATTTGAGAGTGGTTTAAGCGAAACGATACGAGAAATGGTACTGCGCCATATGGGAATGGCCTGGTTACCTGAATCGATGGTGGCGGAAGAGTTGGTGAATCAGCAAATTATTCACTGCTGGCCAGAAAATACAGACCTGATTTGTGAAATCCCCGTTGTGGTATGGGCGAATCTTGAAGATCAACGTGCCGTTATGCAGAGATGCTGGGAGAAGTTGCTGCGTTTTTGATTGATATGGCGATTTTTTCCGCAGTTGATACAATGCTAACAAATTGCCCTTGCGAAGGTTATTCGCTTTGGTTAGTATTCACACCCGCTTCAGTGGGAAACAGTAAATATTCCCGCTTTAATGGTCGAAGCATTGTACGCGGCAACTCCGCAAGGAACAGGTTGATTATGCACGAAGCTCTTTTAGTAGTTTTCCTTATTGTGGCAATTGGCCTGGTAGGCTTGATCATGCTGCAGCAAGGCAAAGGCGCTGATATGGGAGCCTCTTTTGGCGCAGGCGCTTCTGGTACTCTGTTTGGTTCAAGTGGTTCTGGTAACTTCATGACCCGTATGACAGCTGTATTGGGAACCTTGTTCTTCATCATCAGTCTGGTGCTGGGTAACATGAACAGCAATAAGACCAATAAAGGAAGTGAGTGGGAAAATCTGAGCGCACCGGCGAAAACCGAGCAAACTCAGCCAGCTGCTCCGGCTCAGCCGACCAGCGATATCCCACGCTAAGTATTCTGTACCGAGGTGGTGGAATTGGTAGACACGCTACCTTGAGGTGGTAGTGCCCTAACGGGCTTGTGGGTTCGAGTCCCATCCTCGGTACCAAATTCCAAAAAAAAGACGCTGCAAAGCGTCTTTTTTTTCGTCTGTTATTTATGGCTGTCTGTAGGTCGGATAAGCGTAGCATCATCAGGCGTTGTAATAATGTCGGATGGCGGCGTAAACGCCTTATCCGACCTACAGACATCCTATATTCCGCGCATAAAAAAGGCCGCTTGCGCGGCCTTAAGATAGTGAATCTTTACTTCGCCTTATTTTCCAGATTCTCAACCTGCGGCAGGCCGGTTGCGGAAGAGGCGGTCAGCAAGCCAGATTGTGCATAACCAAACAGCTTCTCGCGGGTATCGGTGATATCCAGATTACGCATGGTCAACTGACCGATACGGTCGTCCGGAGAGAATACGGAGTCGCCTTTTTCCATCGTCAGACGTTCTGGTTTGTACGTCAGATTGTCAGACACGGTGTTGAGGATTGAGTAGTCATTACCACGACGCAGTTCCAGCGTGACTTCGCCGGTAATCTGGCTGGCAACCCAACGCTGCAGACCGTCACGCAGCATCAGCGCCTGAGAGTCGAACCAGCGTCCCTGATACAGCAGACGACCAAGCTGGCGACCATGTGCGTGATACTGCTCGATGGTATCTTCGTTGTGAATACCGGTCAGCAGACGCTCGTAGGCGATATGCAGCAATGCCATCCCCGGGGCTTCGTAGATGCCACGGCTCTTTGCTTCAATGATACGGTTTTCAATCTGATCGCTCATACCCAAACCGTGACGGCCGCCAATACGGTTGGCTTCCAGCATCATTTCAACATCGTCGCTAAAGGTTTTACCATTCAGCGCAACCGGATGACCCTGTTCAAAACGAACGGTAACTTCTTCCGCAGGAATTTTGACGTTTTCGTCCCAGAATTTGACGCCCATGATCGGGTTAACAATCTTGACGCTGGAGTTCAGGAACTCAAGGTCTTTAGCTTCGTGGGTCGCACCGAGCATGTTGGAGTCAGTGGAGTAGGCTTTCTCAACGGACATTTTGTAGTCGAAACCACAGGCAATCATAAATTCGGACATCTCATGGCGACCGCCGAGTTCATCGATAAAATCGGTATCCAGCCATGGTTTGTAAATCTGCAGTTCGGCGTTGGTCAGCAGACCGTAACGATAGAAACGTTCAATATCGTTACCTTTATAGGTGCTACCGTCGCCCCAGATGTTTACACCATCTTCTTTCATTGCGGCAACCAGCATGGTGCCGGTCACGGCACGGCCCAGCGGGGTGGTATTGAAGTAGGTCAGTCCGCCAGTGGTGTTGTGGAATGCACCGCACTGAATGGCAGCGATCCCTTCGGCAACCAGCTGCTTACGGCAATCTACCAGGCGAGCATTCTCAGCACCATATTCCATTGCACGGCGAGGAATGGCGTCATAGTCATCCTCATCCGGCTGACCCAAATTCGCAGTATATGCATATGGGACAGCCCCTTTTTGTCGCATCCACAGCAGTGCTGCACTGGTGTCCAGGCCGCCGGAAAAAGCGATACCAATACGTTGACCTACCGGGAGATGCTTGAGAATCGTCGTCATAAAATAAAACCCTGCTTGATAGACTGGTGAAGAGGTCGGCTTATTATACTAATTGCATTTTTATGCAAAATAAATGAGTTTTCATTTAATCATCTTTTCTGGATGACAGGAAGAGTTTAGTGATAATTTCGTTAAATAACGGCGTGGGCGGCATATTTATCTTGCTGGGTTAGCGCTGGGCAGCATTCATTGATTTGCATAGTCGTAACAAGGTTGACATAACGCATAGTGAATCAATATACTGTGCGCAGATTTTACGTCCCGTCCTCGGTACCAAATCCCAGCAGTATTTGCATTTTTTACCCAAAACGAGTAAAATTTGCCACGTTTCAGGCGCGGGGTGGAGCAGCCTGGTAGCTCGTCGGGCTCATAACCCGAAGGTCGTCGGTTCAAATCCGGCCCCCGCAACCACTTTCCCTTAGAGTTCTTTTTCAAATATACTGTGAAGACTTAGGCCTTCGTAGCTGGATTTGAAAAAAATTCTTTCGGAAGGTTCTCCGAACCGCAGGTGCGGTTATAGGGTTCAGTTATCTAAAGCCCCGATTTATCGGGGTTTTTTGTTATCTGACTACAGAATAACTGGGCTTTAGGCCCTTTTTTTATGTCTTGGGGGTGGGCTTGTCCACATTAGAGCAAAAATTAACAGAGATGATTACAGCGCCAGTTGAAGCCCTGGGCTACGAACTGGTCGGCATCGAATTTATTCGTGGTCGCACATCCACACTGCGCATCTATATTGATAGTGAAGATGGCATCAATGTTGATGATTGTGCTGATGTGAGCCATCAGGTAAGCGCCGTGATGGATGTCGAAGACCCAATCACCGTTGCCTATAACCTTGAAGTCTCCTCTCCGGGTCTCGACCGTCCTCTGTTCACAGCTGAACACTACGTGCGGTTCCTGGGTGAAGAAGTCACGCTGGTTCTTCGTATGGCGGTACAAAACCGTCGTAAATGGCAGGGCGTTATCAAAGCGGTGGACGGTGAGATGATCACGGTCACAGTCGAAGGCAAAGATGAAGTGTTCGCGCTGAGTAATATCCAGAAGGCGAACCTGGTTCCCCACTTTTAACAGTCTGGATTGAGGTGAAAAGCCCGCGATGAACAAAGAAATTTTGGCTGTTGTTGAAGCCGTATCCAACGAAAAAGCGCTGCCACGCGAGAAAATTTTTGAAGCGCTGGAAAGTGCGCTGGCTACAGCAACAAAGAAAAAATATGAGCAAGAGATCGACGTTCGCGTAGAAATCGATCGTAAAAGCGGTGATTTCGATACCTTCCGTCGTTGGGTAATCGTAGAAGAAGTTACTCAGCCGACCAAAGAAATTACGCTGGAAGCGGCACGCTTCGAAGACGAAAGTCTGAACGTGGGCGAATATGTTGAAGATCAGATTGAATCTGTCACCTTTGACCGTATCACTACCCAGACCGCGAAGCAGGTTATCGTACAGAAAGTACGTGAAGCTGAACGCGCAATGGTTGTTGATCAGTTCCGCGAACACGAAGGCGAAATCGTCACCGGTGTGGTGAAGAAAGTAAACCGCGACAACATTTCTCTGGATCTGGGCAGTAATGCTGAAGCTGTGATCCTGCGTGAAGACATGCTGCCGCGTGAAAACTTCCGCCCTGGTGACCGTATTCGTGGCGTTCTGTACTCAGTTCGCCCGGAAGCGCGCGGTGCACAGCTGTTCGTAACCCGTTCCAAGCCGGAAATGCTGATTGAGCTGTTCCGCATTGAAGTGCCGGAAATCGGCGAAGAAGTTATCGAAATTAAAGCGGCTGCTCGCGATCCGGGATCGCGTGCGAAAATCGCCGTTAAGACCAACGACAAGCGTATTGATCCGGTCGGCGCCTGTGTTGGTATGCGCGGTGCGCGCGTTCAGGCGGTTTCTACCGAACTGGGCGGCGAGCGTATCGATATCGTCCTGTGGGATGATAACCCGGCGCAGTTCGTGATTAACGCAATGGCGCCAGCAGACGTCGCTTCTATCGTGGTGGATGAAGACAAACACACCATGGATATCGCGGTTGAAGCCGGTAACCTGGCTCAGGCGATTGGACGTAATGGTCAGAACGTCCGCCTGGCTTCACAACTGAGCGGTTGGGAACTCAACGTGATGACCGTTGATGACCTGCAAGCGAAGCATCAGGCTGAAGCACATGCAGCCATCGATACCTTCACCAAATATCTCGATATCGATGAAGATTTCGCGACCGTTCTGGTGGAAGAAGGTTTTGCGACGCTGGAAGAACTGGCCTACGTGCCAATGAAAGAACTGCTGGAAATTGACGGCCTGGATGAACAGACCGTTGAAGCGCTGCGCGAGCGTGCTAAAAACGCACTGACCACTCTGGCACTGGCCCAGGAAGAAAGCCTCGGTGATAACAAACCGGCTGACGATCTGCTGAATCTGGAAGGATTGGATCGTGAGATGGCCTTCAAACTGGCGGCCCGTGGTGTTTGTACGCTGGAAGATCTCGCTGAACAGGGCATTGATGATCTGGCTGATATCGAAGGGTTGACCGACGAAAAAGCCGGTGAGCTGATTATGGCTGCCCGTAATATTTGCTGGTTCGGCGACGAAGCGTAATAAACTGTAGCAGGAAGGAACAGTATGACAGATGTAACCGTAAAAACGCTGGCTGCAGAGATACAGACTTCCGTAGATCGCCTGGTACAGCAATTTGCTGATGCCGGTATTCCGAAGTCTGCTGACGACTCTGTGTCCGCACAAGAGAAACAAACCTTACTGGCGCATTTGAACCGTGAAAACGGCTCAGCGCCGGATAAGTTGACATTGCAGCGTAAAACGCGCAGTACTCTCAATATTCCAGGTACCGGTGGAAAAAGCAAATCGGTACAAATCGAAGTCCGCAAGACACGCACCTTTGTGAAACGCGATCCGCAAGAGGCTGAACGCCTTGCCGCGGAAGAGCAGGCGCAGCGTGAAGCGGAAGAGCAAGCCCGTCGTGAGGCAGAAGAAGCTGCCAAACGCGAGGCGCAACAAAAAGCCGAACGTGAGGCCGCAGAACAAGCTAAGCGTGAAGCCGCTGATAAAGCGAAACGTGAAGCTGCGGAAAAAGACAAAGTGAGCAATCAACAGACCGACGATATGACTAAAACCGCCCAGGCCGAAAAAGCCCGCCGTGAAAATGAAGCCGCAGAACTGAAGCGTAAAGCGGAAGAAGAAGCACGTCGCAAGCTTGAAGAAGAAGCGCGCCGCGTAGCGGAAGAAGCTCGCCGTATGGCGGAAGAAAACGAGAAAAATGGTGTGAATAACGCTGAACCTGTCGAAGACACCAGTGATTATCACGTCACCACCTCTCAGCATGCTCGCCAGGCTGAAGACGAGAACGATCGTGAAGTTGAAGGCGGTCGTGGTCGTACTCGCAGCACTAAAGCAGCGCGTCCGGCGAAAAAAGGTAACAAACACGCTGAATCTAAAGCTGACCGTGAAGAAGCACGTGCAGCGGTTCGCGGCGGTAAAGGCGGTAAGCAGCGTAAAGGTTCCGCTCTGCAGCAGGGCTTCCAGAAGCCAGCTCAGGCCGTTAACCGTGACGTTGTGATCGGCGAAACCATCACCGTTGGCGATCTGGCGAACAAGATGGCGGTCAAAGGCTCTCAGGTCATCAAAGCGATGATGAAACTGGGCGCAATGGCGACCATCAACCAGGTCATCGACCAGGAAACCGCACAGCTGGTTGCCGAAGAGATGGGCCACAAAGTTATCCTGCGTCGTGAAAACGAGCTGGAAGAAGCAGTAATGAGCGACCGTGACACCGGCGCTGCGGCTGAACCGCGCGCACCGGTAGTGACCATCATGGGTCACGTTGACCACGGTAAAACGTCTCTGCTGGACTACATTCGTTCAACGAAAGTGGCCTCTGGCGAAGCGGGCGGCATTACTCAGCACATCGGTGCGTACCACGTTGAAACTGACAACGGTATGATCACCTTCCTGGACACCCCGGGTCACGCCGCGTTTACCTCCATGCGTGCTCGTGGTGCTCAGGCAACGGATATCGTTGTTCTGGTTGTTGCAGCAGACGACGGCGTGATGCCGCAGACTATCGAAGCTATCCAGCACGCGAAAGCGGCAGGTGTGCCGGTAGTTGTTGCAGTCAACAAAATCGATAAACCGGAAGCGGATCCAGATCGCGTTAAAAACGAACTGTCCCAGTACGGCATCATGCCGGAAGAGTGGGGCGGCGAGAGCCAGTTCGTTCACGTTTCTGCGAAAGCGGGTACCGGTATCGACGAACTGCTGGATGCTATCCTGCTGCAGGCCGAAGTTCTGGAACTGAAAGCTGTGCGTAAAGGTATGGCGAGCGGTGCAGTTATCGAATCCTTCCTGGATAAAGGTCGTGGCCCGGTTGCTACCGTCCTGGTTCGCGAAGGTACCCTGAACAAGGGCGATATCGTTCTGTGTGGTTTCGAATACGGCCGCGTTCGTGCGATGCGTAACGAACTGGGTCAGGAAGTACTGGAAGCAGGTCCGTCCATTCCGGTGGAAATCCTCGGTCTGTCCGGTGTTCCGGCTGCGGGTGACGAAGTTACTGTTGTTCGTGACGAGAAGAAAGCGCGTGAAGTTGCACTGTACCGTCAGGGCAAATTCCGTGAAGTTAAACTGGCTCGTCAGCAGAAATCTAAACTTGAGAACATGTTCGCCAACATGACCGAAGGCGAAGTTCACGAAGTGAACATCGTGCTGAAGGCTGACGTACAGGGTTCTGTAGAAGCGATTTCCGACTCTTTACTGAAACTGTCTACCGACGAAGTAAAAGTGAAGATCATCGGTTCTGGCGTAGGTGGTATCACCGAAACCGACGCGACCCTGGCTGCGGCATCCAACGCGATTCTGGTTGGCTTCAACGTACGTGCTGATGCCTCTGCACGTAAAGTTATCGAATCAGAAAGCCTGGATCTGCGTTACTACTCCGTCATCTATCATCTGATCGACGAAGTGAAAGCTGCGATGAGCGGCATGCTGTCTCCGGAGCTGAAACAGCAGATCATTGGTCTGGCTGAAGTTCGTGATGTGTTCAAATCACCGAAATTCGGCGCTATCGCAGGCTGTATGGTTACCGAAGGCACGATTAAACGTCACAACCCAATCCGCGTACTGCGCGACAACGTGGTTATCTATGAAGGCGAGCTGGAATCCCTGCGCCGCTTCAAAGATGACGTTAACGAAGTCCGTAACGGTATGGAATGTGGTATCGGCGTTAAGAACTACAACGATGTTCGCGTTGGCGATATGATCGAAGTGTTCGAGATCATCGAGATCAAACGTACAATTGCTTAAGGTTGTTCGGGTGTAGGCCGGATAAGGCGTTTACGCCGACATCCGGCAATGTAATGCCTGATGGCTCTACGCTTATCAGGCCTACAGCCTAATCACCGAATTATTTTCAAAAGGGGCTGAATGCCCCTTTTTTGTCTGGAGAATTTATTATGGCGAAAGAATTTGGTCGCCCACAGCGTGTCGCGCAGGAGATGCAGAAAGAAATCGCACTCATCCTGCAACGCGAAATCAAAGACCCGCGTGTTGGCATGATGACCACCGTATCGGGTGTTGAGATGTCCCGTGATCTGGCATATGCCAAAGTATTCGTGACTTTCCTCAACGATCAGGACGAAGCTGCTGTGAAAAACGGCATTAAGGCACTGCAGGAAGCCTCTGGTTTTATCCGTTCTCTGCTGGGTAAAGCAATGCGTCTGCGTATCGTGCCTGAGCTGACCTTCTTCTACGACAACTCGTTGGTTGAAGGGATGCGCATGTCCAACCTGGTGACCAGCGTGGTGAAACATGACGATGAGCGTCGTGTGAACCCAGCGGACGACAGCAAGGAGGACTGATGAGTCGTCCTCGTCGTCGTGGTCGCGATATTCACGGTGTCCTGCTGCTGGATAAGCCGCAGGGCATGTCCAGCAATGACGTGCTGCAAAAAGTAAAGCGCATCTACAATGCCAACCGCGCGGGACATACCGGCGCGTTGGATCCGCTGGCGACAGGTATGCTGCCTATCTGCCTCGGTGAAGCGACAAAGTTTTCACAGTATTTGCTGGATTCTGACAAACGCTATCGCGTGGTTGCCCGTCTGGGCCAGCGTACTGACACTTCCGATGCCGATGGGCAGATCGTGCAGGAGCGTCCGGTAACCTTCACCGCAGAACAACTGGCGAGCGCGCTGGAGACTTTCCGCGGCGATATCGAGCAGATTCCGTCGATGTATTCGGCGCTGAAGTATCAGGGTAAGAAGCTGTACGAATATGCGCGTCAGGGCATTGAAGTGCCGCGTGAAGCGCGCCCGATTACCGTCTATGAGCTGCTGTTTATCCGTCACGAAGGTAACGAACTGGAGCTGGAAGTTCACTGCTCCAAAGGCACCTATATTCGTACCATCGTTGACGATCTCGGTGAGAAGCTGGGCTGCGGCGCGCACGTAACGTATCTGCGTCGTCTGACGGTCAGCAAGTATCCGGTGGATCGTATGGTCACGCTGGAACACCTGCGTGAGCTGGTCGAACAGGCAGAACAGCAGAACATTCCGGCGGCTCAGCTGCTTGATCCTTTGCTGATGCCAATGGACAGTCCGGCATCGGACTATCCTGTTGTTAATTTGCCTTTAACATCGTCGGTTTACTTTAAAAATGGTAATCCGGTACGGACGACAGGCGCCCCGCTGGAAGGGCTGGTACGCGTGACGGAAGGCGATGACGGCAAGTTTATTGGCATGGGGGAGATGGACGATGAAGGTCGTGTCGCCCCCCGCCGCCTGGTGGTTGAGTATCCTGCATAGCGCTCTCTGTCTTGCGATAAAAGGGCGCTGCGAGTAGAATACTGCCGCTTAACGTCGCGTAAATTGTTTAACAATCTGCGTGGCGTATACACAAAATCATTCGAGCTGCATTAAGGCGGCACATCTGATAACCCTCAAGTGCTTACTTAGGTAAGTGATTGAGGTGAGCGGACGCAGCCAACGCAGAGTCAGTTTGAAGGATGATGTGTATACACTGGGATAGCTGAATTAGAGATCGGCATCCTTTCATTCTTATCACTTTGGAGTTTTAAAATGTCTCTAAGTACTGAAGCTACCGCTAAAATCGTTTCTGAGTTTGGTCGTGATGCAAACGACACCGGTTCTACCGATGTTCAGGTTGCTCTGTTGACTGCACAGATTAACCACCTGCAGGGCCACTTTGCAGAGCACAAAAAAGATCACCACAGCCGTCGTGGTCTGCTGCGCATGGTTTCTCAGCGTCGTAAACTGCTCGACTACCTGAAACGTAAAGATGTTGCACGTTACACCGCGCTGATCGAGCGTCTGGGCCTGCGTCGCTAATTCTTTCGAGTTTCAGAAAGAGGGGGCCTTCATGGCCCCTTTTTTCCAGCAGATGGCAGCAATTCGCTGGAAACTAATGTATTGTTGCTATGAATGATCTTCCGTTGCAGAGGTTCGCGCGGCTAATGAGAGGCTTTACTCATGCTTATGGGTTAGGGTTGTCATTAGTCGCGAGGATGCGCAGAAGATCGGGTATTAACGATGGCGCAAAAATGTGCCGTCAAAAAATAGAGAAAGGATATTATTTTGCTTAATCCGATCGTTCGTAAATTCCAGTACGGTCAGCATACCGTTACGCTGGAAACCGGCATGATGGCGCGTCAGGCGACTGCCGCTGTTATGGTTAGCATGGATGACACCGCGGTATTCGTTACCGTTGTTGGTCAGAAAAAAGCGAAACCAGGCCAGGACTTTTTCCCGCTGACCGTTAACTATCAGGAGCGTACCTACGCTGCTGGCCGTATCCCGGGTAGCTTCTTCCGTCGTGAAGGCCGTCCGAGCGAAGGCGAAACCCTGATCGCGCGTCTGATTGACCGCCCGGTTCGCCCGCTGTTCCCGGAAGGCTTCGTTAACGAAGTTCAGGTTATCGCGACCGTTGTTTCCGTTAACCCGCAGGTTAACCCGGACATCGTGGCAATGATTGGTGCATCTGCTGCGCTGACGCTGTCTGGTATCCCATTCAACGGCCCGATCGGTGCTGCACGTGTTGGTTACATCAATGACCAGTACGTACTGAACCCGACTCAGGACGAACTGAAAGAAAGCAAGCTGGACCTGGTTGTTGCAGGTACTGAAGCAGCCGTACTGATGGTTGAATCCGAAGCTGAACTGCTGAGCGAAGATCAGATGCTGGGCGCTGTTGTGTTCGGTCACGAACAGCAGCAGGTTGTGATTCAGGCGATCAACGAGCTGGCGAAAGAAGCTGGCAAACCGCGTTGGGACTGGCAGCCAGAAGCCGTCAACGAAGCGCTGAACGCGCGCGTTGCCGCACTGGCAGAAGCTCGTCTGAGCGATGCTTACCGTATCACTGACAAACAAGAGCGTTATGCTCAGGTTGACGTGATCAAATCTGAAACCATCGCGACTCTGGTGGCTGAAGACGAAACCCTGGACGCTAACGAACTGGGTGAAATCCTGCACGCTATCGAGAAAAACGTTGTTCGTAGCCGCGTACTGGCAGGCGAGCCGCGCATCGATGGCCGTGAAAAAGACATGATCCGTGGCCTGGACGTGCGTACTGGCGTTCTGCCGCGTACCCACGGTTCCGCACTGTTCACCCGTGGCGAAACTCAGGCGCTGGTTACTGCGACCCTGGGCACCACGCGTGATGCGCAGAACCTCGACGAACTGATGGGCGAGCGTACTGACAACTTCCTGTTCCACTACAACTTCCCTCCGTACTGCGTAGGTGAAACCGGTATGGTCGGTTCTCCGAAGCGTCGTGAGATTGGTCACGGCCGTCTGGCGAAGCGTGGCGTACTGGCAGTAATGCCGGAACTGGATAAATTCCCGTACACCGTGCGTGTGGTTTCTGAAATCACCGAATCTAACGGTTCTTCTTCCATGGCTTCCGTATGTGGTGCTTCCCTGGCGCTGATGGACGCAGGTGTGCCGATCAAAGCCGCCGTTGCGGGTATCGCGATGGGTCTGGTGAAAGAAGGCGACAACTTTGTTGTTCTGTCTGACATCCTGGGCGACGAAGACCACCTGGGCGATATGGACTTCAAAGTGGCGGGTTCCCGCGACGGTATCTCTGCACTGCAGATGGATATCAAAATTGAAGGTATCACCAAAGAAATCATGCAGGTTGCTCTGAACCAGGCTAAAGGTGCGCGTCTGCACATCCTGGGTGTGATGGAACAAGCGATCAACGCTCCGCGCGGCGACATTTCTCAGTTCGCTCCGCGTATCCACACCATCAAGATCAGCCCGGACAAGATCAAAGATGTTATCGGTAAAGGCGGTTCTGTTATCCGTGCTCTGACCGAAGAAACCGGCACCACCATTGAAATCGAAGATGATGGTACCGTGAAGATTGCTGCGACCGACGGTGAGAAAGCGAAATATGCTATCCGTCGTATCGAAGAGATCACCGCAGAGATCGAAGTTGGCCGTATCTACAATGGTAAAGTGACCCGTATCGTTGACTTTGGCGCGTTCGTTGCCATCGGTGGCGGTAAAGAAGGTCTGGTACACATCTCTCAGATCGCTGACAAGCGCGTAGAGAAAGTGACCGACTACCTGCAGATGGGCCAGGAAGTACCGGTCAAAGTTCTGGAAGTTGATCGCCAGGGCCGTGTACGTCTGAGCATTAAAGAAGCAACTGAGCAGTCTCAGCCTGCAGGCGAACCGGAAGCTCCGGCAAGCCAGGGCGAGTAAGGTTGCCATTGCCCTCCGTGAAAGCGGAGGGCCTTTAACCCGGCAGGATGCCTTGTTAGCAACCGGGGAACCTGGACGTTCATTCAATCGTTGTCTTCGGGAGTGGGAAATGAAGCCTTTTTTGCGCTGGTGTTTCGTTGCGACAGCACTCACGCTGGCTGGATGCAGTAATTCCGCCTGGCGAAAGAGTGAAGTCCTCGCAGTACCATTGCAACCGACTTTGCAGCAGGAAGTGATTCTGGCACGTATGGAACAAATTCTTGCCAGTCGGGCTTTAACCGATGACGAACGCGCACAGCTTTTATATGAGCGCGGAGTGTTGTATGATAGTCTCGGTCTGAGGGCACTGGCGCGAAATGATTTTTCACAAGCGCTGGCAATCCGACCAGATATGCCTGAAGTATTCAATTACTTAGGTATATATTTAACGCAGGCAGGCAATTTTGATGCTGCCTATGAAGCGTTTGATTCTGTACTTGAGCTTGATCCAACTTACAACTACGCGCACTTAAATCGCGGTATCGCATTGTATTACGGCGGTCGCGACAAGTTAGCGCAAGATGATCTGCTAGCGTTTTATCAAGACGATCCCAATGATCCTTTCCGTAGTCTGTGGCTTTATCTTGCCGAGCAGAAGCTCGATGAGAAGCAGGCTAAAGAAGCGTTGAAGCAACGCTTTGAGAAATCGGATAAAGAGCAATGGGGATGGAACATTGTCGAGTTCTACCTGGGCAACATTAGCGAAGCAACGCTGATGGAACGCCTGAAGGCGGACGCAACGGATAACACCTCGCTCGCTGAGCATCTCAGTGAAACCAACTTCTATTTAGGTAAGTACTACCTAAGTCTGGGGGATTTGGACAACGCTACGGCATTGTTCAAACTGGCGGTGGCTAACAACGTTCATAACTTTGTTGAGCACCGATACGCATTGTTGGAATTATCGCTCCTGGGCCAGGACCAAGATGACCTGGCAGAATCGGACCAGCAATAGCTGACGTACACATCAGCCCGTAATCTTTTTTGATTGCCATCACCTTCACGGGTGAGGGCGTTGTTGTTCGTTAATACACCTACTTTGAGCCGGTTCACACTTTTCAATGAAAATTGCAGATCAATTTCATGATGAGTTATGTAGACTGGCCGCCATTAATTTTGAGGCACACGTACTACATGGCTGAATTCGAAACCACTTTTGCAGATCTGGGCCTGAAGGCTCCTATCCTTGAAGCCCTTAACGATCTGGGTTACGAAAAACCATCTCCAATCCAGGCAGAGTGCATTCCGCATCTGCTGGGCGGCCGCGATGTTCTGGGTATGGCCCAGACAGGTAGCGGCAAAACTGCAGCGTTCTCTTTACCGCTGCTCAACAATCTTGATCCTGAGCTGAAGGCACCTCAGATTCTGGTGCTGGCACCGACCCGCGAACTGGCGGTTCAGGTTGCAGAAGCCATGACGGATTTCTCTAAACACATGCGCGGCGTGAACGTGGTTGCCCTGTACGGCGGCCAGCGTTATGACGTGCAATTACGTGCCCTGCGTCAGGGGCCACAGATCGTCGTCGGTACGCCGGGCCGTCTGCTGGATCACCTGAAGCGCGGTACTCTGGACCTCTCCAAACTGAGCGGTCTGGTACTGGACGAAGCTGACGAAATGCTGCGTATGGGCTTCATCGAAGACGTTGAAACCATCATGGCGCAGATCCCGGAAGGTCATCAGACCGCTCTGTTCTCTGCAACCATGCCGGAAGCGATTCGTCGTATTACCCGCCGCTTTATGAAAGAGCCGCAGGAAGTACGTATTCAGTCCAGCGTTACTACCCGTCCTGACATCAGCCAGAGCTACTGGACTGTGTGGGGCATGCGTAAAAATGAAGCGCTGGTGCGTTTCCTGGAAGCAGAAGATTTTGATGCGGCGATTATCTTCGTTCGTACCAAAAATGCGACCCTGGAAGTAGCAGAAGCGCTGGAGCGTAGCGGTTATAGCAGCGCTGCACTGAACGGCGACATGAACCAGTCCCTGCGTGAGCAGACTCTGGAGCGTCTGAAAGATGGTCGTCTGGATATTCTGATTGCCACCGACGTTGCGGCCCGTGGCCTGGACGTTGAGCGTATCAGCCTGGTTGTCAACTACGACATCCCGATGGATTCCGAGTCTTACGTTCACCGTATCGGCCGTACCGGTCGTGCGGGTCGTGCGGGTCGTGCGCTGCTGTTCGTTGAGAACCGCGAGCGTCGTCTGCTGCGTAACATCGAACGCACCATGAAGCTGACTATTCCGGAAGTAGAACTGCCGAACGCAGATCTGCTGGGCAAACGCCGTCTGGAAAAATTCGCCGCTAAAGTACAGCAGCAGCTGGAAAGTAGCGATCTGGATCAGTACCGTGCTCTGCTGGCGAAAATGCAGCCGGAAGAAGAGCTGGATATCGAAACGCTGGCAGCTGCACTGCTGAAAATGGCTCAGGGCGAACGTCCTCTGATCCTGCCGCCAGATGCGCCGATGCGTCCGAAACGCGAATTCCGCGACCGTGATGACCGTGGTCCGCGTGACCGCAACGATCGTGGCCCTCGTGACCGTAATGACCGTGGTGGTGAAGACCGTCCGCGTCGTGAACGTCGTGACGTTGGTGACATGCAGCTGTACCGCATTGAAGTGGGCCGTGATGACGGTGTTGAAGTTCGTCATATCGTTGGTGCGATTGCTAACGAAGGTGATATCAGCAGCCGTTACATCGGTAACATCAAGCTGTTTGCTTCCCACTCCACCATCGAACTGCCGAAAGGTATGCCGGGCGACGTGCTGCAGCACTTTACCCGTACTCGCATCCTGAACAAGCCGATGAACATGCAGCTGGTTGGCGATGCAGTTCCGCACACCGGTGGTGAGCGTCGTGGCGGTGGTCGTTTCAGCGGTGAGCGTCGTGAAGGCGGTCGCGGTGAAGGTCGTAACTTTAGCGGTGAACGTCGTGAAGGCGGTCGTGGCGATGGTCGTCGTTTTAGCGGCGAACGTCGTGAAGGTAACCGTGGTCCGCGTCGTGACGATTCTTCTGCTCCGCGCCGTGATGACTCTGCTGGTCGTCGTCGTTTCGGCGGTGATGCATAAGCCTTTTAGCTTTATAGCTGTAAAGTAAAATATACGGCCCCGATCTTAACAATCGGGGCTTTTTTTATTTCAATTGTACTCGTGTACTGGTACAGTGCAGCACATTGAGATGTAGTCACAAGATAAATGACTGGAGAGATGGCTAAATGGCAACACTAACCACCACCCAAACGTCACCTTCGCTGCTCGGCGGCGTGGTGATCATCGGCGGCACCATTATTGGCGCGGGGATGTTTTCTCTGCCAGTGGTCATGTCCGGGGCGTGGTTCTTCTGGTCAATGGCGGCGCTGATCTTTACCTGGTTCTGCATGCTGCACTCCGGACTGATGATCCTTGAAGCTAACCTCAATTACCGCATTGGCTCCAGTTTTGACACCATCACGAAAGATCTGCTGGGCAAAGGCTGGAACGTGGTGAACGGCATCTCGATTGCTTTCGTTCTCTATATTCTGACCTACGCGTATATCTCGGCGAGTGGATCAATCCTGCACCACACCTTCTCGGAGATGTCGTTGAACGTTCCTGCACGTGCGGCAGGTCTTGGTTTTGCGCTGCTGGTGGCGTTTGTGGTGTGGTTAAGCACCAAAGCGGTGAGCCGCATGACGGCGATTGTGCTGGGTGCGAAGGTAATTACCTTTTTCCTGACTTTCGGCAGTTTATTAGGGCACGTTCAGCCCACAACGTTGTTTAACGTGGCGGAAAGCAACGCTTCGTATACGCCGTACCTGCTGATGACGCTGCCGTTCTGTCTGGCCTCATTCGGCTATCACGGCAATGTCCCGAGCCTGATGAAGTACTACGGCAAAGATCCGAAGACCATCGTTAAGTGTCTGGTTTACGGCACGCTGCTGGCGCTGGTGCTGTATACCGTGTGGTTACTGGGGACGATGGGTAATATCCCGCGTCCGGAATTTATTGGTATTGCACAGCAAGGCGGTAACATTGATGTGCTGGTACAGGCGCTGAGCGGTGTGTTAAATAGCCGCAGTCTGGATCTGCTGCTGGTGGTGTTCTCCAACTTTGCGGTGGCGAGTTCATTCCTCGGTGTTACGCTCGGTCTGTTTGACTATCTGGCGGATCTGTTTGGCTTTGATGACTCGGCAATGGGACGTTTCAAAACGGCATTGCTGACGTTTGTCCCGCCAATTATCGGTGGCTTGCTATGGCCGAACGGTTTCCTGTACGCCATTGGCTATGCAGGACTCGCGGCAACCATCTGGGCCGCCATTGTTCCGGCGCTGCTGGCCCGTAAATCTCGCGAGCGTTTCGGTAGCCCGAAATTCCGTGTCTGGGGCGGTAAGCCGATGATTGCGCTGATCCTGGTATTCGGTATCGGCAACGCGGTTATCCATATTCTGTCGAGCGTTAATTTGTTACCGGTTTATCAGTAAAACCGTTGCCCGGTGGTGCTACGCTTACCGGGCCTACATCACCGTGTAGGCCGGATAAGGCGTAGCCGCCATCCGGCACAAATAGTACTATCCCAATAATTCCTGCTTCACATCCATCGCCAAATCAAACGAATGTAGACGTGCCTGATGATCAAAAATCTGGCCGTTAACCATAATCTCATCAGCCTGGGTTTCACGCAAAATGGCGTCGAGACCATGTCGCACTTTTGCCTTATCACCGACCAGCGACATGCTCAGCGCCTGTTGTACGCCGTACTGCTCAGAAGCGGACCACAGCTGATGCATATTCTCTACCGGCGGCGGTAGCTGGCCGGTTTCGCCACGACGCAGCTTCACAAATGCCTGCTGCATGGAGGTGAAAAGAAACTCGGCGTCGCGATTGCTGTCGGCGGCTATGATGTTGATGCACACCATCGCATACGGTTTTTCCAGCCGCGCTGAGGGCTTGAATTGGCTGCGATACAGATGCAGTGCCTGGTGCAGCATATCCGGAGCAAAGTGCGAGGCGAAGGCAAACGGCAGACCAAGCTGGGCCGCCAGTTGTGCGCTGTACAGGCTGGAGCCTAATAACCAGACGGGGATCTGCTCGCCGTAGCCGGGAACCGGACGTACATGGGGGTTAGGATCGCGGGCGTCGAACCAGTCCACCAGTTCAGCGACGTCGCGTGGGAAGTTATCGATATCACCGCTCATATGGCGGCGCAGTGCGCGCATGGTTGGCTGATCGCTGCCCGGTGCGCGACCAAGCCCGAGATCGATTCGTCCCGGATACAGCGTATTCAGGGTACCGAACTGCTCGGCGATCACCAGCGGCGAATGGTTAGGCAGCATCACGCCGCCAGACCCGAGATGCAGCGTGGTGGTATTAGCAGCCAGATAACCAATCAGCACTGAGGTAGCAGCGCTGGCGATGCCGGTCATGTTGTGATGTTCCGCCAGCCAATAGCGGTGATAACCGCGTTTTTCGGCCAGTTGAGCGAGATCAAGCGAGTGTGTGAAGGCCTCTTTTGCCGAGGATCCTTCAGGGATCGGCGCCAGATCCAGCACCGAGAACGGAATAGTTTTGTCAGTCATAACGGCTCACTTTGTTACCGGTTAATCTTTTAATACTGCATTAAAGATTAGCGAATGTTGTTAACAAAGTGAGCTTTATACGGCGGGTACCGAATATAACATGCCCGATGGCGCTGCGCTTATCGGACCTACGGGATCGCTATTTGTAGGCCCGATAAGGTATTTATGCCGTATCCGGCTAGTCCTGCAGCTCCAGTCCAGCCAGTCGCTTCCAGTAGCCGTTACAGTCACTGTGGGCAGCAAGCGGTAATGGGGCACTGCCATTTTCATTGGCGCGGAAGGCGTCGAGCATGGCGAATGTTTCAGTGCCTGAAGGGGACAGACGCACAATATCAACCAGCCCCTGCATCGATGTCAGTTCGTTGCCGAGGTTGTAAACATAGCCGCTCATGGTCTGGATCCCGTTGAGGACAAAGACCTGCTGATTCTCCTGCGACAGCACATTACGCCCGTTCGGGTATTTTATGCAGCAGGTTTCACACTCGTCTTTTGGACGGTCTTCAGAGCGTGCGGTAAAGCAGCGGGCAGAGTACGCCAGCGGCAGATGCCCGTAGCTCAGCACCTCAACTTCAAACTGATTGCGAATACCCAGCTCATCACACTGGTTGAGCAGGTTTGCCAGCCAGTCGCGGGAAAGCTCTACCGGCATACACCAGCGCACCATGCCTTGTTTGAGCAGCATACGCAGGGTAACTGCGTTGTAGCAGTTGAGCGCATGCCCGGCGACAAACGGCAGCTTACGCTCGGCGCACATGTTTACCACTCCGAGATCGCTGGCTTCCAGCAGGAAGTCACCGTTTTCGACATAGCGCTTCAGCTCTCCCAGTTCAGAAGAGGCCTGCACCAGCGCCAGTGTTGACAGCACAACTTGTTTACCGCTGCCAGCGAGCGATTTCGCCATATCGAGCCAGTCGCCCACTTTGGTGGCGCGGCGTTTACTGCATACCGCTTCACCAAGATAGATAACGTCGGCCTGGCTTACGGCAGCCTGCTGATAAAAATCTTCCAGCGTTTCTTTCGGCCAGTACCACAGCACCGGCCCTAAGGAATATTTCATTGCTTCTCTCACTGCCATTTACGGTGATACGCGCCAAGCGTGGTCTGTGTGCCTTCGGACATTGAACCGAGCGTTTCCATCCACGCGGCCTGCGGGACGTAGTTTTGCGGGTCGGCCATACAGCGGTCGATCGCCTGACGCCACACTTTCGCCACCTGACTGACATAGGCCGGGCTGCGCTGACGTCCTTCGATTTTCACCGAGGCAATATTGGCTGCCAGCAGTTCCGGCAGCAGCTCCAGCGTGTTCAGGCTGGTGGGTTCTTCCAGCGCATGATAACGCTCGCCGTCAACCAGATAGCGACCTTTACATAGCGTCGGATAACCGGCGTTTTCTCCGTCCTGGTAGCGGTCGATCAGCACTTCATTAAGACGGGATTCCAGCCCTTGTTGGGTCTGTTGCCAGCGGACAAAACGGGCAGGCGAGCAGGCACCAACCGTGTTAGGAGACTCACCCGTCAGATAGGATGAAAGATAGCAACGGCCTTCCGCCATAATGCACAGGCTACCGAAGGCGAACACTTCCAGGGGAACTGGCGTGACGCGAGCAAGCTGTTTCACCTGATGAATAGACAGCACGCGCGGCAGTACCACACGGGCGACGTCAAAGTTGCGATGATAGAAATTAATTGCCTCTTCATTGGTTGCAGATGCCTGAACAGAGACATGGCGCTCAATATGCGGGTAGCGCTCTGCGGCATACTCAAGCATGGCGAGGTCGGCAAGGATCAGCGCATCTGCACCGAGTTGTGCTGCCATATCCACGGCACGTTGCCAGCGCGCGTAACCATCCGGGTGCGCAAAGGTGTTAATCGCAATGTGCAGCTTACGGCGGTGCTGATGGACAAAACTCACCGCTTCCTGCAATTTTTTCTCGGTAAAATTAAGGCCGGCGAAATGACGGGCGTTGGTATCATCTTTCAGCCCGATGTAGACAGCATCAGCGCCGTTCTCGATGGCCGCCTTAAGCGCCGGTAGGTTTCCGGCAGGGCAGAGCAGCTCCATAATTTATCCTGAACGTTGCGCCGTGATGGGCGCAGAAATGTTAACGAATGGGGATTTTAGTTAACCTTGCTGAGACAATTTTTGATTTGAGGCAGTTAAAGTCGTATTGGTGACACCAATAAAGAGGTAACAATTTCGCATCGAATTGTTGATTTATGCCGCTATGTCGTTTATTTGATATGGCAAAATAGCAGGACTATTGAAACAGGGAGTAAAGCTCGTGTTGGATAAACTGCGTTCACGCTTAGTACAATTTGGTCCTTCTCTGATGAGTGTACCAGTTAAACTGACGCCCTTTGCGCTGAAGCGCCAGGTTCTGGAGCAGGTCCTGAGCTGGCAGTTTAGTCAGGCGCTGGCCGATGGGGAGCTGGAGTTTCTCGAAGGTCGCTGGCTGAGCATTCATGTGCGTGACATTGACCTCAAATGGTATACCTCTGTTGAGAACGATAAACTTATCGTCAGCCAGAATGCAGATGCGGATGTGAGTTTTAGCGCCGATGCCAGCGATCTGCTGATGATCGTGGCCCGCAAGCAGGATCCGGATACGCTTTTCTTCCAGCGTCGTCTGGTGATTGAAGGTGATACAGAATTAGGGCTATACGTAAAAAATCTGATGGATGCCATCGAACTGGAGCAGATGCCTAAAGCATTGCGCGTCATGTTGATGCAGTTGGCAGATTTTGTTGAGGCGGGGATGAAAACGTCGCCAGAAACCAAACAGACCTCGGTAGGTGAGCCATGCTGATTCGAGTTGAAATTCCCATTGATGCCCCAGGTATTGATGCGCTGCTGCGCCGTTCATTTGAGAGCGATGCGGAAGCGAAATTAGTGCACGACCTGCGTGAAGATGGTTTCTTAACGCTGGGTCTGGTTGCTACCGATGACGAAGGTCAGGTAGTGGGTTACGTCGCGTTCAGCCCAGTCGATGTTCAGGGTGAAGATCTGCAATGGGTCGGCATGGCGCCGCTCGCGGTGGATGAAAACTACCGGGGGCAGGGCCTGGCGCGTCAGCTGGTCTATGAAGGACTCGATTCACTGAACGAGTTTGGCTACGCAGCTGTGGTTACGCTGGGGGATCCGGCCCTGTACAGCCGCTTTGGCTTTGAGCTGGCGGCCCATCATGACCTGCGTTGCCGCTGGCCGGGCACCGAAAGCGCGTTCCAGGTTCATCGCCTGGCGGACGATGCGCTGGAAGGCGTGACGGGCCTTGTGGAATACCACGACCACTTCAATCGTTTTTAAGCTCCGGGGTTTGCAGGCTGCTCAGTAGCGCCTCAAGCCCTTCGCCTTCGACAAGGCGCTCTTTCTGCCGCTTGGTGAGCTGTTTGACGCGATACTCTATGCGCAGGGCCAGTGAACGGTCGCCAACCTGCGCCGCAAATGCCAACGTGAGTTCCCCCTTTCCGCGTAGCGCCTTCGCGCCTTTCCCACTTTGATGCTGCTTATAGCGGCGCTGCACATCGGTGGTTATTCCGGTGTATAAGGCGTTGTCAGCGGTACGGATCAGGTACAGATACCAGGGTGTCATTGTTACCATCGACGTGATAATTTTCAGGCCTACAGTATAAAAGAGAACAGAAATGGAAACACTGACTGCGGTGTCTCGCTGGCTGGCAAAACAGCACGTCGTGACCTGGTGCGTACACCATGAAGGTGAATTGTGGTGCGCCAATGCGTTTTACCTGTTTGATGCGCAGAAGATGGTGTTCTATGTGCTGACTGAAGAGAAAACGCGTCATGCGCAGATGTCCGGACCCCGCGCGCCGATTGCCGGTACAGTAAACGGTCAGCCTAAAACCGTCGCTCTGATTCGTGGCGTACAGTTTAAAGGGGAAATCCGGCGTCTTGAGGGGCAGGAGAGCGAAGACGCGCGTAAAGCCTACAACCGCCGTTTCCCCGTTGCCAGAATGCTGCCAGCGCCCGTATGGGAGATTCGACTGGATGAAGTCAAATTTACGGACAACACGCTGGGCTTCGGTAAAAAGATGCACTGGCTGCGTGATCTATAGTTAGAAGAGTGATTGAAGACCCTGGGGAAGATAAGCGATGAGTCAGGTGTTAATAACGGGAGCCACGGGGCTGGTGGGCGGACATTTGCTGCGTATGCTGCTCAATGAACCCCGGGTCAATGCCATCACGGCACCAACGCGTCGACCGCTGGCTGATACGGTTGGTATCTATAACCCCCATGATCCGCAGCTAACCGATGCTCTGGCGCAGGTCACCGATCCGGTCGATATTGTCTTTTGTTGTTTGGGGACTACCCGGCGTGAAGCGGGCAGCAAAGAGGCGTTTATCCATGCTGACTATACGCTGGTGGTAGATACGGCCCTGACGGGACGTAGGTTAGGCGCCCAGCATATGCTGGTAGTGAGTTCGATGGGTGCCAATGCGAATTCACCGTTTTTTTATAATCGGGTGAAAGGTGAAATGGAGCAGGCGCTGATCGCGCAGAATTGGCCACGGCTGACGATTGTCCGGCCTTCAATGCTCCTGGGTGATAGGGACAAGCAGCGGACGAATGAGATGTTTTTAGCGCCGTTGTTCAGGCTGCTGCCGGGTAACTGGAAGTCGATTGAAGCGCGCGATGTTGCTCGGGCAATGCTGGCAGAAGCGCTGGCGCCTGGGCATGAAGGGGTTTCGATCCTGACCTCTTCTGAGCTACGCGAAAGGGCTAAATAAAAAAATGCCGGATGGCATCTTATCCGGCCTACAAACGATTACGTTCTGTAGGCCGGATAAGATGCCATCTACAGGCGTGTTACTTAATAAACGTAAAGGCTGTCGTGACGCGTTTCACGCCGCTTACCCGGCTGGCGATATCCGCCGCCGCCTTCGCTTCACGCTCGGTCACCAGACCTAACAGGAACACTTCCCCGTTCTCAGTCGTTACTTTCACGTTAGAGGATTTCACCTGATCGCTGGTCAGTAACTGGGAACGTACTTTGGTGGTTATCCAGGTATCGTTGGACGCATCGCCCAGACCAATTGGCTGGCCCTGACGGATCTCATTAAAGACCTCAGTCGTACCTTCTACGCCCATCGCAATCTGTTTTGCACGTGCAGACAGTTCGCTATTCGGCGACTGGCCGACCAGCAGCACTTTACCCTGATATGCGCTCACGTTGATTCGCGCTTCTTTCTTGATCTGGGCATCTTTCGACAACGCCGTATTGACGCGTAATTCCAGGGTTCCGTCATCAACCTGGGTGCCGACACTACGAGGATCCGTCGCGGCTTTAGTCCCGACAGCTGCAGTTCCAACAACGGCGGCAGCGACACAGCCTTGCAGCAGCAGTGCAGCGATAATCACAGCAAGCGGCGAAAATGCCTTCATGTGTACTCCTTAATCATCCTGGTGAGGGAAAAGCGTGTTATCGATAAGATCGCAAAGGCAGTTGACCGTCAGCATGTGCATTTCCTGAACGCGGGCGCTGTGGTGTGAGGGAATACGGATTTCAACATCCTGTGGCCCCAGTAATCCGGCCAGTTCCCCTCCGTCATACCCGGTCAGCGCGACGATTGTCATGTCGCGTGTCACGGCGGCTTCAACGGCTTTTACGATATCGCGGCTATTACCACGCGTAGAGATTGCCAGCAGAACATCACCTGCATGTCCCAGCGCACGGACTTGTTTTGCATAAACTTCGTCGTGCAGGCGATCGTTGGCAATCGCAGTTAAGACCACATTATCAGTATTTAGTGCAATCGCAGGTAAACTTGGGCGTTCTGTTTCAAAACGATTGATCATGCTGGCAGCAAAATGCTGTGCGTTGGCAGCGGACGTCCCATTACCACAACAGAGAATTTTGTTGCCATTGAGCAGGGACTGAACCAGCGTCATGGCGGCACGGGAGATTGCATCCGGAAGTGCTTCAGCCGCAGCTATCTGAGTTTGAATGCTTTCTGTAAAGCAGACTTTAATTCTATCTAACACGCTAATCCTTAAGAACCAGGCTCTGAATCTTCAACTATGAGCGGTCGTTGAACGCGTCCTTAAACCACTCAACATCATTTCCGGTGAAGGCTAACACATCGAACCGGCAATCCACAGTATCAAAACTCCCATTGTGGCGCGCAAGCCACAAGCGGGCGGTCTGTAATAATTTGTGTTGTTTGCTCCGGGTCACACTCGCCGCCGCACCGCCGAACTGTGCTGAGCGTCGGTAGCGAACCTCAACAAATACGGTGGTGTTGCCTTCACGCATTATCAAGTCGATTTCGCCGCCACGTTCACGCACGTTGGCGGCGATAAAATGCAGTCCCTTGCTCAGCAGCCAGTCACGCGCGGTGGATTCCCACGCGTCACCGGTCTGTTTACTCGTTAACTGGCGGGGACGACTTGTCCTTGCTGGTATTTGAGCCATGATAACTTCCTGTTAATCACACAATCCTGCGTTGCGGTTAAGGCCCCGGTATTACCGTTAATTTCGAAACCCTGCACCTGACGCATTTGCGAGAAGTGGTTGGCAAGCGACCAGGCATCGACACCCATGGCATACATACGCGCCAGCGAGTAGTCGTTACGAACCGCGCCAAGCGCCTGCTGCATGAGAGGCGCGTTAGCGCCTGCCAGCATCGGAATTTCGCTGTACTGCAAGCCTTCCATCTCCAGACGGAAATCCGGGCCGGCAGTGCCCTGCGCACTACGAGAGCTGGCGTACAGTGTTGCTCCGCTCTGGCTGCCGTTGCGCATGGCGATCATCGGCTTAATAAATGCAATTTCTTCCGGCGTCGCCAGAATATACACGGCATCAACACGACCGCTACCGCCGGTGATTTGCGCATCGGTAGGTGCTGCCGGGATGGTCAGACCGCCAATCGTCACGCCGGGTTGGGCTGGCACAGAGGAGGCCACCGGGCTGCCTGTCAGGGAAATCCCTGAGCCGCCGTTGACGCCCATTTTAAGTTCAGCGGTGGAGCCGAACTTCTGCTGCAATACCACGCCGCCACCCAGTTTTTGCCATTCCTGTGCAAAGGCGTTGGCAACGCGATCGCCTAATGAACTCCGTGGAATCAACAACAGCGGCGTCTGTTTTCCCTGATCGCGGATGTGGCGTGCGGCGTCGCGCGCTTCATCTTCTGGCGACAGGGCGAAGTAGCAGACGTTCGGCAGATTTTTCACCGACTCCGGCTGGTTAAGCGCCAGGACGTTCAATGGCGTGTTGCTTTTCATCAGCTCTTCAACATTGTTCTTCAACAGTGGGCCAACCACGATGCTGGCGCCATCCTGCTGAACCTGAGTCAGGATCTGGTTCAGCGGCTGTGATGAAGTGTCGTAGATTTTCAGCTCAGCGGACGGATTCGCCGGTGCGCTGGCGGTTGTTGGCTGAGCGGGTGCTGCGGGCTGCACAGCAGGTGTTTCTGGCTGAGCCGGCGTCTCGTTGGTCAGATCGCTTACTGACGCCTGAGACGGGCTGGCAACGCCGTCAGTCGTTTGCGGCTGTTCCGTAGTAGTCGTAGCAGCTGGAACTGCGGCAGGTGCGACAGCAACAGGGGCTGCGACAGGTTGAGTGCCCATGTTTTTCGCAGCTTCAAAGCCTTGCTGAATAGTACGGCCAAATACAGCGGCCTGACCGTTCAGTGGTAACAGCAGGGCGATTTTGCTGGTGGAGGCGGGCTTAAAGCTCTGCACGTTAACCAACTGTGTTGGTAACAGTTTTGCCCCTGGGTTTTGCGGATAACGTTTCTGCCAGTCCGCAATACCGGCTTTCATCATGTCCGGATCGTTACGGTTATCGAACCAGACGCGCTGAAGATCCAGCCAGCCTTGCAGCACATTTTCATCAGCATTGATGACCAGCGCCTGAGCTTGCTCCTGGGTCATGGACGACAGCGCCTGCCAGGTGGCGTCCATATTTTTCTGCTTAGCATTCGCGGCCAGCAGCGGTTCCTGGGCGATCAGGGCGCGCAGCAGCGTCAGAGATGGGCGGCCCTGGTTGACGTCGATTTGCGCCTGCCAGTAGCGTGCCTGTTGGTTTTGATCGAAATCGGCGGGAGTTAACTTATCCAGCAGGGCCTGTGCGCCAGCGACATCTTTCTGCGCGAGCTTAATCTCGACGGCCAGCAGTGACTGCTCACGCTGCTGGGTATCGCTTAGCTTCTGCGGTAGCTGGTTAAACAGTTCGATTGCCTGCTGGCTCTTGCCTTCTTTCAGCAGTGCACGAATGGCGAGTAATTGCCAGTTGGTCTTGCTATCATCTGAGCTTTGCTGCATTTGTTGCAGATAAAAGCCGGAATCAGCCTGCGCAGTGCCCTGCATATGGGCTGCACTCTGGTCTGGCGCCTGGGTGCCACAGCCTGCGAAAATCAGTGCTGCCAGAATGACTGGTAGCGCGCGTGCGGCTTTCAAACGAGAAAATGTTGAGGGTACCATACTGTATCCAGTGATATTTTTTTACTCAATGCTCAATATTAAATCGGCAATACGGACGACACAATGAAACAACACGAATCGGCGGATAATTCTCAAGGCCAACTCTTTATTGTACCTACTCCTATAGGAAATTTGGCTGATATTACCCAACGAGCGCTCGAAGTTTTACAAGCCGTTGATTTGATTGCCGCTGAAGACACTCGTCATACAGGATTATTGTTACAACACTTCGCGATTAACGCGCGTCTGTTCGCGCTACATGACCACAACGAGCAGCAAAAGGCCGAAACGCTGGTCGCGAAGCTCAAAGAAGGACAAAACATTGCGCTGGTTTCCGATGCCGGAACGCCGCTGATTAACGATCCTGGCTACCATCTGGTGCGTACCTGTCGCGAAGCGGGGATCCGCGTTGTTCCTCTGCCTGGTCCTTGTGCGGCGATTGCTGCCCTGAGCGCTGCAGGCCTGCCTTCAGACCGTTTTTGCTATGAAGGATTTCTGCCTGCCAAATCGAAAGGGCGTCGTGATGCGATGAAAGCTATTGAGGCCGAGCCGCGTACGCTTATTTTTTATGAATCTACCCACCGCTTGCTGGATAGCCTGGAAGACATGGTTGCCGTGTGGGGCGAATCCCGTTACGTGGTGCTGGCGCGCGAGCTGACCAAAACCTGGGAAACTATTCACGGTGCACCGGTCGGTGAATTGCTGGCGTGGGTCAAGGAAGATGAAAACCGTCGTAAAGGTGAAATGGTGCTGATTGTCGAAGGGCATAAAGCGCAGGAAGACGACCTTCCTGCCGATGCGCTGCGTACGTTGGCCTTATTGCAGGCAGAACTGCCGCTGAAAAAGGCCGCCGCGCTGGCTGCTGAAATCCATGGCGTGAAAAAAAATGCGTTGTATAAGCACGCGCTGGAACAACAGGGAGAGTAAAAGTGAGCACCTACCAACCGCCTTTCGTGGTCACTCCATTGATCCTCATCCAGGTCATTGAAATTGGTGAGTTGATGGGGCATTGGGCTGCGATGGCTGGTAGGGCATCTCCTCTTTATCTCTGCTTTGCAGGAGGGATTGGGAAAACCATCAGCCTTGTCGGAAGAAATGTCGGCTGATTTACTGGATATAGACAAACGCATTCTACAAATATTGTCGAATCAGCCGAGCAGATCCGCCAAAGGTATCGCTAATGAGTGTGAAATCTCAGTCCGGACCGTAGAACGCTATCTGAAAGCGTTGCAGCTAAAAGGTAAACTGCAACGCGTTGGCGCGACAAAAGGGGAGATGTGGCGGGTAATTTAAACGACCAGCAGTTCAACGCCTGTTTTGGCCAGCGCTGATTTATCCTGTTTGCTGATACTGTCGTCGGTTATTACGCAGTTAATCTTTTCCATTGGCAGCACCTGATTAAAACCACGTCGATTAAATTTTGTCGCGTCCAGTACGGCAATGACCTTATGTGCTGCCGCCGCCATCACGCTACTAATCGAATAACCTTCGTTGAAGGTCGTAATACCGTTAGTAGCATCAATCCCGTCAGCGCCCACGAACATCAGGTCAGCGCTTATTCCTTGTAGGGAACGTTCAGCGATAGTGCCATGCATTGAATGCGTTTTGTGGCGCACAGTGCCGCCGCAGACGACCAGCGTAATGTCTTTGTTTTCCGATAACGTGAACGCGGCAGGCAGGCTATTGGTAATAACGGTGATATTACTTTTTCGGTTTAGCGCTTCAGCAATCAATAAGGTGGTGCTTCCGCTATCCAGAATTACGGTCATTCCTTCCTCAACCATTGCCGTTGCGGCCTGGGCAATCCGTTTTTTGGGATCGCTGGCAAGCTGATACCGATCTTCTAATAACACTTCCTGATTGTCACCTTCAGCCAGATGGCTTCCTGGTTTTGCCGCACCGCCGTGAAAACGGGTGACCAGACCCTTCTCTTCTAATAACCGTAGGTCGGCGCGAATGGTTACTTCAGAAATACCAAAGGTATTCGAAAGGTCCATTACCAGTACGCTGCCTTGCGTGTTAATCAGGTCGACAATTTTATTCCTTCTCTCAAATGAGTTCATATTGATTTGCCTGATAATTTAATTATCACTAGTTTAATCGAAGGATTGCGAAAGGTGAACGCCAAATTTCGAAAGTAAATGTGAGCCAGCGCAGGTTGCTGGCTCATGGGTTCAGGATAGTTTGAGTAGAATTTTTCCTTGCATCGGCGCGCCGTGGAGTGACTTGACGGTGCTGGCAAAGCTTTCGGCATCGCCAGTGTGAGCAATTAACGGCTCAAGCTGTAAGCGTTTTTCCGTCAATAAACGGGCAGCGGTTTCCCACTCTTCTCCAGGCCATGGGCTGGAATAGTTCATCCAACTGCCAAGAATGGTTAATTCTTTACGTAATATTTGCCCAAAGACACCTGAAGCAAGCGTCAGATCGTGATGCAATGTGCCGACTAACGCTAGTTGAGCACGAGGGCCTGCAATCTCAATCGACAGCGTCACAGTTTGCGGGGTTCCCGCTGTTTCCAGCACGAGTTGGTCAAACTGAATATTTTCCAGGCCCGCGTGGATCTCAGCCGCACTCATCTCACGACTATTAAACACATGGGTTGCCCCCAGTTCTTTTGCTAATGCCAGCTTTTGCGGGTTGATATCAATCGCCGTGATACTTTTTGCACCGAGTTCACGGGCACATTGCATTGCCAGCAAACCGATAGTACCAGCACCAACGATAATCACATTTTTCCCTTCGCATCCCTGAGCCAGATGAAAAGCATGCAGACCGACGGTAATCGGTTCAATGAATGCGCCATCATCAATCGGCATATCTGAAGGCAGGTGGAACAGGTTGGCGCGTTTTACAACCACATATTCTGCGTTCCCGCCTTCGCTTCGTGAACCGACAAACTGATATTGTTTACATAACGAGAAGTATCCCCGCTCGCACTGAGGGCAATGAAAGCAGGGAAGCAGCGGTACGCAGGCCACGGCATCACCGGGTTGTAAGTCGGTTACGCTTGCGCCGTAGGACTCAACATAACCACTGAACTCATGCCCGAGCGTGATTGGATAATAGTGCGCACCATGATTGAAGATACGGGGAATGTCTGAGCCGCAAAGCCCTGAACTGACCACTTTGACCAATACATCTTCATCAGTTTGCAGTTGTGGTATGGGACGTTCTTCAACGCGTACGTCGCCCTCAGCGTGAATAACCACTGATTTCATAAGTGTCTCCAGAAATGTGAAGGGGAGCAAATGCTCCCCAGAAATTAAGATGCGGTCTGGCTTTCCGTTATGGCTGCCGCTTTTTCAGCCGCCACGAAATTACGTGCCCGACGCCAGGTCAGCAATACACCCAACAGGTAAATAGCAGCGATGATGATGAAGCCCACCACGTTCTGCCAGGTGAAGAGCTGGATTAGCAGCCAGGTGATTGGGGAGCCGCCCTGATCCATTGAGGCCACCATGCCACCGGCTTTCAATGCGCCTGCATTAGCGGCAAGCTGGGTATGTAAACCAATAGTTTGTGTGGCTATCCACAGGGTGATACCCATAATGATGACGCCAGAGATCAGCGTGCGGAACAGGTTCCCCTGATGAACGGCTACCGCCATGGCGACAAAGAAACCAATGGTCGCGAGATCGCCGAATGGCAGAACCTGGTTTCCGGGTACCAGAACAGCAATCAGAATGGTCAGCGGGATAAAGATTAGACTGGCGGAAACCACCGACGTATGGCCGAGCAGTAGTGCAGGATCCAGACCGATTAAGAACTCCTGTCCGCCAAATTTTGCCTGCAGGCGTTTACGGGCATGTTTAGCAATAGGAGTCAGGCCATCCATAATCGGTTTAATGACACGCGGCATGAGCAACATAACGGCAGCCGTTTTCACCGCCAGTTGCAGCACAGCTTTAACGTCATATCCAGCCAGCATGCCGATCACTAATCCCATCACAAAACCGACGGTTACAGGTTCGCCGAAGGGTCCGAAGCGTTTTTGGACATCATCCGCGCTGAAATGAATGCGGTTCAGTCCGGGGATTTTTTCAATGATCGTATCAACCAGGACAGCTATCGGGCCCAGGTATGCCGAGGAACCGTGTGGAATGGCAATGCCTTCCAGGCCAAAAAAGTCGCGCGTGTCTTTGGCAAACCAGTCACCCAGTTTATAGACGAAGGCGGCATGAACAACCACGCCGAGAATGCCCAGCCAGTATGAGCCGGTCGCCAGATGCAACATGGCACCGGTAAATGTCATATGCCAGATATTCCAGATGTCGACGTTCACCACACGGGTCATGCGGGTAACCAGCATCAGGATATTCACCCCAATGGCGACTGGAATCGCAATTAACGCAATTTGCGAAGCCCAGGTCATTGGTGATGAGCCAGGCCAACCGACATCGATGACATGCAGGTTGATTTGAAATTGTTCTGCCATTGCTTTTGCGGCAGGGCCAATAGAGTCCAGCATCAGGCCGATCACCAGACCGATACCGACGAAGCCAATCCCGATATGCAAACCTGATTTAAAACAATCCCCGAGCTTCATTCCCAGCAATTTTGAGAAGATGATGATCACTAACGGCAGCATAACCGTTGGACCTAAGTCCAGGATATAACGCATTATTTCGCTAAACATGGCGTTACCCCACGAGGATAGTCAGTATTTTTTGCTGTAATGCTTCGATACCCACACCTGAAACAAAAGGCATGCCGTGGACCACTGGGATATCGCCAAACGTACGGTCAACGCGGGCGGTGGTACAGATAAGATCCGCTCCATCCATATAGGTTTCGATTTCTGTTACCCGACATTGAACCAGGTCGAGTTGGATATTGTTGGCTTCACAGAGTTCTTTAATTTCTTCTGCCGCCATTGTTGAAGTTGCTACAGCACCGCCACAGGCCACAATTACTTTACGTTTCATAGGGTATTCCTTTTATTATCAGTTTTTTATCAAGCCTGTGCGCAGGGCTCAGACTCAAGGATTTTTTCCCGAAAGAGCATGGCCAGTTCTGCATCAGGCGCATTCAGCAATGCTTCAATGGTGTTCGGGTTTTGTAGCTCACTAAACAGACGACGCAGGAGCTTCAGCTGCGCAGTCGGGTTCTCAACGATTAAGGCGATAATTAAAGAGACGGCTATCTCTTCGTCATCATCTGCTTGTTGAAAGTTGACCGGTGTATCCGGGCGAATCAGATAGATAGCAGGGGATATCGCATGCACAGCTTCACAATGTGGAATCGCAACGGCATGACGTTCCAGCGCTATTCCGGTTGGAAAAGTTGCTTCACGCTCAATCAGGGCCTGCGGATAGCTTTCATACACGACCCCTTTGGCCAGCATCTCCTCCCCAATATGTGTCAGCGCATGCTGACACGAGCTAAAGTTAATTCCTGTTCGAACAAAAAGTTGGCTCATATATTCTCCAGATTTCAGGCAATTACTGGTGCGCAACCAAAGCGATAGGCGCGCAGAACGTCCTGGATTTTGTCGATAATCAGATTGTGTGGTGTGGCGGTTAACGTCCCTTCAGTCAGGCGTTCAAATTGCACGGGCATAAACTGGCTAATGAGTCCCAGTGGTAAAGCGATGTCATTAAGGTTGGTGATTAATTTCTCTACACTTTGACGAATGCGGGGATGCGGCCAGTAGTAACGAATACGGTCGGAGAGGCTGAAGTGAATATCGACCATCGCCTGGCTCCAGGTTGGGCGATAATATTTTTTCCAGTAGTCCGGTTCATTCAACATTACTTCGTCAATTACTTCCAGAACCCGGCTCCGTTGTTCTGGGGAGATCAGTTCATTTTCCATTTGCGCAAGAGCAAAAATAGCTTCGCGCAGGGCAAAGGTGAGTGCCGGACCCACTTTCAATATTGCATAGTGATCGCGTACCAGAGCACGGTATGCCTGGCGGGTTTGATAATCGGTAGAATGCGCTTCGTAGACCATTGGTGTCTCTTTTATCCAGGCGGATAGCGCTTCTGCTGCTTGTGGTTGGTAGTGAATGATTTGGGTGTGATCGAACTCGACGCCGGGTTGAACCACAATGGCGATTACACGAGTTAACGCCTCTTCAAGCCCTAATGCGCGGAAGGCAACCTGATGGGTTTCCAGTGTCCGGGCGGCATCTTCTTCGCGTGTGACATGAACGGTGCCAATGGTGCTGGCTTCTCCGCCTGGTACGGGAACTTCTGTTCCAATAACGTAAGTCAGATGGTGTTTCTGTTCTTCGGTTGCCGTTGTTTCTGCGGCCTGGCAAAGTACGGCTGCTCGCTGGGCAACAACCATTGGATCTAACGGCGTTGGGTCGTCAGCACAGGACATCGAAGCATCAAGATGGATTTTGCTGAACCCTGCGGCAACGTAAGCTTTGATTAAGGCTACGGATTTTTCCATCGCTTCTGCCGCAGGTTCGTTTTGCCAGCAGTTAGGGCCGAGATGATCGCCACCCAGAATCAGCCTTTCGCGAGGAAAACCAACCGCTTGTGCGATGCTATAGACAAAGTCACGGAAATCAGCGGGTTTCATCCCGGTATAACCACCAAACTGATTAACCTGATTAGAGGTCGCTTCGATTAGAACTTTCGTGTTCGTATTGAGATCAAAACGTAATGCAGATTCAATAACCAGCGGATGGGCTGAACAAACAGAACAAATACCTAAATGCTCACCTGCTTTATGACGAGAGATTATTTCTTTCACTTCTATCTCCGATATCTTTTGTTTATCTTCATAATATTTTTGGATTGAAGGCAAAGGGTAAAAGCATCTTTCGTGATCCAGCTTTAAAAACAGACCTTTGTCAGAACCCGTACAATTCGAATTAATTAATCAATTACAACTTTCCTTCGCAGCCGCAGTCGGCAATCACCCTACGTACTACCTCTTTCATGGCCGCTTTTGCTGGCATCATGTAATGCCGTGGGTCGTTCGCATCGGTATGTGCGCTCAGGTAGGTTTTGAGTGCGCCAGCAAAGGCGATTTTAAGTTCGGTAGCGACGTTAACTTTGCAGACCCCTAAGGAGATTGCGCGCTTAATATCATGTGTAGGCAGGCCAGATGCGCCATGTAAAACCAGTGGGATATCAACGTGCTGACGAATCTCGGCTAGTCGATCGAAATCCAGTTTAGGTTCAGCGTTATACAGACCATGAGCTGTGCCAATCGCGACAGCCAGTGAGTCGATACCCGTTTTTTCCACGAACTCCCGAGCCTGTTCTGGGTGGGTATATAGCGCGTCTTTTCCGTCCACGATCAGGTCATCTTCTTGCCCACCCAGCCGTCCCAGCTCAGCTTCAACGCTAACGTCATAGCGGTGGCAGTAGTCTGTTACGTGTTTAACTAATGCAATGTTGTCGGCAAACGGCAGATGGGAACCATCGATCATCACGGAGCGAATGCCTGTAGCGACTTTCGCTTCAATATCGGTGGCGCTTTCATGGTGATCGAGATGGATGGCGAGAGGATGGTTCCAGCTTCTTGCCAGTTCACTGGCGATTGCAACGATGTTACCGACCCCGGCATAACTAAAAGTGCCAGGTGTGCCGGCGACGATCAACGGAGAGCGTAGTTCGGCTGCTGTTTCCACGACAACCTGTAAGGTCTCCAGGTTGTGAATGTTAAACGCCGGTACGGCATAGCCTTCTTGCTGCGCCTTCTTCAGCATCATTTTGCTTGAGATGATAAACATACTTCCTCCGAAGTCTTTCGATTTCTTTCTTCGAAATAAAGTATAGGGTTTCGTAACGTTTTTTTGTGATTTTGATCTGATAAATGAAAGTTTCGAAAGAAATGGGAGGTTTACGAAAGGTTGCGGCGAAAAAAAAGCATGCCCGAAGGCATGCTCATTAAGAAAATACGGTAGATAATCAGGTCACTGGCGCCGGGTTAAACACCGCCAGCTGGTTATGCAGTCCCCACTGGTCCGAGAAGGTTTTCTTACGCCCGCTGGCGACGTCGAGAATAAATTCGAACAGTTTCAGACCCACATCTTCAATGGTTTCTTCTCCGGTGGCGATGGTACCTGCGTTAATGTCCATCAGGTCAAACCAACGGTTGGCCAGCTCGGTGCGTGTCGCCATTTTAATCACCGGCACGGCCATCAGGCCATACGGCGTACCGCGACCAGTGGTGAACACCTGCACGGTGATCCCGGAAGCGACCTGCTGTGTACCGCAAACAAAATCACTGGCGGGGGTTGCAGCGTAAATCAGGCCACGTTTGGTTGGACGCTGACCCGGCGACAATACTTCGACAATCGCGCTCTTGCCAGACTTGGCAATCGAACCTAGCGCCTTTTCCACCACGTTTGCCAGACCGCCTTTCTTGTTGCCCGGAGAAGGGTTGGCACTGCGATCCGTTTTGCCCATATCAAGGTAGTTATCGTACCAGGCCATCTCTTCGAGCAGGCGTTTACCGACTTCTTCGTTAATCGCACGTGGGGTCAGAAGGTGGATGGCATCGCGCACTTCTGTTACTTCAGAGAACATTACGGTCGCGCCGCAGCGTACTAACAGGTCGGAGGCATAACCCACCGCCGGGTTGGCCGTCACGCCGGAAAACGCATCGCTACCGCCGCACTGCATGCCGACCACCAGTTCTGAAGCCGGGCAAGTTTCACGTTGGCGCTGATTGAGCTTTGCCAGATGATGTTCGGCCACTTGCAGAATATCGGTGACCATTGATTGAAAGCCGACGTGCTTTTCATCCTGTAGGCTGACGACGCTGGCGCTGTCGACCGGAATACTTTTCACATCGTGCGTGCCTTCCAGCAGCCGCTCAGGCTGCAGTTTTTCGCAACCGAGGCCGATGACCATCACTTCACCGCCAAAGTTCGGATTTAGCGCAATATTGTGAATGGTACGAATCGGCACGATGGCGGCTGGAGCATTGATCGCCACGCCGCAGCCGTACAGATGATTGAGCCCCACCACGCCGTCAACGTTCGGGTATTTAGGCAGCAGATCGCGCTCAATGATTTTCACCACATAATCCACCACACCCGCCACGCAGTGCACACTGGTGGAAATGCCGAGTAGATTTTTGGTGCCGACGCTACCGTCAGCATTGCGGTAACCTTCAAAGGTATAACCCTCAAGAGGCGGCAGCGGCTCTGGCACTTTAGTTGCCAGCGGCAGCGTCTCCAGCGGCGGGGCTTTGGGCAGCTCAACCATTGATTCATCAATCCAGCTGCCACGTGGGATATGGCGAACGGCATAGCCTATCACTTCGCCATAGCGCACGATTTCGCCATGAACAGGAATATCCAATAGCGCCACTTTATGACCCTGGGGAATATGTTCAATGAGTTCCAGTCCGTCCGGAAAACGCGTTCCGGCTTTCAGACCATTGTCATTGACAATTATCGCCACATTATCTGTTTCGTGAACTTTAATATAAAACGCCGTTGGCGATTCTTGTCTGATTTCGATGTCGGCCATTGTCCAGTATTCTCCAACAAGGTGGTGATAATAGTGTGGATATTTATATTTTGAATCTAATTGTAAGTAATAAAGATTCGGTATCGTGAAATAAGAATGTCAGGAGTTTAACGTGAAGAATGTGATGATGATCACTTAAACTCAGCAAGGCCGCGTCGCCGAGGGTAGCAATACGTAAATGTGTGCATTAGCGCCCAGGCATGTGTGCATATGCCCAAAACATTAATTAAATAACGCTAGTTTAATGAGCGTTTGAACAATGATTAACGTTGTGTTGATGATTATACTAAATCACGGTTTCATAACGCCTGATAAATTATTATCTATTTCTATTATCGGTAATTTATCACGAGAAATACCCACAAAATAATAATAAAAACCTTTTATGTGCCCGAGGTAAATAGAATGATATTGGATACAGTTGTCGAGAAAAAGAAAGGTACGCACACCCGTTATTTAATATTGCTGATAATATTTATTGTTACAGCCGTTAACTATGCGGACCGTGCGACGCTGTCTATTGCCGGAACTGAAGTGGCGAAAGAGTTACATCTCAGCGCCATCTCAATGGGTTACATTTTCTCCGCCTTCGGCTGGGCTTACCTGTTGATGCAAATCCCCGGCGGCTGGCTGCTGGATAAATTCGGCTCTAAGAAAGTCTACACCTACAGTTTGTTCTTCTGGTCACTGTTTACCTTCCTGCAGGGCTTTGTGGACATGTTCCCGCTGGCCTGGGCGGGTATTTCAATGTTCATCATGCGCTTTATGCTGGGCTTCTCGGAAGCGCCATCCTTCCCGGCTAATGCCCGTATCGTGGCGGCCTGGTTCCCAACGAAAGAGCGCGGTACGGCATCTGCGATTTTTAACTCTGCACAGTATTTCTCCCTGGCGCTGTTTTCCCCGCTGCTGGGCTGGCTGACCTTCGCCTGGGGCTGGGAGCACGTCTTTACCGTAATGGGCGTGATTGGTTTTGTGCTTACCGGACTGTGGGTAAAGTTTATTCATAACCCAACCGATCACCCGCGCATGTCGCAAGAAGAGTTGAAGTTTATCTCTGAAAACGGCGCGGTCGTGGATATGGACCATAAAAAGCCGGGCGATGTGAAGTCAGGTGGTCCTAAACTGCATTATATCAAGCAGTTGCTCACGAACCGTATGATGCTTGGTGTGTTCTTTGGCCAGTATTTTATCAACACAATTACCTGGTTTTTTCTCACCTGGTTCCCGATTTACCTGGTTCAGGAAAAAGGTATGTCGATCCTGAAAGTGGGCATGGTGGCTTCGATTCCGGCACTGTGCGGGTTTTTCGGTGGCGTGCTCGGCGGCGTGTTCTCTGATTATCTGATTAAACGTGGTTTCAGCATTACCCTGGCGCGTAAGCTGCCGATAGTGCTCGGCATGTTGCTCGCATCGACCATTATTCTGTGTAACTACACCGATAATACCGCTCTTGTGGTGGCGCTGATGGCGCTGGCTTTCTTCGGTAAAGGTTTCGGCGCGCTGGGTTGGCCGGTGATTTCCGATACCGCGCCGAAAGAGATTGTCGGTCTGTGCGGTGGGGTATTTAACGTATTTGGCAACGTGGCTTCCATCGTCACCCCGCTGGTGATTGGGTATCTGGTGAGCGAGCTGCACTCATTTAATGCTGCGCTGATGTTTGTAGGGTGCTCGGCGCTGATGGCAATGGTTTGCTACCTGTTTATTGTCGGTGACATTAAACGTATGGAATTGCAGAAATAAACAAAGGTATAGGCGATGAATAACACGATTTTCCCGAATAAGTTTAAAGCGGCCCTCGCGGCGCAACAAATTCAGATTGGCTGCTGGTCTGCATTGGCCAGCCCAATCAGTACCGAAGTTTTAGGTCTGGCAGGTTTTGACTGGCTGGTACTGGATGGCGAACATGCGCCGAATGATATCTCGACGTTTATTCCGCAATTAATGGCGCTGAAAGGCAGCGACAGCGCGGCGGTAGTGCGTGTACCAACCAACGAGCCAGTGATTATCAAGCGCCTGCTGGATATCGGGTTTTACAACTTCCTGATCCCGTTCGTTGAGACGGAAGAAGAAGCGGTTAACGCTGTGGCGTCGACCCGCTATCCGCCGGAAGGTATTCGTGGCGTGTCCGTATCCCATCGCGCCAATATGTTTGGCACCGTACCGGACTACTTTGCGCAGTCGAATAAGAACATCACCATCATCGTGCAGATCGAAAGTCAGCAGGGCGTTGATAACGTTGACGCAATCGCGGCGACAGAAGGCGTTGACGGTGTCTTCGTCGGACCAAGCGATCTGGCCGCGGCGCTAGGCCACCTCGGCAATGCGTCACATCCTGATGTGCAGAAAGCTATCCAGCACATTTTTGCCCGCGCGAAAGCACACGGCAAACCAAGCGGCATTCTGGCCCCGGTAGAGGCGGATGCGCGTCGTTATCTGGAGTGGGGCGCGACGTTTGTTGCCGTTGGCAGCGACCTTGGCGTGTTCCGTTCAGCCACGCAGAAACTGGCTGATTCTTTTAAGAAATAACCACCATCGACAGTAGAGAGAGATAAAGACATGACAATGAAAGTTGGTTTTATTGGCCTCGGTATTATGGGTAAACCAATGAGTAAAAACCTCCTCAAGGCAGGTTACTCGCTGGTGGTTGCTGACCGTAACCCGGAATCCATTGCGGAAGTAATTGCCGCAGGCGCTGAAACCGCCGCCACGGCGAAAGATATCGCTGAGCAGTGTGATGTGATCATCACCATGCTGCCGAACTCTCCGCATGTTAAGGAAGTGGCACTGGGTGAAGGCGGCATTATTGAAGGGGCGAAACCGGGCACAGTGCTTATCGACATGAGCTCCATCGCGCCGTTAGCCAGCCGTGAAATTAGCGATGCGCTGAAAGCGAAAGGCGTGGATATGCTGGATGCGCCGGTCAGCGGCGGCGAGCCAAAAGCGATTGACGGCACGTTGTCGGTGATGGTCGGCGGTGATAAAGCGATTTTCGACAAGTACTACGATCTGCTGAAAGCGATGGCAGGCTCCGTGGTGCATACCGGTGAAATTGGCGCGGGTAATGTCACCAAGCTGGCGAATCAGGTGATTGTGGCGCTGAACATTGCCGCGATGTCTGAAGCGCTGACGCTGGCGACCAAAGCGGGTGTGAATCCTGACCTGGTGTATCAGGCGATCCGTGGCGGGCTGGCAGGCAGCACCGTGCTGGATGCGAAAGCGCCGATGGTGATGGATCGCAACTTTAAACCAGGTTTCCGTATTGACCTGCATATCAAAGACCTGGCGAACGCGCTGGATACCTCTCATGGCGTTGGCGCTCAGTTGCCGCTGACTGCTGCAGTCATGGAGATGATGCAGGCGCTACGTGCAGATGGATTGGGTACAGCCGATCACAGTGCGCTCGCATGCTACTACGAAAAACTGGCGAAAGTGGAAGTCACTCGCTAACAAGAAGGGCGCGGATGCGCGCCCTGTATTTCTTGCCTTGCGCGGCACTGTCAGGCTACATAACTATGAAAATCGTAATTGCCCCAGACTCTTATAAAGAAAGCCTTTCTGCCACCGAGGTAGCTCAGGCAATAGAAAAAGGATTTCGGGAAATTTTCCCCGATGCGCAATATGTTTCTGTTCCGGTTGCCGATGGCGGCGAAGGAACGGTCGAAGCCATGATTGCCGCGACGCAAGGGAGTGAACATTCAGCGCAAGTAACGGGGCCGCTGGGCGAAAAAGTGAATGCCTGCTGGGGCATGTCTGGAGATGGTAAAACCGCGTTTATCGAAATGGCGGCAGCCAGCGGTCTGGCGTTGGTGCCTCCTGAAAAGCGCAACCCTTTAGTCACTACGTCACGCGGTACCGGAGAGCTGATTTTGCAGGCGCTGGATAGCGGTGCGCAGAGCATCATTATTGGCATCGGCGGCAGTGCGACCAACGACGGTGGCGCGGGTATGGTGCAGGCACTGGGGGCAAAACTTTGCGACGCCAACGGGACAGAGATTGGCTACGGTGGTGGAAGCCTGATGAGTCTGAACTCCATCGATATCTCGGGTCTGGATCCGCGCTTAAAAACCTGTTCCATTCGCGTGGCCTGCGATGTGACTAATCCTCTCATCGGCGATTCTGGCGCTTCGCGCATTTTTGGCCCGCAGAAAGGGGCGACGGAAGAACGCATTCTCGAACTGGACCGTAATCTGTCTCATTATGCCGACATCATTAAAAAATCGCTGCGGGTCGATGTGAAAGATGTGCCAGGCTCCGGTGCGGCAGGCGGAATGGGCGCGGCGTTAATGGCTTTTTTAGGCGCCGAGCTGCGCAGCGGTATCGAGATTGTGACCCAGGCGCTCAATCTGGAAGAGCATATTCACGACTGTACGCTGGTGGTGACCGGCGAAGGGCGGATCGACAGCCAGAGCATTCACGGCAAAGTGCCGGTAGGCGTGGCAAATGTCGCGAAGAAGTACCACAAACCGGTTATTGGTATTGGTGGTAGCCTGACGCGCGATGTGGAGGTAGTGCATCAATATGGTATCGATGCGGTGTTTAGCGTATTGACCAGCATCAGCACGCTGGAAGAGGCCTTCCGTGGGGCATTTGATAATATTTATCGCGCCTCAAGAAACATCGCTGCCACGTTAGCGATAGGAATGCGCAGTGCGGGGTGACATTGCCCCGCAAACCCTCTATACTGCGCGCCGAAGCTGACCAGACAGTCGCCGCTTCGTCGTCGTCCTCTTCGGGGGAGACGGGCGGAGGGGAGGAAAGTCCGGGCTCCATAGGGCAGGGTGCCAGGTAACGCCTGGGGGGGAAACCCACGACCAGTGCAACAGAGAGCAAACCGCCGATGGCCCACGCAAGTGGGATCAGGTAAGGGTGAAAGGGTGCGGTAAGAGCGCACCGCGCGGCTGGTAACAGTCCGTGGCACGGTAAACTCCACCCGGAGCAAGGCCAAATAGGGGTTCACAAGGTACGGCCCGTACTGAACCCGGGTAGGCTGCTTGAGCCAGTGAGCGATTGCTGGCCTAGATGAATGACTGTCCACGACAGAACCCGGCTTATCGGTCAGCTTCACTCTTTATAAAACCCCGCTTCGGCGGGGTTTTTGCTTTCAGGGTAAGCCAGATGAATGACTGTCCACGACGCTATGCTCAAAAGAACGCGGCTTATCGTTCAGCTTCACTCTTTATAAAACCCCGCTTCGGCGGGGTTTTTGCTTTCAGGGTAAGCCAGATGAATGACTGTCCACGACGCTATGCTCAAAAGAACGCGGCTTATCGGTCAGCTTCACTCTTTATAAAACCTCACTTCGGTGAGGTTTTTGCTTTCTGGGCGGTTGCCATGCCTGATGGCGCTGTGCTTATCAGGCCTACTGGGGGAGAGACTGGTTTTGTAGGCCGGATAAGGTGTTTACACCGCCATCCGGCAGAGGTTTTACAGCGAGCATTGAGATTGGTTTTCGAGGATGCAGGCGCTTATTTCCTTCTTATCTAATTTTTATATCCCTATTATTTATGCACCGAATTTCTTTTATCTGAGGGGAATGTGTCGGTGGATATTTCTAATTTTGTGACGACCAACACAAAACGCTGCGCGATACGTTTTTATCGAGAATAATCGAACGCAATCGATCTCCATCACAAAATTACTTGCTAATAAATTGCACAAAATCAGTGTTAATATAATGTTGCATATGATAATTGTTTGTATTTTTTAGATTGAATTTTAATAAATGTAATGTTTCTTTATAAACAAGTATGGCGAAAAAATGTGATGCATAACGTTATTTAATCACCATAATCATTAAAATATAATTAAATTTGATAAGTTGTTTATTAAATTTAAGCGCCATCTTGCCTGATAATTGTTCTGTAATTGATTGAAATATAGCCTTTCATGGTTTTAAAAAATAGTGGAAAAAATGGAGGTGTTATAGCCATAAAAAATCGTTATCCCCCCATCTTTTTTTGATTAAAGTCAGGATAAAGCGAGATCGATAATTCATATCTATATGATTATTAAGTGATTTAAATTTTAACGATAGTCTTACAAAATGTAAGTCAAGGGGATTTGTGAGGGGTAGCACATATCCTTGTTCGCTTAATTTGGTACACTTCCTGCCGTCAACAAAGTAATTAACGCAGGTCGATATGAATACTATTACACTCCCTAAAACACAGCACTTAGTGGTCTTTCAGGAAGTCATTAGAAGCGGTTCTATCGGCTCAGCTGCAAAAGAATTAGGTTTAACTCAACCCGCTGTCAGTAAAATCATCAATGATGTTGAGGCTTATTTTGGTATTGAGTTGGTAGTACGTAAAAATACTGGTGTGACATTGACTCAGGCAGGTCAGGTGATGCTCTCATGGTCTGAATCTATTACCCGTGAAATGAAAAACATGGTTGATGAGATGAACAGCATGACGAGCAACGCGGTCGTTGATGTGTCGTTTGGCTTTCCTTCACTGATTGCCTTCACCATCATGTCCGGCATGATTAAGAAATTCAAAGAAGTGTTCCCGAAGGCGCAGGTTTCTATGTATGAAGCTCAGCTCTCCTCCTTCTTACCGGCGATTCGTGACGGACGTCTGGATTTCGCCATCGGTACGCTGAGTGATGAGATGAAACTGTATGATCTGCACGTTGAGCCGCTCTTTGAGTCAGACTTTATCCTGGTTGCCAGCAAGTCCCGAACATGCACCGGCATCACCTCGCTGAGCGCGTTGAAAAACGAACAGTGGGTGTTGCCACAAACGAATATGGGGTACTACAGCGAACTTCTTACCACGTTACAGAATAATGGCATCAGCAGTGAAAACATCGTTAAAACAGACTCTGTCGTTACGATTTATAATCTTGTTCTCAATGCTGATTTCTTAACAGTAATTCCCTGCGATATGACCACACCGTTTGGCTCAAACCAGTTTATTACTATCCCGGTAGAAGAAACTTTACCCGTCGCGCGTTATGCCGCCGTGTGGTCGAAAAATTATCGAATTAAAAAAGCAGCATCTATTTTGGTGGAATTAGCCAAAGAGTATTCATCATATAATTGTCGGAGACGAAGGCAATTAATTGAAATTGATTAAAAATTGAATTTTTTTTAACACGAAATAAACGCCATCTGTCTATATCTGACAATGGTCACGGCTATCTATTTACTTTAATACCCAGGTAAGAGGTTCTAATGCACATTACATACGATCTCCCAGTTGCAATTGAAGATATCCTCGAAGCGAAAAAAAGACTTGCGGGGAAAATTTATAAAACGGGAATGCCTCGCTCTAACTATTTTAGTGAACGTTGCAAAGGGGAAATTTTCCTCAAATTTGAAAACATGCAGCGTACCGGTTCATTTAAAATCCGTGGTGCTTTTAACAAGCTCAGTTCATTAACCGAAGCTGAAAGATGTAAGGGCGTGGTGGCTTGCTCTGCAGGTAACCATGCGCAAGGCGTTTCTCTCTCCTGCGCTATGCTCGGAATCGACGGCAAAGTGGTGATGCCGAAAGGCGCACCGAAGTCTAAAGTAGCGGCAACCTGCGATTATTCTGCAGAAGTTGTACTGCACGGCGACAACTTCAACGACACCATCGCTAAGGTTAGCGAGATTGTGGAAACTGAAGGCCGTATCTTTATTCCACCCTATGATGACCCGAAAGTTATTGCTGGTCAGGGCACTATTGGTCTGGAAATTCTGGAAGATCTGTACGATGTCGATAACGTGATTGTGCCAATTGGCGGTGGCGGACTGATTGCTGGTATTGCGGTGGCAATTAAATCTATTAACCCGACCATTAAAATTATTGGCGTGCAGTCTGAAAACGTTCACGGCATGGCGGCTTCTTTCCACGCTGGAGAAATAACCACGCACCGAACGACCGGCACCCTGGCGGATGGTTGTGATGTTTCCCGCCCGGGTACTTTAACGTATGAAATTGTTCGTGAGTTGGTGGATGACATTGTCCTGGTCAGCGAAGACGAAATTCGCAACAGCATGGTGGCATTAATTCAGCGAAATAAAGTTGTGACTGAAGGTGCCGGCGCGCTGGCATGCGCAGCATTATTAAGCGGGAAATTAGATAGCTATATCCAGAACAGAAAAACAGTCAGCATTATTTCTGGCGGTAATATCGACCTTTCTCGTGTATCTCAAATTACTGGTTTAGTTGACGCTTAATATACTTCGTTGAGGATAGGATATGAGTACTACTGATAGCATTGTATCCAGCCAGACAAAACAGTCGTCCTGGCGCAAATCGGACACCACCTGGACACTGGGTTTATTTGGTACAGCCATCGGCGCTGGGGTGCTGTTCTTCCCTATCCGCGCAGGTTTTGGCGGACTGATCCCCATTCTGATCATGCTGGTGCTAGCATACCCCATCGCCTTCTATTGCCACCGTGCGCTGGCACGCCTGTGTCTTTCCGGTTCTAACCCTTCCGGCAACATCACAGAAACGGTTGAAGAGCATTTTGGTAAAACGGGTGGCGTGGTTATCACGTTCCTCTACTTCTTTGCGATTTGTCCGCTGCTGTGGATTTATGGCGTCACCATTACCAACACCTTTATGACCTTCTGGGAAAACCAGCTGCAGATGCCAGCGTTAAACCGTGGCTTCGTGGCACTCTTCCTGCTGCTGTTGATGGCATTCGTCATCTGGTTTGGTAAAGATCTGATGGTTAAAGTGATGAGCTACCTGGTATGGCCGTTCATTGCCAGCCTGGTGCTTATTTCTCTGTCCCTGATCCCATACTGGAACTCTGCGGTTATCGATCAGGTTGATCTCAGCAATATCGCACTGACCGGCCATGACGGTATCCTGGTTACCGTGTGGCTGGGTATTTCCATCATGGTGTTCTCTTTCAACTTCTCACCGATTGTTTCTTCCTTCGTGGTCTCCAAACGTGAAGAGTATGAGAAAGATTTTGGTCGCGAGTTCACCGAGCAGAAGTGTTCTAAAATCATCTCTCGCGCCAGTATGCTGATGGTTGCCGTGGTTATGTTCTTCGCCTTTAGCTGCCTGTTCACGCTGTCTCCGGCAAACATGGCGGATGCGAAAGCACAGAACATTCCAGTACTGTCTTACCTGGCAAACCACTTCGCTTCACTGTCCGGTACGAAGTCCACCTTCGCGACCGTTCTGGAGTACGGTGCTTCAATCATCGCCCTGGTTGCTATCTTCAAATCTTTCTTCGGCCACTATCTGGGCACGCTGGAAGGTCTGAACGGTCTGGTGCTGAAGTTTGGTTATAAAGGCGATAAAACGAAAGTTTCTGCCGGCAAACTTAATACCATCAGCATGATCTTCATCATGGGCTCCACCTGGGTTGTGGCTTACGCCAACCCGAACATCCTGGACCTGATTGAAGCAATGGGCGCGCCGATTATTGCCTCTCTGCTCTGCCTGCTGCCGATGTATGCCATCCGTAAAGCGCCATCACTGGCGAAATACCGTGGCCGTCTGGATAACGTGTTTGTTACCGTGATTGGTCTGCTGACCATCCTGAACATCGTCTACAAACTGTTTTAATCCTTAAGCTCAGGATGAGCGGAGTAGTGAAATGAATGAGTTTCCGGTAGTACTGGTTATTAACTGTGGTTCGTCTTCCATTAAATTCTCAGTGTTGGATGCAGCAAACTGTGAAGTTTTAATGGCGGGAATTGCAGACGGTATTAACTCTGAAAATGCGTTCATAGCAATTAATGGAGGAGAGCCAGCTAAGCTGGCTCACCACAGCTACGAAGACGCATTAAAAGCAATTGCCGTTGAACTGGAGAAACGTAATTTAATGGACAGCGTGGCCTTAATTGGCCACCGCATTGCCCACGGCGGAAATATCTTTACCGAATCAGCAATTATTACTGACGAAGTTATCGATAATATTCGCCGGGTATCACCATTAGCACCGCTACATAATTATGCGAACCTGAGTGGGATCGAATCCGCTCAGCACCTTTTCCCGGGTGTGCAGCAGGTTGCGGTATTTGATACCAGCTTCCACCAGACGATGGCTCCTGAGGCCTATCTGTACGGTTTACCGTGGAAATATTTTGAGGAGTTGGGCGTTCGTCGTTATGGCTTCCACGGCACGTCGCATCGCTATGTTTCTCAGCGAGCGCATGAGCTTCTCGACCTGCAGAGTGATGACTCCGGTCTGGTTGTGGCGCACCTGGGCAACGGCGCGTCAATCTGTGCGGTACGTAATGGACAGAGCGTTGATACCTCAATGGGCATGACGCCGCTGGAAGGGCTGATGATGGGCACACGCAGCGGCGACGTCGATTTCGGCGCCATGGCGTGGATTGCCAGCGAAACCAACCAGACGCTGAGCGACCTTGAGCGCGTAGTGAATAAAGAGTCCGGTTTACTGGGTATTTCCGGTTTGTCCTCTGACTTACGTACGTTAGAAAAAGCCTGGCACGAGGGACATGAGCGTGCGCAGCTGGCGATTAAAACGTTTGTGCATCGTATTTCACGCCATATCGCCGGACATGCCGCATCGCTGCATCGTCTTGATGGGATTATTTTCACCGGTGGAATAGGTGAGAACTCGGTATTAATTCGTCGTCTGGTTATTGAACACCTTGCCGTTTTAGGTGTGAATATCGACAGCGAGATGAATAGCCTGCCAAATTCCCATGGCGAAAGAATTATCTCTAATAAAGATGCTCGTGTTATTTGTGCGGTAATTCCCACAAATGAAGAGAAAATGATTGCACGTGATGCCATTGCCTTAGGCAAAATTAATACACCAGTAGAATTTGCATAATTAATTTTCAGCAGAGAGATTATTTTTCATGAAGGTAAATATCGATACCAGCGATATGCTGTATGCCGAGGCCTGGAATGGCTTTAAAGGTACGGACTGGAAAGAAGAAATTAATGTCCGTGATTTTATTCAGCACAACTATACGCCTTATGAAGGGGATGAATCTTTCCTCGCCGAAGCAACGCCTGCGACCACTGCATTGTGGGAAAAAGTTATGGCGGGCATCCGTATTGAAAACTCGACGCACGCGCCGGTTGATTTCGATACCAATATTGCTACCACGATAACCGCGCATGATGCGGGTTATATTGAACAAGAACTGGAAAAAATCGTCGGTCTGCAAACGGATAAGCCGCTCAAGCGCGCTCTGCATCCTTTTGGCGGCATCAACATGATCAAAAGCTCTTTTGATGCTTATGGTCGTGAGATGGATGCTGATTTTGAATACCAGTTTACTGAACTGCGTAAAACCCATAACCAGGGCGTATTCGACGCCTACTCTCCGGATATGCTGCGCTGCCGTAAATCCGGGGTGCTGACCGGCCTGCCGGATGGTTACGGTCGTGGTCGTATCATCGGTGACTATCGCCGCGTCGCGCTGTACGGTATCCGCTATCTGGTTCGTGAGCGTGAACTGCAGTTTGCCGATCTCCAGTCGAACCTGGAGTGGGGCCAGAATCTTGAAGCCACGATTCGTCTGCGCGAAGAGCTGTCTGAACACCGTCGCGCCCTGCTGCAAATGCAGGAAATGGCGGCGAAATACGGCTGCGATATCTCCCGTCCGGCGCGTAATGCGCAGGAAGCGGTGCAGTGGGTGTACTTTGCTTACCTGGCTGCGGTGAAATCTCAGAACGGTGGCGCTATGTCGCTGGGCCGTACCGCATCGTTCCTCGACATCTACATTGAGCGCGATTTCAAAGCGGGAATTTTAAACGAGCAGCAGGCGCAGGAGCTGATCGACCACTTCATTATGAAGATCCGTATGGTGCGCTTCCTGCGTACGCCGGAATTCGACACCTTGTTCTCAGGCGACCCTATCTGGGCGACCGAAGTTATCGGCGGTATGGGGTTGGATGGCCGCACGCTGGTGACGAAAAACTCGTTCCGCTATCTGCATACGCTGCACACCATGGGCCCGGCACCTGAGCCGAACCTGACGGTGCTTTGGTCTGAGCAGCTACCGATTGCCTTCAAAAAGTACGCCGCCCAGGTGTCTATCATCACTTCGTCTTTGCAGTATGAAAACGACGATTTGATGCGTGCCGACTTTGACAGCGATGACTATGCCATTGCCTGCTGCGTCAGCCCGATGGTTATCGGCAAGCAAATGCAGTTCTTCGGGGCGCGTGCCAACCTCGCCAAAACGTTGCTGTATGCAATCAACGGCGGCGTGGATGAGAAGCTGAAAATCCAGGTCGGGCCGAAAACGGCACCGCTGATGGATGACGTGTTGGACTACGACACGGTGATGGAGAGCCTGGACCACTTTATGGACTGGCTGGCGGTGCAGTACATCAGCGCGCTGAACATCATCCACTATATGCACGACAAGTACAGCTACGAAGCTTCGCTGATGGCGCTGCACGATCGTGATGTCTATCGCACGATGGCCTGTGGTATGGCGGGTCTGTCCGTGGCGGCGGATTCTCTGTCGGCTATCAAATACGCTCGCGTGAAACCGATTCGCGATGAAAATGGTCTGGCGGTTGATTTCGAAATCGAAGGCGACTATCCGCAATACGGTAACAACGACGAGCGCGTAGACAGCATTGCCTGCGACCTGGTCGAACGCTTTATGAAGAAAATTAAGGTGTTGCCAACCTACCGTAACGCGGTGCCGACGCAGTCCATTCTGACCATTACCTCCAACGTGGTGTACGGACAGAAAACCGGTAACACGCCGGATGGACGTCGCGCAGGTACGCCGTTTGCGCCAGGGGCGAACCCGATGCACGGCCGCGATCGCAAAGGTGCGGTAGCGTCGTTAACCTCGGTTGCCAAACTGCCGTTCACCTATGCCAAAGACGGTATCTCGTACACCTTCTCCATTGTGCCGGCAGCGCTGGGCAAAGAGGATGGAGTGCGTAAAACCAACCTGGTCGGTCTGCTGGACGGTTACTTCCACCATGAAGCACATGTGGAAGGTGGTCAGCATCTGAACGTTAACGTTATGAACCGTGAAATGTTGATGGATGCCATTGAGCACCCGGAAAACTATCCGAACCTGACGATCCGCGTGTCTGGCTATGCGGTGCGCTTCAACGCGCTGACCCGCGAACAGCAGCAGGATGTTATTTCACGTACTTTCACCCAGGCGCTTTGACGCTGGAGGGGCTATGAGAAAAGTAATTGCAACCGAATGTGCGCCAGGGGCGATTGGGCCTTACGTACAGGGTGTGGATCTGGGCAGCATGGTGTTGACGTCAGGTCAAATCCCGGTGTGTCCACAGACAGGTGAAGTGGCTGAAAACGTAGCCGATCAGGCGCGTCAAAGTCTGGAAAACGTGAAAGCGATCGTCGAGTCCGCAGGTTTGAAAGTAAGCGATATCGTGAAGACGACCGTTTTCGTTTCCGACCTGAACGACTTCGCCACCATTAACCAGGTGTACCAGCAGTTCTTTGATGAGCATAAGGCAATCTACCCCACGCGCAGCTGCGTGCAGGTCGCCCGCTTACCCAAGGATGTGAAGCTGGAGATTGAAGCCATCGCCGTACGTGGCGACACGCTGTAATCCCTTGCGGGGCGATCTCAGGATCGCCCCGATCCTTAATGAGTGTGAAACCTGGTCTTCACTGAACGGCAATCCGAGGGTGTGGATATGATTAGCGCATTCGATATTTTTAAGATTGGCATTGGACCTTCCAGCTCCCATACCGTGGGGCCAATGAACGCAGGTAAAAGCTTTATCGATCTGTTGGTCAGCAGCGGGGAACTTCCCAAAGCTACGCATATTGTGGTCGATCTTTATGGATCGCTTTCCCTGACCGGAAAAGGTCATGCGACAGATGTCGCCATCATGATGGGACTGGCCGGTAACAGTCCGCAAAACGTTAATATAGATTCTATCGCTGGTTTTACTCAGGAAGTGGCCCGTACCGGACGTTTACCGGTTGCAGAGGGCACGCATATTGTCGATTTCTCCCCAGACAAAAATATCCTCTTTCACGCCGAAACGCTACCGCGCCATGAAAATGGCATGCGTATCACCGCATGGAACGACACCGAGACGCTATTAAGCAAAACCTATTACTCCGTCGGCGGTGGTTTTATCGTTGAAGAGGAGCAATTTGGTCAGGCGCATGATGTTGAAGCACACGTGCCCTACAATTTTCATTCCGCCAGCGAACTGCTGAAATTGTGCGTGCGCAACGGGCTATCCGTTTCCGGCCTGATGATGCAGAACGAACTGGCGATGCGTAGCAAAGAAGAAATCGATGCTGGTTTTGCCGCCATCTGGGACGTCATGCACGCCGGAATCGAGCGCGGCATGAATACCGAAGGCGTCCTGCCGGGTCCATTGAACGTCCCGCGCCGCGCCGTGGCATTACGCCGGTTGCTGGTTTCCAGCGATAATCTGTCCAGCGACCCGATGAACGTTATCGACTGGATCAACATGTTCGCGCTGGCCGTGAGCGAAGAAAACGCCGCCGGATGCCGGGTTGTGACGGCACCGACCAACGGCGCATGTGGAATTATCCCTGCGGTCCTGGCCTATTACGACAAGTTCCGCCGTCCGGTGAATGCAAACTCCATTGCCCGCTACTTGCTGGCCGCGGGGGCGATAGGGGCGCTGTATAAGATGAACGCCTCTATTTCTGGTGCTGAAGTCGGCTGCCAGGGTGAAATTGGCGTAGCCTGTTCAATGGCGGCTGCCGGGCTGACCGAGTTGCTCGGCGGTAGCCCGTCGCAGGTTTGTATTGCGGCGGAAATCGCCATGGAGCATAACCTGGGGCTGACCTGCGATCCGGTTGCTGGACAGGTGCAAATACCGTGTATTGAACGCAATGCGATCAACGCGGTAAAAGCCGTCAATGCCGCGCGTATGGCGTTGCGTCGCACATCTGAGCCACGCGTTTCGCTCGATAAAGTGATCGAGACCATGTATGAAACGGGCAAAGATATGAACGACAAATACCGCGAAACGTCGCGCGGTGGCCTGGCGATTAAAGTGGTTTGTACCTGAGATGAAAAGGTGCGTTTGTAGGCCGGATAAGGCGTAAGCGCCGCCATCCGGCAATGAATCCATCAATTTGGCATGATAGAAAAGGTGCACTTTAGTGTAATTTCGCTCAGTTAAGCATGTATGGAGAACATGTGATTCTTACTCAGGGTTCCGTTCACCTCAGTGGTTTCATTTCTATTAAACGCAGTTACCCGTGAACGGGCAAGGGAGGCTCACCGCCTCCTCCCTTGCAACCCAAGCTCCCGGCGGGAAAATCGTCGCTACGCGATTATTCGCCCCATCCCTGGGGCTCACCCCTTCGGGGCCATCGCAAGCGCTGTTCAAAATTGCTCCCGGCAATTTTGTCATTCGTCTTATGCCGTCAGCCGTCAACGCCTCATCGATTTTCAGTCGGACATGGGTCATCGCTTCATCGCTCCCGGCCCGAAAGCCTGAAGGAATAAGCGGAAGGAACCACGAAGTGGCAATTTTCCGTGCCGGGAGCCGGGATTGTAAAGGACGTGGCGGAGAACGCCCTTTACACGTTCACGGGAATCGATGTTTCAGAGAAACAATGAACATGAGGTGAACGGAACCCTTTCTCTGAGAGCGCATATTCATCACTTCTACCCACACAGGCGATACTTTCTAAAACTGAGGCGTTAACCCATCAGTATTACGCTTTAGTGAACCTTTTTTTGTTGTGATCTGCTTCAAAAACAGAAATTTAATACATTTAATGTTATTAAAAGAGAAATTATTTCTTAACTTTTAGAAATTACAGGGGTTTGTTTGTGAAGTTTTTCTCTGATCCTGCGCGTATGATTTCTTCATTACTCCAATAGCTCACCTGCACCTAAGTACTGCGTATCGCATTGATGCAGTACGAAAAAAATATAAAAACCTCTACCTACAAATTGAGCGGAAAATTATGGAAACGGCAACGAATAGTAGCGTAATACTCGACGCATCTGCTCCGGCACGTCGGGCGGGAATGACCGAAAGCGAATGGCGCGAAGCTATTAAATTCGACAGCACGGATACCGGCTGGGTCATTATGAGTATCGGTATGGCAATTGGCGCGGGGATTGTTTTTCTTCCTGTCCAGGTAGGATTGATGGGGCTGTGGGTGTTCTTGCTCTCCTCTATCATCGGTTACCCAGCCATGTACCTGTTCCAGCGCCTGTTTATCAACACGCTGGCTGAGTCCCCAGAGTGTAAAGACTACCCGAGCGTGATCAGCGGCTATCTGGGTAAGAACTGGGGCATCCTGTTAGGTGCGTTGTATTTTGTGATGCTGGTTATCTGGATGTTCGTTTATTCCACCGCCATCACCAATGACAGCGCCTCTTATCTGCACACGTTTGGCGTGACGGAAGGTTTACTGTCCGACAGCCCGTTCTATGGCCTGGTACTGATTTGCATCCTGGTGGCTATCTCGTCACGCGGGGAACAAATGCTGTTTAAAATCTCCACCGGTATGGTACTGACCAAGCTGCTGGTTGTGGCAGCACTTGGCGTGTCGATGGTAGGGATGTGGCATCTGCATAACGCAGGTTCACTGCCGCCGATGGCGCTGCTGATCAAAAATGCGATCATCACTCTGCCGTTTACGCTGACCTCGATTCTGTTTATTCAGACCTTAAGCCCGATGGTTATCTCATACCGTTCACGCAACAAATCCATCGAAGTGGCGCGCCATAAAGCTCTGCGTGCCATGAACATCGCGTTCGGTATTCTGTTTGTTACCGTCTTTTTCTACGCCGTTTCCTTCACATTGGCGATGGGCCACGACGAAGCGGTTAAAGCTTATGAGCAGAACATTTCCGCTCTGGCGATTGCCGCGCAATTTATCAATGGTGCGGGTGCTGGCTGGGTGAAAATCGTCAGCGTTATTCTGAACATTTTCGCCGTTATGACCGCTTTCTTCGGCGTCTACTTAGGTTTCCGTGAAGCGACTCAAGGGATCGTGATGAACATTCTGCGCCGCTATATGCCGGCTGAGAAAATCAACGAAACCTTTGTTCAGCGCGGCATTATGATTTTTGCCATCCTGCTGGCCTGGAGCGCAATTGTGCTCAACGCGCCGGTACTGAGCTTCACCTCTATTTGTAGCCCTATCTTCGGCATGGTGGGTTGTCTGATCCCGGCCTGGCTGGTCTACAAAGTTCCTGCACTGCACAAATACAAAGGCGCTTCCCTGTATCTGATTATTTTCACGGGCCTGTTGCTGTGCGTTTCTCCGTTCCTGGCATTTTCCTGAGATATTTGAGCAAAGGTTGTTGTTATGTTTGAGACTACATTGAATCCATTATGGGATAGTTTTATCCGCGCAGTGCAGGAAGAAGTTAAGCCTGCGTTGGGCTGTACAGAACCTATCTCTCTGGCTCTGGCGGCGGCGGTTGCCTCCTCTGAGCTGGACGGCGCGGTTGAACGCATTGACGCGTGGGTCTCACCGAACCTGATGAAAAACGGCATGGGCGTTACCGTGCCGGGTACCGGAATGGTCGGGTTACCTGTCGCGGCGGCGCTGGGTGCGCTGGGGGGAAATGCCCGTGCCGGTTTAGAGGTACTGAAAGATGCGTCGCCACAAGCGATCGCCGATGCGAAAGCGATGCTGAGCGCTGGCAAGGTTGCGGTGATGCTGCAGGAGCCTTGCGAGGATATCCTCTTTTCCCGCGCGAAGGTTTACAGCGCTGAAGGATGGGCGTGCGTGACGATTGTGGGCGGTCATACCAACATAGTTCACATTGAGAGCAACAAAGGCGTGGTGTTCACCACAGAACAGAATGCTCAGGAAGAGGAACAGGAGTCGCCGCTGGCGGTGTTGTCTCACACCTCGCTGGAAGAGATTCTGGCGTTCGTGAACGCGGTACCGTTTGAGTCGATCCGCTTTATCCTCGATGCGGCAAAACTGAACGGTGCGCTGTCTCAGGAAGGACTGCGCGGTAACTGGGGATTGCACATCGGAACCACGCTTGAGAAGCAGTGTGCGCGTGGCCTGCTGGCGAACGATCTCTCCACCTCTATTCTAATCCGCACCAGTGCGGCATCGGATGCGCGAATGGGCGGGGCGACTCTGCCGGCCATGAGCAACTCCGGCTCCGGTAATCAGGGCATTACCGCGACTGTTCCAGTGATGGTGGTGGCCGAGCACTTTGGCGCGGATGAGGAGAAACTGGCGCGTGCGCTAATGTTGTCTCATCTGAGCGCTATCTACATCCATCATCAACTTCCGCGTTTGTCTGCACTGTGTGCAGCAACCACGGCGGCGATGGGGGCAGCAGCGGGGATGGCATGGATCGTAGATGGTCGCTACAACACCATCGCGATGGCGATCAGCAGCATGATTGGCGACGTGAGCGGAATGATATGCGATGGCGCTTCAAACAGCTGCGCGATGAAAGTCTCAACCAGTGCTTCCGCGGCGTGGAAAGCGGTGCTGATGGCGCTGGATGATACTGCTGTAACCGGCAACGAAGGGATTGTGGCGCATAACGTGGAACAATCTATCGCTAACCTGTGTGCGCTGGCGTGTCGTTCAATGCAGGAAACCGACAAGCAGATTATTGAGATCATGGCCAGTAAGGCACATTAATCTATAGGCCGGGTAAGGCGTTGCCGCCACCCGGCATAAGTCTAAGCCGCCTGTTCAGGCGGCTTCTTCGTCTTCCAGCCGTAGTTCGGCATCGGCCACAATCGCTTCCAGCTCTGTCAGCATTTCTTCATAGCCGAAGGTAACTGTTTCCTGTTTTTTCGGCTCAACCTGAGGCTGGCGTTTTTTTGATGATTTCTTGCTCAATAGTCGTACTCCATTGTTTTCCCTGACTATACGGGCAAATCTATCAGCAAAGCGCGCAGCGGGGTATCGGCGACTAACGTTATGTTAGTTTCGTCACGAATAAATGCCCCATCGCCACAGGTGAGTGCTTCTTTTTCGGCGCCAGACGTCACCGCATGGAATCTGCCGTGAATCGACTGTAAATAAGCACGTGGCCCATGTAACTGAAAACTCAACGATTCACCTTGCTGCAGCTCAACGTGGTGCACCCATACCTGTTGGCGCAGATGCAGGCTGCCTTGTTCACCGTCCGGCGAGGCCAGCAACTGATGCTTACCGGTGCCCAGCGTGGCTTTCTGTACACAGGCGTTTTCACGCTGCGGGCAGGCGTCCAGCCAGAGCTGCATCCGGGTTAACGGTTTGTCTTTGCTGATATTGTGTTCGCTATAGCTAATCCCGGGCTGTGTCGCGAGCAGCAAAACTTCACCTGCTTTGGCCTTGATATGGTTGCCTTCGCTGTCTCGGTACTCCGCTTCCCCTTCGAGGATCAGATTGACGATATCCACCTTCGGATAGGTCCGTGGCTGGAAAGAGGCCCCCGGTGCCAGAACTTCCTGGTTCAGAACACGCAGCGAGGCATAACCCAGCAGTTTAGGATCAAAATAGTGTCCAAAGGAGAAGGTATAACGGGCCTGCAGCCAGCCGTAGTCTGCTTGCCCGCATTGTTTGGCTGTACGGGTAGTAATCATAGTTCTTGACCTCTCTTTACTTCCTTTTATGTTAAATGGCTAGACGCTGCATTGTTAGCCAGATATTCTGCCCGGTATGTTCAAATTTCCTGAATGAGAACGAGATGGCCAAAGAAAGGGCTTTAACGCTTGAAGCGTTACGCGTCATGGACGCAATAGACAGGCGCGGTAGTTTTGCTGCTGCGGCAGATGAACTGGGACGCGTTCCTTCCGCACTTAGCTATACCATGCAGAAGCTGGAGGAAGAGCTGGACGTGGTGCTGTTTGACCGTTCAGGCCACCGCACAAAATTCACTAACGTTGGGCGTATGCTGCTGGAGCGTGGGCGCGTACTGCTGGAAGCTGCGGATAAACTGACCACCGATGCCGAAGCATTGGCTCGCGGTTGGGAAACGCATCTGACCATCGTAACCGAAGCGCTGGTGCCGACGGCGGCGTTTTTCCCGCTGATCGACAGGCTTGCCGGGAAGGCCAATACCCAGCTTTCCGTTATTACCGAAGTTCTGGCCGGGGCGTGGGAGCGTCTTGAGCAGGGGCGGGCGGATATCGTGATTGCGCCGGATATGCATTTTCGCTCATCCTCAGAAATCAACTCGCGCAAGCTGTACTCGCTGATGAACGTCTATGTAGCGGCCCCGGATCATCCCATCCATCAGGAGCCGGAACCGTTATCGGAAGTCACCCGCGTTAAATACCGTGGGATCGCGGTGGCGGATACCGCCCGTGAACGTCCGGTGCTGACGGTTCAACTGCTGGATAAGCAGCCGCGTCTGACGGTGAGTACGATAGAAGATAAACGTCAGGCGCTGTTGGCCGGATTGGGCGTGGCGACGATGCCGTACCCGCTGGTGGAAGAGGATATTGCGGCTGGTCGGCTGCGGGTCGTTAGTCCGGAATCGACAAGCGAGATAGATATTATTATGGCCTGGCGTCGTGACAGCATGGGCGAGGCGAAATCCTGGTGTCTGCGGGAAATCCCCAAGCTGTTTGCGGGTAAATAGTCTGACTGTTCCGCCGGATGCGGTGCAATTGCACCTTATCCGGCCTACAAAAGGGTGTATGACGTCAGGATGGTTGTTTAGGGTCAGCGCCGAAGCGGTTGCTCCCTTGAGTCCCGTTTTGGCAGTTGAAAATGATGATCACCAGCCAGCCTACGATCGGGATCAGCAGCACCAGTAGCCACCAGGCTGAACGATCGGTGTCATGTAAACGCCGGAACTGTACCGCCCACCACGGAATAAAGACCAGAACCCCGTAAATCGTCGTTAATATGCCTTCTCCACCGGCGCGCTCCCAGCCAAACATTCTGTCCAGAATACCCAGCACGAACGTGAAGATGATGTTGACCAGCACAAACATCCAGTATTCTTTACGACGCGCGCGGCCACCAAAACCAAAGTAATTCTTTAATACGTTTAAATACCAATCCATTTTTGCCTCGTTCTGCATTCAATTACTTGTTTTTAAAGCAATCAAATTAAGAATAGCTGTGAATGAAATGATGGTAAATATTTGCGGTATTAATTATTTAGCCCCCAGATGGGGGCCAGTGTAAATCAGGCGAAACGCTCGTCACGCCCGTGGGGTTCGTTGAGGTCCTGCCACGGCCCAACAGAAATAATGCCGGTTGGGTTAATGGTTTTGTGGCTACGGAAGTAGTGATTGCGGATATGATCGAAATTGACGGTTTCCGCAATACCCGGCATCTGGTAGATATCACGCAGGAAACCGTACAGGTTCAGATAGTCGCTAATCCGGTGTTTGTCGCACTTGAAGTGGGTGACATACACGGGATCAAAGCGTACCAGCGTGGTCCACAGGCGAATGTCGGCCTCGGTTAACTGGTCGCCGGTCAGGTAACGATGTTGCCCAAGGATCTGCTCCAGTCGTGCCAGAGATTGAAAGACGTTATCCACGGCGTCGTCGTAGGCTTCCTGACTGGTGGCAAATCCGGCTTTATACACACCGTTATTAACGTTGTCATAAATCCAGCCGTTCAGCTCGTCGATTTTGCTTTGCAGGGCAGGGGGATAGTAATCTCCGGCTTTCGCGCCCAGCGCATCAAACGCGGTGTTAAACATGCGGATGATTTCTGCAGATTCGTTGCTGACAATAGTGTGGTTCTTTTTGTCCCACAGTACCGGAACGGTCACCCGACCGCTGTAGTGCGGATCGGCGTGTAAATAGAGCTGATAAAGAAATTCGTGCTGATACAGGGTATCGCCGGTTGCCGCCGGGAAGTTGTCGTCAAAGGTCCAGCCGTTTTCCAGCATCAGCGGATGCACAACAGAAACGGAAATAAACGGTTCCAGCCCTTTGAGTTTGCGCAAAATCAGCGTGCGATGCGCCCATGGACAGGCCAGAGAAACGTACAGATGATAGCGGTCTTTTTCGGCAGCAAAGCCACCTTCACCGGTTGGGCCAGGCGCGCCATCCGCGGTGAGCCAGTTACGGAAAGCCGATGCAGAACGTTGAAATTTTCCACCGGTTGATTTGGTATCGTACCAGGTGTCATGCCAGACGCCGTCAATCAGTTGTCCCATTTTATCGCCTCCTCAGATAGCAAAAGCGAGGAGATATCTCCTCGCTTTTTGATGTGTTCAGTATAGCTTGATTACCACTTTTTATTCAGTACGCGGTCAATACTAAATGCGCCTGGACCGGTGATAGCCAGCAACAGGAAACCGCCTGCGATGGTCAGGTTTTTCATGAACATCAGGGAGTTCACACCTTCCGCAAAGTTGCTGTGGAAGAGGAACGCTGTCAGCAATGTGAAGCCTGCGGTGAACAGCGCAGTTGTACGGGTCAGGAAACCGAACAGAATTGCCAGACCGCCACCAAACTCAAGCAGAATCACCAGCGGCAGCATAAATCCTGGGACGCCCATGGCTTCCATGTACTGTTGGGTACCCGCATATCCGGTGATTTTTCCCCAACCTGCGGTAATAAACAGGATTGGCATCAGAATGCGCGCTACCAGTACACCAACATCTTCTAATTTCTTCATCATACTCTCCAGGAAACCACTCAGGCGGCTTATTGTGTTTTTTTGTGCATCAACGCTGCAGAGCGCGTCGTTGCTGTCGATGGAGAGAATCATAAACGTGCTTAATGAGAATTGTTAGCAAGGAAAACTGTCAGTATTTTTCAAAAATTTTGAGGTTGGGGGTAAGTAAAGGATTAGCCGCGCAGTTGCTGCTGTCTGATGGTCGATTTCACCAGACGCCAGATACTCCAGACGCTAAAGCCGCGCTTAGCCCAGCGTACCAGCAGATTCGGGTTGCGGATGGTGCGAACCGCCATAATACTGCTCCCGACCAACACCCAGCCACGCAGGTTCAGTAGCGTCTTCCAGCCACGATCGTAGACCTCGGTGGCTTCCAGCCAGTCGCGGCGAGTCGCAGACAGATCCAGCCGTTGCTGCTGGATCTGTCCAAGCAGTTGCGCCTTACGCTTTTGACGTTCGACTTTGCTGCTCATTATGCATCATCCTCCAGGGCTTGCCTGTCATTAGCGAGTTCCTGGCGTGTATGGCGTAGCAGCGTTGTTTTACGTGCTTTACGCAGCGTCCATATCCCGCCAATCAGCGCTAACAGCAACAGCACAACGGTGGTGGCAATCATGGCGTTCAGGCGGTATTGAGGGTCAATGGCCCAGATGATAAGCACCATCAGGCTCATCAGGCCAAACGCCGCGAACAGCATAGTCAGCCCAAGCATCAGCAGGATCTGGATGAGATTGGCTTTTTCCTCTTCCAGCTCAACGACGGCCAGCCGCAGGCGTGTTTCTACGATCTCAACGAGAATCGTCAGGATCCGCTGTCCAATACCCAGTACGCCTTTGCCTGGACCTTGTGCGTGTTGAGAATCAGCCATTGTTAACGGCGCGACAGCAGTACACCAAGCACCACACCGACTGCAGCGCCAATGCCGACGCCTGTCCATGGGTTTTCGCGCACGTAGTTATCGGCTTTAGCCGCGGCCTCACGGGTCTGTTTGGCAATTACATCGCTGGTTTCACTCAGACGATGGCGGCTCTCGCGCAGCGCATGTTCGGCTTTGCTGCGAATTTTACTCATCTCTTCCTTCGACTTATCGCCAGAGGAGCTAAGTACTTCTTCAAGCGTATCCGCAAGAGATTTCAGCTCAGCGCGCAGGTTTTCCGTAGCATTATCTTTCGACATAGTTTTCTCCAGTTGAGTGGCTAGTTACCGTACTTAGTAATCGCGGGTCTCGAGTTCTTTTAGCTCTTGCTGAGCTTCAGCAAGCTTGTGTTCACGCTTTGCTACCTTCTCCGCATCGCCTTTTTGCTTAGCTTCGGCTAAGTCACGTTGACGCTCGGCAATCTCATTTTTCTGCTCGGCGATCTTTTTCTGATGGTTGGCGCGCAGTTTGCTGTCAGTACAGTTTGCTCTGACTTCGCTCAGCGCTTTGTTCAGCCCATTGATACGGCTCTGATTGTTGTGTTTTTCGGCATAGCTAATCTCCCGCTGAATGTCTTGTTCTTTTTCCTGACAGAGGGTGGTGGCGTAGCTGCCGGCACTGAGAGCGAAAAGGCTAATTGCCAAAGCGATGCGGTATTTCATTCTTGAACCTTCCATTGTGATTCGACCTCGTCGTTTAGGGTCGATGCTCCAGAATAATAAAACGTTGGGTCATAAACCCAGTTTATTAATCATAGGCGCTAAACGGTGAAATCACCAAAGTGAGTGATCTAATTCAGATTCCTGGAAATTAACCAAAACGGTGTGGGGTCTCACGTAAGCGGGATAACCACTGAACCGCCTGATTATTATCATCCTGCTGAGCGATAACGAAACCGTGCGGTAACGTTCGATCCAGTACGACCTTTGCCGCTGCGCTCTGTGCACTGGAATCAAAGGTAATCAGCAGGGCGTCATTTTGCGGAGTGATGCTTTTAAAACGAATGCCGTTGGCATCCAGGTGATGCCAGATAGAGAAGCCATCAGGCATGCTGGCTCCCTGGTTTACGGCACGAATGGCAAGCGTTGACTCCTGCTGGCGAATGACCGACCAGGTCAGGAGCAACGCGCCGATGAACAACATAAAAGTGGTGGACCAGGCAAGTCGTCGGAGCGTTATGCATGATTTCAGCATAATTTACCCTCGGTTCCCGTATTTCTTTTTCCAAAGAACAACCAGTGAACCTGCCAGACCAAACACCAGTAACACCACAGGAAGCAGCATCAGGCAAGACATCAGCTGATCTTCATATTTGAGAAACACCGGTGTTTTGCCCAGCAGATAGCCCAGCGATGTGAGAATAAGGACCCAAAGCAGTCCGCTCATCCAGTTGAAGAACTGAAAGCGCGCATTGTTCAGGCCGGACAATCCTGCGATGGTCGGCAGTAATGTTCTGACAAACGCGATAAAGCGGCCGACCAGCAGCGCAGACAAGCCATGCTTATGGAACAGATGATGCGCACGCTGATGATAATGTGCAGGAAGATGAGATAACCAGTTTTGCACGGTGCGGGTATTACCCAACCATCGACCTTGTATATAGCTGAGCCAGCAACCAAGGCTGGCTGCGGTGGTGAGCAGCAGTACCGTTTGCGGAAAACCCATTGCGCCTTTGGCAATAAGTACGCCGACCAGTACCAGCAAGCTGTCGCCAGGTAAAAAGGCTGCTGGCAGCAGTCCGTTTTCCAGAAACAAAATCGTAAAGAGTACAAAATAGAGCATGCCAATCATGGAAGGATTGGCCAGCGTTTCAAAATCCTGAGCCCATAAAGCATTTAGTAATTGAGTCAGTAGTTCCATTCAATATTCCTGGAGAATCGGTTGTCGTCATGCCGGTTTTCTGGATTTTGTAACACCACGATTTTATTAATATTTTTTACATGACTTGTGGTCTGTTACAAACTCACGGCCTGAACTATTCCCTGTAAAGTTGTGAAGTTAGCAAGCTCTTAAACACAAAAATTCAAACAGCATCTAATTGTAACAAAGGTCAACGTAGTCCGTTATAGAAATTACGGTTGTTGAACTGTGATTTTGCTTATCGCAATGGAGGGAGGCGAGAGGATTTACACAGGCTGACACTTTATACCTAACGCTTACCAAGTGTCAGAAACAGGCGCGTGGTCGCGCCTGCATTGATAAGATTGTTTATTTTGCGCTGTTAGCAGCTGTATCGAGGTGAACGACCGGATTTTCGGTAAATAGATAACGGTCCGCATTGAACTCAAAATCATCGCTGGTTTCGTTAAACAGCATCTGCTTCGTGTTCTCAAGATGCTGCCACATCGCCAGTTTGGCGGCATGAGGATCTTTGCGAATCAGCGCCCGAAGGATCTGGTCATGGTCATCACACCAGTTATCAACCGTGCGCAGGTCGATGTGGTCGTGCAATTTCTTCCAGTAGGGGTTGTGAATACGCTGAGTCCACATTTTTTCAACAATCGCGGCCAGAGCCGAGTTCTGCGTTGCCAGGGCGACCTGCACATGGAACTGGAGATCCCACTCGGAGTCACGAAAGCTTTTTTCGTTACGTGATTTCTCCTGAATCTCCATCAGCTTCATGATGTCCTGTTTGGTCACCTGGGTGGCGGCAAACTCGGCAATGTTACTCTCAATGAGCTGACGCGCCTGGAGCAGCTCGAAAGGACCGTAGCTGGCAAATTCCAGGTTTTCATCTGGCGCAACATAATGTCTGGGTTGGTTGGAAATGACGTGGATCCCCGATCCTTTGCGCACCTCAACGTAGCCCTCAACCTCAAGCATGATAATTGCTTCACGAACCACGGTACGGCTGACATTTTTTTCATCGGCGATAAAGCGCTCGGCGGGGAGTTTGTCACCCACCAGATAGACGCCCTGCTCAATGCGTTCTTTCAGATCAGCAGCAAGTTGTTGGTACAAACGTCGTGGTTCGGTGATTTCCATATGCGCTCCAGGCATGATACGGCAGACTATATTTGTTATACCACTTTTGCGATTACTGCTCCACTCGCGGCGATAAAAAAGCCGCCAGATAACTGGCGGCTTCGCATTATATACCCTTGATGAACAACAGCGGGTTAATTTTGCGGAGCGGGATCGCCTGTCTGTGAGCCCGAATCGACTTCGCTGGCCGATTTGTTTTGCAAGACCGTCCAGATAACGAGTGCGCCGAGCAGGTCGAATACCGCCAGTACGGCGAACAGCGGGCTAAAGCCGATAGTGTCAGCCAGTGCGCCAACAACCAGTGCAAACAGCGTACTTGCAAGCCAGGCGGACATACCGGTCAGGCCGTTTGCCGTTGCCACTTCATTACGACCAAATACGTCAGAAGAAAGCGTAATCAGCGCACCGGATAGCGCCTGGTGAGCAAAGCCGCCGACGCACAGCAGGGCGATAGCAATGTACGGGCTGGTGAACAGACCAATCATCCCTGGGCCAATCATCAGCAATGCGCCCATGGTAACGACCATTTTACGTGAAACGATCAGGTTAACGCCGAACCAGCGCTGGAACAGAGGCGGTAAGTAGCCCCCAACGATACAGCCCAGGTCAGCAAACAGCATCGGCATCCATGCAAACATCGCAATCTCTTTCAGGTTAAAGCCGTAGACTTTAAACATGAACAGCGGGATCCAGGCGTTGAAGGTACCCCAGGCCGGCTCAGCCAGGAAACGCGGCAGCGCGATGCCCCAGAACTGGCGGTTACGCAGGATCTGACCGAGCGACATTTTTTTCGAGGTCGCGTTTTTATGCTGTGATTCCTGACCATTCAGAATGTAATCACGTTCTTCATCAGACAGTTTTTTCTGGTCGCGCGGGTGTTTGTAGAACACAAGCCAGCACATCGCCCAGATGAAGCTCAACGCACCGGAAATAATGAATGCCATCTGCCAGCTGTGCATGACGATTGCCCAGACGACCAGCGGCGGAGCAATCATCGCACCGATTGAAGAGCCGACGTTAAAGTACCCCACGGCAATTGAACGTTCTTTTGCCGGGAACCACTCAGAACTGGCTTTCAGACCCGCAGGGATCATTGCGGCTTCAGCGGCACCTACTGCGCCACGCGCCAGTGCCAGTCCACCCCAACTGCCAGCCAGTGCGGTCGCGCCACAGAAGACGGCCCACAGAACGGCGAACATCGCGTAACCAACTTTTGTGCCGAGCACATCGAGCACGTAGCCGGCAACGGGTTGCATTACGGTGTAAGCAGCAGAATACGCTGCGATGATATAGGAATACTGTTGAGTGGAGATGTGTAACTCTTCCATCAGAGTTGGCGCAGCTGCCGCCACAGTGTTACGTGTCAGGTAACCCAGCACGGTGCCAAGCGTCACCAGTGCAATCATGTACCAACGTAACCCTTTAATTTTACGCATGTAAAACCTCATCGTTTTGTTATGTCCGCGAACGAGCGGTCATCTTCCAGTTCAGGGCGGAGGATGTTCTTTTACGAGGGGGGACCGAAAAAAAGCCGGTACTCCCCGAACTTTGCCATGTCAATAATTGTGCTAATTCGGTTTCCGTACCGGTCAATCCGATGGTTATACATCGGTAATTTGCATTCCGTCGGCTTATGTATCGCGACGGCCAAAAGATAACTTGTCATACAGCTTTAAAAGGTGAGTGCCATCACAAAAGTGTGAATCTTCGTGTGGTCATTATTTCGATTCAGCAAAGCCAGCACTGGCGCGGCTTGACGCGTGATTTACCTCTTTGAGAGTAATTTTTTTGTCACCATTTGTTGATCTAACTCACGAAAATATCTTCAGTGTATGGAAATTGGTGTGATAACTTTGTCAACATCAAAACATAAGCAATCTGACGCACTCGTTGAGAGGAAGACGATAATGACCCCGTTTATGACTGAAGATTTCCTGCTGGACACCGAATTTGCCCGCCGTCTGTACCATGATTACGCCAAAGACCAGCCGATCTTCGATTACCACTGCCATTTACCACCGCAACAAATCGCTGAAAACTACCGTTTTAGTAACCTGTATGACATCTGGCTGAAGGGTGATCACTACAAATGGCGTGCGATGCGTACCAATGGCGTCGCTGAGCGCTTGTGTACCGGCGATGCGTCCGATCGCGAGAAGTTTGACGCATGGGCCGCTACGGTTCCGCACACTATCGGTAACCCGCTGTACCACTGGACCCACCTCGAATTACGTCGCCCGTTTGGTATTACAGGTAAGCTGCTTTCTCCTGCGACTGCTGATGAAATCTGGAACCAATGCAACGAGCTGCTGGCGCAGGATAAATTCTCCGCGCGCGGCATCATGCAGCAGATGAATGTGAAAATGGTCGGCACTACCGATGACCCGATCGACTCTCTGGAGCATCATGCGGCCGTTGCTAAAGACGGTACCTTTGATGTGAAAGTGCTGCCGAGCTGGCGTCCGGATAAAGCCTTTAACATTGAGCTGGCGACCTTTAATGACTACATGGCGAAGCTCGGTGAAGTGTCTGACACGGATATCCGCCGCTTCAGCGATCTGCAAGCTGCACTGACCAAACGTCTGGATCACTTCGCGGCTCACGGCTGTAAGGTTTCTGACCACGCGCTGGACGTGGTGCTGTTTGCCGAATCTAACGAATCTGAACTGGATAGCATTCTGGCGCGTCGCCTGGCGGGTGAAACCCTGAGTGAGCATGAAGTTGCCCAGTTTAAAACCGCCGTGCTGGTGTTCCTTGGTGCGGAATATGCTCGTCGCGAATGGGTACAGCAGTACCACATCGGTGCGCTGCGTAATAACAACCTGCGTCAGTTCAAACTGTTGGGCGCGGATGTTGGCTTCGACTCCATCAATGACCGTCCGATGGCTGAAGAACTGTCCAAACTGCTGAGCAAGCAGAACGAACAGAACCTGCTGCCGAAAACCATTCTCTACTGCCTGAACCCGCGTGATAACGAAGTGCTGGGCACCATGATCGGCAACTTCCAGGGCGAAGGTATGCCGGGCAAGATGCAGTTCGGTTCCGGCTGGTGGTTCAACGATCAGAAAGACGGGATGGAACGTCAGATGACGCAGCTGGCCCAGCTCGGCCTGCTGAGCCGTTTCGTCGGCATGCTGACCGATAGCCGTAGCTTCTTGTCATACACGCGCCATGAATACTTCCGTCGCATTCTGTGCCAGATGATTGGCCGTTGGGTTGCTGCAGGTGAAGCACCGGCAGATATCCAGTTGCTGGGTGAAATGGTCAGAAATATTTGCTTTAACAATGCGCGTGATTACTTCGCCATTGAACTGAACTAAGGCCCGGGTGAAGGTATGCAATACATCAAGATCCATGCGCTGGATAACGTCGCGGTAGCGCTCGCTGATTTGGCTGAAGGAACCGAAGTCACCGTTGATGGGCAGGCGGTAATCCTGCGTCAGGCGGTCTCTCGTGGCCATAAATTCGCTTTACGTGATATTGCGAAAGGCGAAAACGTCATTAAATACGGTTTGCCAATTGGCCATACGCTGGTGGACGTTGCGGCGGGTGAGCATATTCATGCTCACAACACGCGCACCAATCTGAGCGACCTGGACACGTATAGCTACCACCCTGATTTTCAGGCGGAAGTTGCACAACCGGCGGATCGCGATGTGCAGATCTACCGTCGTGCCAACGGCGATGTTGGCGTGCGCAACGAACTGTGGATCCTACCGACGGTAGGCTGTGTTAACGCCATGGCGCGCCAGATGCAGAACCGTTTTCTGAAAGAGACTAACGACGCCGAAGGAATCGACGGCGTGCATCTCTTCAGCCACACCTACGGCTGTTCACAGCTCGGCGACGACCACATTAACACCCGCACCATGCTGCAAAACATGGTGCGTCACCCGAATGCGGGTGCGGTGCTGGTGGTTGGCCTTGGTTGTGAAAACAACCAGGTTGATGCCTTCCGCGAAACCTTAGGCGAGTACGATCCTGAGCGCGTTCACTTCATGGTCTGCCAACATCAGGAAGACGAAGTGGAAGCGGGGATTGAACATCTTCACCAGTTGTACAACGTGATGCGTAACGATAAGCGTGAACCGGGTAAGCTGGGCGAGCTGAAGTTTGGTCTGGAATGCGGCGGCTCTGACGGCCTGTCCGGTATTACCGCCAACCCGATGCTGGGGCGTTTTTCTGACTACGTGATTGCTAACGGCGGCACCACCGTACTGACCGAAGTACCGGAAATGTTCGGCGCCGAGCAGCTGCTGATGGACCACTGCCGCGATGAAGAAACGTTTGGCAAGCTGGTCACCATGGTCAATGACTTCAAGCAGTACTTCATTGCTCACGACCAGCCGATCTACGAGAACCCATCGCCGGGCAACAAAGCGGGCGGTATCACCACGCTGGAAGATAAATCTCTCGGCTGCACGCAAAAAGCAGGCTCCAGCCAGGTGGTGGACGTACTGCGCTACGGCGAACGCCTGAAGACGCATGGTCTGAACCTGCTGAGCGCACCGGGTAACGATGCGGTGGCGACCAGTGCCCTGGCGGGCGCGGGCTGTCATATGGTGCTGTTCAGTACCGGTCGCGGTACACCTTACGGTGGTTTTGTGCCGACGGTGAAAATTGCCACCAACAGCGAGCTGGCGGCGAAGAAAAAGCACTGGATCGATTTTGACGCTGGACAGTTGATCCATGGTAAAGCGATGCCTCAGTTGCTGGAAGAATTTGTCGATACCATCGTCGAGTTCGCCAACGGCAAGCAAACCTGCAACGAGCGGAATGATTTTAGAGAGTTAGCGATATTTAAAAGCGGCGTAACGTTGTAGTAAATACCTGATGGTACCTGCATGCAGGTCTGCGCAAACCGTAGGCCTGATAAGCGCAGCGCCATCAGGCACAAACCGTTGCCGGATGGTGGCGAACTCGCCTTATCCGGCCTACGAGATAGAATTGGGGTTGCTTGCATGACCGCGTATTGGCTGGCCCAGGGCGTAGGTGTCATCGCCTTTCTGATCGGTATTACCACCTTTTTCAATCGCGATGAGCGCCGGTTCCGGCTGCAACTCGCTGTCTATAGCGCCACCATCGGCGTGCATTTTTTCCTGATGGGTGCCTGGCCTGCGGGAATGAGCGCAGAACTCAACACCATCCGCACACTTGTCTCAATGCATACCCGCAAACTGTGGGTAATGACCGTTTTTATTGTCCTCACCCTGGTTCTCGGGCTGGCGAAATTACAGCATGCGATGGAGCTATTGCCAATAATTGGCACGCTGGCCAGCACCTGGGCGCTGTTTCGCTGCAAAGGGTTAACCGTGCGCTGCGTCATGTGGTGCGCAACCGCCTGTTGGGTTATCCATAATTTCTGGCTAGGGTCGATTGGTGGGACGATGATCGAAGGGAGTTTTCTGGTAATGAACGGCCTGAACATTATTCGTTTCCGGCGGATGCAGAAACGCGGAATTGATCCGTTCAAAATTGAAAAAAGCGCACAAGAAGAGAACCCCTCCGCCCGATGACGGAGGGGAACAGCGATTAGCCGCGCAGGGCGTTATTTGCCAGACGCTCGTCTTCTGCCTGGCAGGCTGCAGCGGTAAACAGGACGTCTGTAGAAGAGTTCAACGCCGTTTCACATGAGTCCTGCAATACGCCGATGATAAAGCCAACGGCAACAACCTGCATGGCGATGTCATTCGGGATACCGAACATGTTGCACGCCAGCGGGATCAGCAGCAGAGAACCGCCCGCCACGCCCGATGCACCACAGGCACACAGCGAAGCCACCACGCTGAGTAACAGCGCTGTCGGTAAATCGACCGGAATACCCAGCGTATTCACCGCCGCCAGCGTCAGTACGGTAATGGTGATCGCCGCGCCCGCCATATTGATGGTGGCTCCCAGCGGAATAGACACCGAATAGGTATCACGATCCAGATTCAGCTTCTCACACAGTGCCATGTTCACCGGAATATTTGCCGCCGAACTGCGGGTAAAGAAGGCATACACGCCACTTTCACGCAGACAGGCCAGCACCAGCGGGTACGGGTTACGGCGAATTTTCCAGAAGACCAGCAGCGGGTTGACCACAAATGCCACCAGCAGCATACAGCCTACCAGTACGGTCAGCAGTTGGGCGTAGCCCCAAAGCGTTACGAAACCGGTGGTTGCCAGCGTGGAGGAGACCAGACCAAAGATACCGATTGGCGCGAAACGAATCACCAGTTTCACCATAAAGGTGACGGCGTTGGACATATCATTGACCAGATTTTTGGTCGTTTCATTACCGTGGCGCAGTGCAAAGCCCAGACCAACGGCCCATACCAGAATACCGATATAGTTAGCGTTAAGCAGAGCATCAACTGGGTTAGAAACCATGCTCATCAGCAGGCTGCGCATCACTTCAACAATCCCGGACGGCGGTACGATATCCCCCGCGCTGCTGGAAAGATGCAGTGTTGATGGGAAAGCAAAGCTGAAGACAACGGCGGTTAATGCCGCTGAAAATGTTCCGAGCAGGTAGAGGAACAGAATAGGGCGGATATTGGTTTTTTGCCCGTGCTGGTGGTTGGCGATAGAAGCCATCACCAGCATCAGAACCAGAATTGGCGCGACGGCTTTTAATGCGCCGACGAACAGCGTACCCAGCAAACCAGCGGCTTCAGCCGCAGGTTTTGACACCAGTGCCAGTAAAATCCCCAGTACCAAACCGATCAAAATTTGTTTAACCAGGCTCCCTTGCGCCAAACGCGAGAGTAGCCCCGATGAACGTTGCGTAGTCATGTCGTGATCCTTTCATTGTGTTGTTGCCTTACCTTTGTGCGTTCTGTTGACGCATCTTTCTGGATGGGGCAAATGTTTGCTTGGCTGAGTATAAGGAAAGAACGGGGTTCTGGAAGCGAAATATCCTGGATTCCGCGTTGAGATCATATTTTATAACTTTAACTTAACATTATTTTGACATGATAAACAAAAAGCCCGACGCACGCAGTGTGCTGTCGGGCTTTTCAGCTAGCAGATGAAACTTACTGTATTTGCTGTTTTTTATCGTGCTGGTGGTTGACCCACGCGTTAACAATCAGCGTCACAAACAGAATGCCAAATACCACGCCTAACGAGATAGCGATCGGGATATGGTAGAAATCGACGATCAGCATCTTAATACCGATAAACACCAGAATGACCGACAAGCCGTACTTCAGCATGGAGAAACGCTCCGCCACGCCCGCCAGCAGGAAGTACATCGCACGCAGACCCAAAATAGCAAACAGGTTCGAGGTCAGCACGATGAACGGGTCGGTGGTCACGGCAAAGATAGCCGGAATACTGTCGACGGCAAAAATCACATCGCTCAGCTCAACCAGAATCAACACCAGCATCAGCGGCGTAACAAACAGCAGGCCGTTTTTACGCACAAAGAATTTTTCATCTTCGATGGTATCGGTCATGCGCAAATGACCGCGCAGCCAGCGTACTAACGGTCTGTCGCCAATACCGGAGGCATCTTCTTTCGCCAGCGCCATCTTCACGCCGGTAAACAGCAGGAACGCGCCGAACACGTACAACAGCCACTCAAACTGGGTGATAAGCCAGCTGCCCGCGAAGATCATGATCGTACGCAGCACAATCGCACCCAGCACGCCATACACCAGTACCCGACGCTGCAACGCAGGCGGCACGGAGAAGTAGCTGAAGAGCATCAACCAGACAAAGACGTTATCTACTGCCAGTGATTTTTCGATCAAATAGCCGGTAAGGAACGCCAGCGCCTGTGGGTCGGCAACGGCGCGCCCCTGGGTTTCTGCCAGGTACCACCAGAAGGCGGCGTTAAACAGTAACGACAGCGTTACCCAGACGATTGACCAGGCCGCAGCCTGCTTCATTGACATCGTATGTGCGCCACGACGACCCTGCAACAGCAGGTCGATGGCCAGCATAATTACCACTACGACAGCGAAGCCACCCCATAACAACGGTGTGCCGACAGTATTCATTGTATTTCCCCATGCATAAAAAAAACGGCCAACGCCGAATGGCATTAGCCGCTGCTTTTTATGCATAGACCTTGCCATTCGGCAAGGTCTCACTTACAACAACAAAGGAATACGGTGGCGTATTCCTTTGTTATCGCCCGGCGACCGGATGTGGTTTTTCACACATCGTAATGACGATCAACCGACAACGAAGTTACTCCCCTTTGCGGGTTACAAAATATTACAGGCCATGCATTCAGTCAATGGCCTGCAACATTCGTTTTACACACCTTTACGCAGTCAGCGATGTTTCCGCTTCGTCTGCCGGGAAAAACACGCCGGTCTGGCGGCGAATCTCCGTTTGCAGTTTGGCGGTGATACGGCTGACGGCCAGTGCCGGGTGATCCACTTCGCCGGATTCAACCAAATGGGCAAAAGCCTCTGCCTCATACAGCATAGTATTGATGTGCTGAGGCGTCGTCAGATCCTGCGTTTTCCCCCCACGTGGAACGAAGCACACTTTCTGACACTCGGAGATATGCTCGATGACCAGCGATCCCGATTCGCCCTGAATTTCACTGGCTAATACCGAGTCGCTTACTTTTGAGTGCTGGAGCGTAACGCTGAAATCACCGTAATTCAGCACCACCACGCCGTGGGCATCTACGCCGCTTTCTAGCAGGCTGGCGCTGGCCTGAACGCTCTGCGGTTCGCCCCACAGCGCAACCGCTGAGGCCAGGCAGTAAAAACCGATATCCATAATCGAGCCATTGGAGAACGCCGGATTAAACGTGTTCGGGTTTTCACCGTCCAGATAGCGCTGATAGCGCGAGGAGTACTGGCAGTAATTGATAAACGCTTTCCTGATTTTTCCAACTTTTGGGAGCGATTGCTGTAACAGCAGGAAGTTAGGCAGGTAGGCGGTTTTAAACGCTTCAAATAGCACGACCTGATTTTGACGCGCGCAGGTGATAGCGGCTTCAGCTTGCGCCAGGTTGGAGGCCAGCGGCTTTTCGCAAATAACATGCTTTTTGTGCCGCAAAAACAGCTCAGTCTGCGGGAAATGCAAAGAGTTTGGACTGGCGATGTAGACGGCGTCGATCGCCTCGCTTTGCGCCATCGCTTCCAGCGAGGTAAACAGATGTTCGACTGGGTAATCGTTGGCGAAGGTCTGCGCCTGCTCAAGGCTACGAGAATAGACTGCGGTTAACTTATATTTGCCGGTTTCATGGGCGGCATCGACAAACTGGCGGGTGATCCAGTTTGTGCCAATTACTGCGAAACGTATCATAAAGGCCTTCAGGCTGCGAAAAGGGATTCTTTCGTCAATTTAGCATGCCCTGAAGACAAAGCCAGTGCGCGACTACGCAGTTTGCTTTAACGATTGTTGCGTTAACCACAGGCGGGTATCGAACTCCAGTTGGTGATACTGAGGCTCCATATGACAGCACAGCTGGTAAAACGCTTTGTCGTGCTCTTTTTCCTTCAGATGCGCCAGTTCATGAACGACGATCATGCGTAAAAAGGGTTCTGGGGCGCTGCGAAACACGGTGGCGACGCGGATCTCCGCTTTGGCTTTGAGCTTACCGCCCTGCACGCGAGAGACGGCGGTATGCAGCCCCAACGCATTATTCAGAACGTGGATCTTGCTGTCATACATGACTTTATTTAGCGGCGGGGCGTTACGCAGAAACTGATTTTTCAGATCCTGGGTATATTGCCAGAGCGCTTTGTCGGTCGCGAAGTCATGCGTACCCGGATAGCGCTTCTCCAGCACAGCGCCCAGGCGCTGCTCAGCAATCAGCGTTCTCACTTGAGAAAGCAAATGTTCCGGGTAGCCCTGGAGGTAAGTTAGTTGGTTCATTCATGTCCACGCAAATCATAAAAGTGTATACTCACGCACCCTTTTCAGGGATACGCCGAAATTTTACCATTCAGGAGGGCCGATGAGCCACATAGACAACGGTTTCCGTTCGCTGTCACTTAAACGTTTCCCGGAAACGGATGACGTTAACCCGCTGCTGGCGTGGGAAGCTGCAGATGAATATCTGCTGCAACAGCTGGACGATACCGAGATTAGCGGCCCGGTGCTGATCCTGAATGATACCTTCGGCGCGCTGGGCTGTGCGCTGGCGGAACATACGCCGTACAGCATCGGCGATTCCTATCTCAGCGAGCTTGCCACACGCGAGAACCTGCGTCATAACGATATTGCCGAGTCGAGCGTCAAGTTCCTCGACAGTACCGCTGACTATCCGCAGGCGCCGGGCGTGGTGCTGATTAAGCTGCCAAAAACCATGGCGCTGCTGGAGCAGCAACTGCGTGCGCTGCGCGAAGTGGTAACGCCAGAAACGCGCATCATCGCCGGGGCAAAAGCGCGTGATGTACATACCTCGACGCTGGAACTGTTTGAAAAAGTGCTGGGTCCAACCACCACGACGCTGGCGTGGAAAAAAGCGCGTTTGATCAACTGTACGTTCAGCAAACCTGAGCTGGCCGCTGCCTCACAAACGCTAAGCTGGAAGCTGGAAGGTACCGACTGGACTATCCATAACCACGCCAACGTCTTCTCCCGTACCGGACTGGATATCGGCGCGCGCTTTTTTATCGAGCATCTGCCGGAAAACCTCGAAGGGGAGATTGTTGATCTCGGCTGCGGTAACGGTGTTATCGGTATGACGCTGCTGGCGAAGAACCCGGAAGCCAGCGTGGTATTTGTTGATGAATCGCCGATGGCGGTGGCTTCAAGCCGTTTGAACGTGGAAAGCAACATGCCTGAAGCGCTGGATCGCTGCGAGTTTATGATTAACAACGCGCTGTCTGGCGTCGAACCTTTCCGCTTTAACGCCGTGCTGTGCAACCCACCGTTCCATCAGAAGCATGCGCTGACGGATAACATTGCCTGGGAAATGTTCCACCACGCCCGCCGCTGCCTGAAAATCAACGGCGAGCTGTACATTGTGGCTAACCGTCACCTCGACTACTTCCACAAGCTGAAGAAGATTTTCGGCAACTGCGAAACCATCGCCACCAATAATAAATTCGTGGTGCTGAAGGCGGTTAAAACCGGTCGTCGTCGGTAATAGCGGGTGCCGGATGCGGCTAACGACTTATCCGGCCTACAGTAAAAATCTGCCTGATTCTGTAGGCCTGATAAGCAGAGCGCCATCAGGCAAATCGGTGCAGAGTGCCGGATGCGGCTAACACTTTATCCGGCCTACGAAAGACATGACGTTAAATTTCCAGCGCCAGCCTGGTGCCCTGCGCAATAGCGCGTCGGGCATCCAGTTCCATCGCCACATCGCAGCCGCCGATCAGATGCACTGTTTTACCTGCCGCGTGCAGCGGATCGACCAGCTCACGGCGCGGCTCTTGTCCGGCACAAATCACCACGTTATCCACGTTAAAGATCACCTGTTCACCGTTCAACACAACGTGTAACCCATCATCATCAATCTTCTGATAGCTGACTGCCGGGATCATTTTCACGCCGCGTGAGAGCAGGGTGGCGCGATGGATCCAGCCCGTCGTTTTACCTAAACCTTGTCCCGGTTTGCTGGCTTTTCGCTGCAGCATCACTATCTGGCGCGGGCTGCGGGATAAGTGTGGGCCTTCCGGGCGTAAGCCGCCGGGCTGTTGCAGGCTGGTGTCGATCCCCCATTCTACGCAGAACTCCGCAATGTTCTGGCTGGTGGGTTCGCCGGGCTGACTCAGATACATTGCGGTATCAAAACCGATCCCGCCGCAGCCCACGATCGCCACGCGTTTACCCACTGGCGTTTTATCGCGCAGAACGTCGAGATAGCTCAGTACTTTTGGATGATCGATCCCCTCGATCGGTGGCATACGAGGCTCGATCCCACTGGCGAGGATCACTTCGTCGAAGGTGTGCAGATCGTGTGCGCTGACAAAGTGATTCAGCTTCAGGGTCACGCCAGTCACGTCGATCATCCGACGGTAGTAGCGCAGGGTTTCATAGAATTCTTCTTTGCCGGGGATCTGTTTGGCGATATTAAACTGCCCGCCAATCTCGCCATGTGCGTCAAACAGCGTCACGTGATGCCCGCGCGCTGCGGCATTAATGGCGAAGGCGAGGCCCGCAGGACCCGCACCGACAACCGCCAGGTTCTTTTGCACAGCTGCCGCAACAATCGGCATTTTGGTTTCATGGCAGGCGCGCGGATTGACCAGGCAAGAGGTGACTTTGCCGACGAAGATCTGATCCAGACAGGCCTGGTTACAGCCGATACAGGTGTTGATCTCATCCGTTCGTCCGGTTTGCGCTTTTGACAGCAGTTCGGCATCAGCGAGGAACGGACGGGCCATCGACACCATATCGGCATCGCCACGGGCCAGAATGTCGTCGGCAACCTGAGGATCGTTAATGCGGTTGGTGGTGACCAGTGGGATTGTCACATGCCCTTTCAGCTTACGCGTCACCCAACTAAACGCACCGCGGGGTACCGGGGTAGCGATAGTGGGAATACGCGCCTCATGCCAGCCAATACCGGTGTTAATAATGGTGGCTCCCGCGGCTTCTATAGCCTGCGCCAGCTGGACGGTTTCGTCGAAGGTTCCACCGTTTTCCACCAGATCGAGCATCGACAGGCGGAAGATAATAATAAAGTCATTCCCGGCACGCTGGCGTACCGCTCGCACCACCTCAACGGCAAAACGCATGCGGTTGGCATACTCACCGCCCCATTGGTCATCGCGCTGGTTGGTACGCAGCGTCAGGAATTCGTTGATGAGATACCCTTCCGACCCCATCACTTCCACGCCATCGTAGCCCGCTTCCCGCGCCAGCTGTGCGCAGTGGGCAAAATCTTCAATCAACTGCAGCACTTCATCGTGCGTTAATTCATGTGGCGTAAAGCGGTTAATGGGTGCCTGAATAGCAGAAGGCGCCACCAGATGCGGCTGGTAGCTGTAACGCCCGGTGTGCAGGATTTGCAGGGCGATTTTGCCGCCTTCATCATGCACAGCATCGGTAATGACGCGATGGTGAGCAAGCTGGCTGGTGTCGTTCAGCATCGCACCGCCTTCCATTCCCACGCCGGAAAGCGCAGGCGCAATACCTCCGCTCACAATTAACGCTACGCCGTGACGGGCGCGCTCGGCGTAGAACGCGGCCAGCCGTTCTGCACCATCGGGATATTCCTCCAGTCCGGTATGCATTGAACCCATCAGCACGCGGTTTTTAAGCGTGGTGAAGCCTAAATCGAGCGGAGCGAACAGCGACGGATAGCTCATAAAGGTGTCCAGTATGTAAAATTATTGTTATGTGGTCGGATGAGTTAATAATTTAGCCGTCGCCGCGTAAAAGGGAAAAGAGGAATGCCGTGATTGTGATGGGATTCAAAAAAGGAGTGGAGCCAGAGGACGAATATGCCGGATGGCAGTGCAAGCACCTAATCCGGCCGGTGAAAATGTGTCTTTGTAGGCCGGATAAGCGAAGCGCCATCCGGCGTTATGTCACAGATTACTGTTTTTTAAGAAAATCGTTATACAGCATATAGAGATGCGCCGCGCTCCAGGAGAAATTCGGTGCGCCCTGCTGTGCGCCAGTCAGCGGGTTATAGTTTTCCTGAATCGGACCGTCGGCGGTGAGGCCTTTGGCGTGGCTGAAGAAGGTATCCGCCAGTTTTAACGCGTCATCGCGATAGCCGTAACGCTCCATCCCTTTTAGCCCGAACCAGAACTGATCCACCCAGACGCGCCCGCGCCAGTAGATATCCGCGCCGAAAGCCGGGTTGGTCAGCGCCGCCGTGCCAAGCGGGACAAAGGTGTTGAACTCTTTGGGGTCGAGCATCACCTTAACCACCGCGTCCGCATGGGGCTGCGTTGCTGCACCGTTAAACAGCGGCGACCAGCCTTCCGGCCCTTTGCCACGTTCGACGATCGGTTTACCCGCGCAGCCGTTTGCCAGCGGTTGCTCCTCAATACGAACGTCGTAAAAGAATTTTGTTTCCGGGTCGAACATGCAGGTGTTGATGTAATCTGCGAGGTTTTGCGCCAGTTGGCGATAGCGCTGCGCCTCTTCGTGTTTGCCGAGCAGGGTCGCCATCTGCGCCAGATAATGGTTGTCGCTGTACATGTAGCTGGCCTGATCGACTGACTCCTGCAACAGCGAGTAACCCAGCAAATTACCGTCTTTACTGCGATTTTCGGCAAATTTCACCACCCAGTCGCTGCGTTTTCCACCGCCCGCGACGTATTTATCCAGTTGATCTTTATCGATAAAACCGAATGCAGCCGCATCGTCACGACCGGACTCCCACGAGGCGGCAACCTGCGCTGGGATCTCCAGGCTGTCATACTGGCCCTTATCGATCACGGTGGCGTAGTTGTTAAGCCCGGAGAGCGTTTCTTCCTTGTCGCCTTTTTTCACCGTAAACAACATTTCGCCGCGGTCGGTATTGTGGGCTTTATCGCGGGTAGCGCCGTATTCCGGCACGCCGTTGCCGTTATGATCGCGGTTACGCAGCCACCAGTCGTGATACGCAACCAGCTTTGGATACATCTCTTCGAGCCAGGCCTTGTCTTTGGTGACGTAGTAGACCTCCATCACCGACCAGGCCGCCAGGCTGGGTTTGGTGTTGCGCTCGTTCCAGTTACCGCCGTCGCCGCCGCGTTCTGGGCTGAGATTCCAGGCAATCAGGTCGGGGATGAATCCGGCATCCTGCGGGCGAACCGGATCACCGGGTTTAACCTGCCATGAAAAGACGGCGCGAATATTCTCTTTGGCAATCTCCGGGTTAAAGTGCGCCATAGCGAAGGCCTGCTTCCAGGTGTCCCACGGCCAGGTTTGGTTGCCGGAGAACCAGCGGCCGGTGACCGATGGCGTCACGGTATTGTGTTTTACCGCACCGCCTGGCGAGCGCCAGTTGCCGTTTAGCGTTTCAATAGCTTTTACCGCGACCCGGGTTTGTTCCGTTGTGGCATCCGGATTGGTTAAGCCTTTTTGCAGATAATCCACCCAGCGCTTTTGTGATGCAGCAAGATACCAGGCCGGGCGCGCCAGAATATCGCGGATCTGCGGCTGCTCTTTCGCCACATCCTCGGCGGTAAGCAGATGAGAATAGGTGGTGTAAATGGTTGTCGAACCGCTGATATGGGCCTTCCCCGTAAAGTGATGACCGTTAACCGTGGTTTTCATAGCGACAGATTTATGCACCTGATACTCCGACTCACCGGAGGTGAGCAGATCCCAGGTTGAGCGCACTTTGCCGAAGGTGACTTTCAGACCGTCGTGCGTGGCGGTGATTTTGCGCTGATAGCCAGGGAATTCGCTATCAATGGTTTTATCCGACAGCGCTTTTCCCTCTTTGGCTTCCAGTTTCTCCAGCAGCTCGCCGTCCCACACCAGATCCAGCGGCGTGTTGCTGGTGATTTTGGTTTCCAGCAGCGAGGTGCGCGGGCTGGCAAAACGCAGCGTCATCTCTATTTGCACATGCTTAGATGACAGCTTTTGCACCAGCGCGCCGGGAATGCCGTAGGCCTCAAGCGCGAAATCGACCTTTTTACCGTGCTGGTACACCGTCAGACGGTCAAAATTATTGGCCATAAAATTGATGTATTCTTCGGTCAGCAACGCCACGCCTGGAAAGCCGCCCATCGTTGCAGGGCCGTCCGGGAGCAAATGACCGTGCCAGGCGCCAAGATCGAAAAATGGATTAAAGCGTTGGTGGTCGTCGTGATCGTAGTCATGCATGTAGCCCGGCGCACCGGTGCGATTAATGATGTTTTTAAAGTCGTTAGCACTGGCGGCATGTGCGGAGAAGTTCATCAGCAGGATACAGGCCAGCGGCGTAAGAATAGGTTTCATGTTCATGGTATTCCGGTCCTTGTTACCAATAGAAATATTGCATCAGGAAGATTTGGTCGCTCGGGTCGCCGGATGCATTCTGCATATAGAACCGACTGTCGAAGGCAGTAGCGAAACGGCCGCCGCCGTATTCATACCAGATACCGAACTGCATAAAGGAAGTGGTTTCGTCCTCATAGCTATCCGGTCGGTGTTTGGCGTAGCTATAAGCAGTGGAGAGGTAAACGCCTTTTAGCGCTTCATACATTGCGCTGACCATATAGCCGGTTTCGGTGCCGGACACATCCAGCCCGTCGGCGCGGCCCGTGTGGTGCCAGGCGCGGGCGGCGAAGTTGGGCGAAAGGATGCCGGTCAGGAACAGCTGTCCGGTACCATCTGTTATCTCCAGGCCGTTCATCCAGGTTACGCCTTCAGTCAGGTCGTACTGGATATAGCCGTTCATCATGGCCGGATAGGTATATTTATCGTCGTAGCGATCGTATTTACCAAAGTGCAGCCAGGCTTTGCTCTCGTCGTGGTGTCCGGCGGGCGTTGCTGTCACGCTGTAGCGCAAAGGACCGGTCAGGTTTTGCACCTTAATGGCAGTCATGATGTCGCGAGTGTTGGGAATGACGTAGCCCAGGTCTGGAGTGAAATCCCCCCACCATTGCAGGTCATCCAGCGAAGAGTCCTGGCGCAGGCTGAGCATCAGCTCCGTTCCGTCATTGGTACGATAACCGCCGTAAAAGCGGTTGAGCCCGCCCTCGAATCCGCCCCAGCTATGGTCAGGAACCCAGGCATTGCCCTGATGGTCGGCCTGCACGGTCCAGCCCTCGCCGTAGATCAGACCAAACCAAGAGCCGTGTTTTATCTCCAGGCCACCTTCTATATAGGTACCATCACTGTATTTATGTTTGTCTTGTCCTTCTAAATCCATATATCCCCCCATGCCCAATTCGCCATAAAAGCGAAATGAGGGGGAAGATATTTCTGGCGTTTTCGTGTCGTCGTGTTCTGCAGGGCGAACTTCTTCTGCACCCAGAGAGGAGACGCAGAAAAAGGGCAGGGCAATAATTGCCCTGCAACAATGGCTAATGTTTTTCATGCTTCGATCCTAAGCAAATAAAATTTAATTTTTATTGTTATAGCCTTGGCGAATATTGTTTATTGTTATTATGTTTTAGTCATTAATTGATATCTGAAGCAGGGGCCGCCTCAATAGCTTTTTCTTCTTTGGTTAGCCCTTTGATATATTTACTGTATTTCCACCAGGCAAAACCGAGGAAAATAACAATCCCACCGACGTTATAGAAAATAATGGTCATGATATTGCCGCCGGTTGGGAAGGTAGAGGCAATAAATCCGATGGTGAAAAGAACGATCAGCATCGACACCACAACAATGCCGGTTTTTTGCGAACCCATACGGAAGTCGCGCGGTAAGTGGTCCAGTTTTGCACGCAGATTCAGGTAAGCCAGCATAATAAACAGCGGCGGCAGCATCGAGGCGGCGGCGGTCATGTTGATGATGGTGTTCATTAAATCCTGCACGGTATTGGAGCCGAGCGTCGGGATAATCATCAGCGGGATAACGATCAGGAACTGGATCCATGCTGCACGGGCCGGGACGCCATTTTCATTCAGTTCGACGGTTTTTTTACCGAAAATACCCGCCGGAATTTCAGAGAAGAAGATCTTCACCGGCGTTGCGGTCCACATCAGCAGGGAGCCGAACATCGCGGTAAAGGAGACCAGGCCGACAAAGCGGTTAACGACCAGCTCCGGCAGGCCGAAATATGCCGCCAGGCCGTGGAATACCTGCACCGAACCACCGGTAAACTTCAGCTCTTTGCTGCTGACGAATACGTTAATCAACACCGAGGAGATGGAATAGAGCACGCCGATAAAAATTCCGGCAATGATAATGACCTTCACGAACGATTTGGAGCCGCCCTTGACGTCGTTGACGTACACCGCCACCGACTCCGCGCCGCCTGCCGCCATAAAAATCCAGGTGGTGATACCGAGGAAGGCCCAGTTAAAATTCGGGATCATTGCGTCTACGGTGATAGGGTCAGCAGGCTGTACGCCGCCAACCAGCGCCGTACCTGCCAGTAAAATATAGGACAGCGTCAGCAGCAGCATCAACGTGGAGGTGACCGAGGTAATCGGCCCTAACATTTTTGCACCATTGGTCGAAACCCAGGTGGAGAAGGCAAACAGCACCATACTTAACACGGTGGTTGCGAACGGCGTCAGAATGTATTCGTAGCCTAAAAAAGCATATGAGGCGTAGGCAATAACGCGGGGCAAAAGCGAGGTAAAAAAGAACAGGTTAACGAACCAGTAGGTGTAGGCAGTAATAAATGCCCAACGCCCACCCAGCGAACTTTTTACCCATGCGTAGACACCGGCTTCGGAGTTTTTATTCAGCGAAACAAATTCAGCGATGATTAAGCAAAACGGAATAAAGTAGAAAATCGTCGCGAGGAAAAACATCGGTGCGGATGCCAGACCAAGCTCAATATTATTGTTGATTACGTTATTAAAACTATAAACCGCGGCAAAGGTGAGTGAAAGTAAGCCGAACTTGCCGATGGTATTACGTTTGGTATCAGACATAGCACATCTCCGATTCCTGATTATTATAGGGTACTGGCGGCGCAACGTCGGCGCCGCCTGTGTTTTTATTTATTATGAAAATAACCATCTTCGATGGTGACTTTGAGTACGACTTTTTTCACTGCGTTATTACAAATAAAACGATAGGCTTCATGATTGTCACAAATAACCATTTGTCCTTCGTGCACTTCGACGGTTTTTCCACAACCTTTCAGATATTCGCGATCGGTTTCATCGCGATAATATTCAACCACCTGGAGATCCTCTTTGGCGGCATACTCTATTTTTTGCTGCCCTTGCAGGTAGTAATGGATCTCAAAATAACGACGATGACCGGTAAACAGCGCATCGGTCGCGGAGTCTGTCTCCACGCGGTAGCTCAGGGAATCACCGATAGAGTGGGCGACGCCTGGCTGAATATTGTCAATATTTTCAATAGCCTCGACGCAGCGTTGCCATTTCCGACCTGAAGCATAGCGTTGCTGGAACTGCTCTAAGTTGTCGATGATCCTCATTTTGTATTCTCGCTGCGCATATTCGTGGAAAAGAACCCGGTGCCAAAGGCGCGGTTGGCGGTGGTTTGAGCGCCAGATTCGCTGCCGGAAACCGGCAACAACGTGAAGCCGTAGCTGAATGACGTAAACCAGACGCGCCAGGAATCGAGTACTTCACTTCCCCACGAGTTGGAACCTAAGCCCAGCAACTGGTGGTCCAGATTCAGGGTGATGTCATCGCTACGTTGCAGCGCGTTGCAGTGCTGTGCGGCAAAGATATTTTCCTGCGTATAGCGCCAGGCGCTCAGGTTGACAGGGCGCTGCGGGACCACCAGCAGGCCGTTGCCGTGGCGGTTGGTTAGCATTGCCCAACGCACGTCCTGACGATTGCCGTTGTTTTGCGGGAACGGATAATTTTCGAACATCTCATCCACGCTGCTGCGCCAGATGTCGATGATGTTGGCCTGCTGGCTATCGGCATAGTTTTCACCGGGACCACGTCCGTAATACGCCACCTGGCCCAAATCACCGTTGATGCCCATCGTGAAACCGATGCACGGAATAATGTCCCGGTACTCGCCGTAAGGCTGGCCAGAAAGTTCCACATTCAGCTGACCGTCCGCGGCAATGCGCCAGCGATAAGTGCAGCGCATACCGAAATCGAATACCGGCGGGGCGATAATGGTCTGGCTGGTTATCAGCAGCGCATCATCGGTTTGCTCAAGGGTAAACTCGCGCAGATGCTCCTGCATAATCTGTAAATGATTCGGCTGCCAGAGGCCTTCGAACTCTTGTTTGTGGTTATCAATGGTCGGTTTGAAGAAATTAATCTTCGGCTCGCGGGTAATCAGCTCTTCGCCATTGACGTTCCAGGCGATCGGTTTACCTGTCAGCTTTGAGAAGGTCAGATGGAAGTTATAACCGCGAACGGTGCAGCTCTGGCGGCTGTCTTCCAGCGTCAGAGGGTTGGCGTTTTGCAGGCTAAACGGTACGGCAGCCGCCGTTCTGGCCTTCAGCGGGAACTGATAAGTCGCGATGTGATGCCCGGCTTCGCTGTATGACGTTCGGGAATCTTTCGTCACGGTGACGTTAAGGAACGCTTCGCGCGCATCCAGCTCCGGCAGTGCGCATTGCAGCAGCGCGTCGCTGTTGGGAGGAACGTCGCGCAGTTTTATCTGCTGAACAAAGAGCGTATCTCCTTCGGCGCGAACCTCAATATGCAAGGTGTAGTCGTCAAGCGTGGTGAACCAGAGTTTGTTTTCTACCCGTAGCTCGCCGCGGGCCAGATCCTGTGCGCGCACTTTCACCGGCGCAATTACCTGCTTGTACTCTTTCAGTCCCGGTCCTGGGGTTTGATCGGAATAAATCAGGCCATCAAGGCAGAAGTTGTAGTTGTTCGGATAGTCGCCGTAGTCGCCGCCATATTTGTACCAGACGTTGCCGTCGTCATCTTTAGCCTGAATCCCGTGATCGCACCACTCCCATACATAGTGCCCCTGGATGCAATCATGCTGATAGAAGACGTTCTGATATTCCGTTAGCCCGCCGGGACCGTTGCCCATGGCGTGCGCATACTCGCAGATGATGCGCGGCTTAGGATGCGGATATTCACCAAACTCATTCATCAGCGGCACGCGGGTGTACATGGTGGAGATGATATCCACCACTTCGGCGTCACGATCTTCTTCGTAATGGATCAGACGCGTGTCATCCAGCGCTTTCGCAGCGTGATACATGGCGCGGATGTTACAGCCGTATCCGGATTCGTTACCGAGCGACCAGATGATGATCGAAGGGTGGTTTTTCTGCGCATGGACGTGGCGCACGATGCGCTCAACGTAGACATTTTCCCACAGTGGATCGTCGGTGATCCGACTGATATCGCCGATATTGGCGAAGCCGTGAGATTCAACGTCTGTTTCGGCCATCACGAACAGGCCGTAGATATCGCACAATTCATAGAAGCGCGGATCGTTCGGGTAATGGGCGGTGCGTACGGAGTTGATGTTGTGCTGCTTCATTAACAGCAGATCTTTTTCAACGCGATCCATACCGACAGCACGGCCCTTAAGATGATCGTTATCGTGGCGGTTAACGCCATGCAGCATCACGTAGCGGTTATTGATGTAAAACAGACCGTCGCGAACTTTAATATCGCGGAATCCAACGCGCTGTGGCACGACCTCAAGGATGTTGCCGCTGGCATCTTTCAGCGTCATCACCAGGTGGTAGAGATACGGCGATTCCGCCGACCACTGCTGCGGCGCGCTAACCTTGAAATGAAAAGCGGTCTGCGTTTGTTCATCCACCTTCAGAGTGTTAATCACACCGCTATGCAGCGCCTTCTCACCGTCAAATAAGGTGTATTCGAGCGACGCTATCGCTGGCGTGGAGGCCAGGTTTTCCAGCGCAATGTCGCAGGAGAGGGTGGCGTCGCGATAGTCATCATCGAACTCGGTGCGAACGGTAAAATCCTGAATGTGGGTCGCCTGTTTGCCGACCAGATAGACGTCGCGGAAAATTCCCGCCGACCACCACATATCCTGGTCTTCAACGTAGGTGGAATCAGCCCATTGCATTACGCGAACGCACAGCAGGTTATCACCGGTCTTCACCACCGCGCTGATATCAAATTCGGCCGTCAGGCGGCTGCCTTTGCTGAAGCCAACGTATTGACCATTCACGTAAACTTCGAAGTAGGTTTCTACGCCATCAAACTTAATCAGTGTCTGTTTGCCCTGCCAGCCTTCGCTGAGGGTGAAAATACGCTGATAGGCCCCGGTGGGGTTATTGGTCGGAACGTAGGGGACATCAATCGGGAAAGGAAAACCTTCGTCGGTATACTGCAGCTTGCCGTGTCCTTCCATCTGCCACATGCCGGGGACGGTGATGCTGCCCCAGTCACTCATAAACTGCGACGTAAAGGCTTCCGGCACCAGCAGCGGATGCTCAAAGAACTGAAAATTCCACTGACCGCTTAGCAGCTGAAAGAGGCTGCTGGTTTCGCGGGCAAACGAGCGAGCCTGCGCAACGGAGTCGTAAGAGAAAAAATATGCGCGTGGCGCCAGTCGATTTTCGTGGGTGAGCTGAATGTTTTCCCAGCGATTCATAAGGCCTCCCGGTGGAGAAAAATCGGAACCATTCATTGTAATGGTGGGTAAGTGTAATTGATGGTGATTTTAGTAAAAGTTTTACTAAAATATAGCGAGTGAAGTGATTTACTTTAACTGGATCACGAAAATAATTCGGACGCGGAAAAGAATGCATGACAATGCGCGCCCGGCATCAGAAGAAACCGGGCGGATTAACGGGGGATTTCAGCGGGTGGTGCCGCGCAGTTTCAGCTTGCTGGGAACAAAAACCAGCAGGGGGAGCGCACGCCCGTCACGGGCTTTTTCGAACAGCAGGTTGACGCCCTGACTGCCCATCATTTCCGAATGGATGCGAACGGTGGAAAGCGGAGGAAAGGTGAAACGCGCCGTTGGGATATCATTAACGCTAATCAGCGAAATATCCTGCGGAATATTCAGACCGCGCTCGTGGATGGCGCGCAGAACGCCAATGGCAATCGAGTCTGAAGCCACAAACAGGGCGCTGGGATAGTCGGGTTTCGCCAGCATTTCTTTAGCCAGTTCATAGCCTGATGAACTGGAGAAACCGCCGCGATAGATGTCCTGTTCAGAAACGACCTGCTGCAGACGACCGTATTCGACAAACGCGGCTTCGCGGATATCGGCCTTGCCTGGCTGGTCTTCGCCACCGATGAAGCCAATGCGGGTGACGCCCTGGGCAATGAAGAAGTCGATGCTCTCTTTGCTGATGCGGGCCAGATCGATATCGACGGCGTCATATTCGCTGCCGGATTCATGGAAATCGATAAAGCAGATATTGTCGGTAAGCGCTGTTGCCGCCTCGCGCAGAGCGGGAGAAGGCTTGCCGACAATAAGAATGCCGGTAATGTGTTTGCTCTCCGGCAGACCACTGTGCTCATAGCAGTTGGTCAGTTCGATCCCGAGTTTCTCACACTGGGTTTCAATCCCATGGCGGATCGCGAGGTAGTAAGGATCGTTGATTTCCAAATCTTGCTGATAGCTGTAGAGCGCCAGAATATGCTGGGGGCCGAGCGCGCTGGTCTGGTTCTTTCGGGCGCTGCTGGTTTTGTACTCCAGCTTTTCCGCGATCTCCAGAATGCGATGCTTAGTCTCTTCTTTTACATTCAGCGTGGGGTCATCGTTTAAAACCCGGGACACTGTCGCCAGGGACACGCCAGCTTCGATTGCGATGTCTTTAAGTGTTGCCATGTTTGCCTTTTCCCTGAGTTACCTGCGCATTGTAAATGAAGTGCTTATCTATTCATCTGTTTTCAGTAAAAAAAGCATGATTAATTGACATGCTCGGGGTAAAACTGGGCTTTCAGAGTGTGATGAGTACGTCATTTTCCCGCTTTTGAGAACAATGCTCGGAAAATATTTTGCTAATATTTAGTAAAATTTTACCAAAGGAGAAAATAATGGATACCGTCGCATTTGCTGATTTTGCCCGAATGGAAATACGTGTTGGAAAAATCGCACAGGTAAAGCGCCATGACAATGCCGATAAGCTGTATATCGTACAGGTAGATGTGGGAGAGCGTACGCTGCAAACCGTAACCAGCCTGGTGCCTTACTACAGAGAAGAGGAGCTGATGGGCAAAACGGTGGTGGTGCTGTGTAATCTGCAAAAGGCCAAAATGCGCGGTGAGACATCAGAGTGCATGCTGCTGTGCGCGGAAACCGACGATGGCAGTGAAAGCGTACTGTTGACGCCAGAACGCCTTATGCCTGCTGGTGTGCGGATTGTTTAAGTCAGGCTAATTGCCGGATGGCGGCTACGCCTTATCCGGCCTACAAAAGATTGTCTTTTATAGGCCGGGTAAGGTTGTTACATTTGCTCCACGCTCACCCGTAATGCTGCCAGGGCTTTGCGCGTCGATCGCAATACCAGATCGCATTGCTCGATCGTTAACGTCAACGGCGGTTCGATGCGGATCGTCTTTGCATTGTTAAGCGTGCCGGCAACCAGCACCCGCTGGCGGAACATCTCACTGGCAAAGTTGTAGCCGATTTCATTATCGACAAACTCAATCGCCATCAGCATGCCCTTACCGCGTACATCATGCACCAGGTCCGGGTATTCCCGCGCAAGCTGGCGGAAACCATCCAGCAACATATCGCCTTTCTGCTCCGCCTGAGCCGGTAAATTTTGCTCCAGCAGGACGTTAATGGTGGCCAGCGCAGCTGCACAAGCGAGCGGGTTGCCGCCAAAGGTGGTGGTATGCAGGAAAGGATTGTCGAACAGGACGGAGAACACCTCTTCGGTGGCAATGGTCGCGCCAATGGGCATCACACCGCCGCCCAACGCTTTGGCCAGACACATAATGTCGGGCTGCACGTTTTCGTGTTCGCAGGCGAACATTTTGCCGGTACGCCCCATGCCGGTTTGCACTTCGTCAAGGATCATCAGCGCGCCAAACTCATCGCAAAGTTTACGAACGGCAGTCAAATAGCCTTGTGGAGGCAAGATCACCCCACCTTCACCCTGGATGGGTTCGAGGATCACGGCTGCGACATCGTCACCGGTCTTTTTACACTCGCTGAGCATGGTGCGCATCGCGTTAATATCGCCAAACGGCACATGACGGAAGCCCGGCAGCAGCGGCATAAAGGGTTTACGGAAGGTGGATTTAGCTGTGGCGGACAGCGCGCCCAGTGATTTACCGTGGAATGCGCCGCTGGTGGCAATAAACGTAAATTTACCGCGCGGCGATTGATACGCTTTCGCCAGCTTCAGGGCGGCTTCAACCGACTCGGTCCCGCTGTTACAGAAAAAACTGTATTTCAGTTTACCGGGCGCCAGTGCGGCGAGAGTTTTTGCCAACATGGCCCGAAGAGGGTCAAGTAACTCCTGGCTGTGCAGAGGTTGTTTCGCGAGTTGATTCTGTACGGCGGAAACCACGACTGGATTACGGTGCCCCACGTTGAAAATTCCAAAACCACCCAGGCAATCGACGAACTCTTGCCCCTGGGTGTCGACAAGCGTATTCAGGCTTCCCGCTTGCCACTCTACGGCTCCGTAATCCCCGCCTGCAGTTACAGATTTTCGATACTCTAAGAACCCCGGATTGACATGCTCCTTGAAGTACTCAATCACCTCTTTGTTCAATGATTTCATTTCCTCATGATCAAGCGTGCGCTTTTCGATGAGATTCAGTGCGTGTGCGCTGCAGGCCAGGGCCGATGCGCTGGAAGGTAACCTGTTCAAAATATGCTCCCGGAGCTCGCGTATCACATGATACTGATTTAAGTATTGCAGGGATTGCGCCATTCCGGCGCGCTTAGCAAAAATCGGGATAAACACCAGGAAACATCTCATTTGCGCAACATTTAATGCCGTGATTTAACATTTGCTGGCATTTTGCCCAAGTAAGGAGCCTGAAAACAGATCGAATAAACGTAAATTTGCGCTAAAAATGGGCAAGATTTGCACTGTGACGGTGCGCTGGTAGAAGTGACGTTGAATAGTTACTAGATGAAAGTATTTTAAATCAATGGATTAGAATGCGTACAGATTTTGAGGTTTAATCGCAAATTGCGATCTAAATCAAATTTAACAACTAAAGATAAAAAAATTATCGCCGAAATAACATAAGCCGAAAGAGTTAACAACCAGATAACCTGCACAGGACGCAATCATGTCTTCTCATCCCTACGTTAGTCAGCAAAATACACCGCTGGATGATGATATCACCCTCATGTCTACCACCGATTTACAAAGCTATATTACCCATGCGAACGATACATTTGTCCAGGTCAGTGGCTATCAGCTGAATGAATTGCTCGATAAGCCGCACAATCAGGTTCGTCATCCGGACATGCCAAAAGCGGCGTTTGCGGATATGTGGTACACCCTGAAGCAGGGCGAGCCATGGAGCGGGATTGTGAAAAACCGGCGTAAGAATGGCGATCACTACTGGGTGAGGGCCAATGCGGTGCCGATGGTGCGGGAAGGACGCGTGACCGGGTATATGTCGATTCGTACCCGGGCAACTGACGAGGAAATTGCGGCAGTAGAGCCTTTATATAAAGCGCTGAACGAAGGGCGTTGCAACCGGCGTATTCATAAAGGGCTGGTGGTACGCAAAGGCTGGCTGGGTAAACTGCCGGCGATGCCGATTCGCTGGCGGGTACGCAGCGTGATGGCATTCATGTTTGTCCTGCTAGCGGCCACATTGCAGCAGATGGGCGCCGAATGGCCGTTACTGCTGATGAGCGCGTTGGTGATGGTGCTGGGAACGGCTATTTTCGAATGGCAAATTGTGCGTCCTATTGAGAATGTCACCCGTCAGGCTCTGAAAGTGGCGACCGGTGAGCGGAACAGCGTGTCGCATCTTAACCGTAGTGATGAACTGGGCCTGATGCTACGAGCAGTGGGCCAACTTGGATTAATGTGTCGCTGGCTCATTCACGACGTCTCCAGCCAGGTGAGTTGCGTGCGCAGCGACAGCGAAACGCTGGCGAAAGGCAGCGACGATTTAAACAAGCATACGCAGCAGACTGTCGAGAACGTGCAGGAAACGGTGACCACCATGAATCAGATGGCGGCATCGGTGAAACAAAACTCAGAGACCGCCGCCGCGGCCGATAAGCTCTCTATTGCCGCCAGCAGCGCGGCAACGCACGGCGGTGAGGCAATGGATACCGTCATCAAAACCATGGACGATATCGCCAACAGCACCCAGCGGATCGGCACTATTACGACGCTGATTAACGATATTGCCTTCCAGACTAACATTCTGGCTTTGAACGCCGCTGTTGAAGCCGCGCGGGCGGGCGAGCAGGGGAAAGGGTTCGCCGTGGTGGCGGGAGAAGTGCGTCATCTTGCTAGCCGCAGCGCCAGTGCGGCCAATGATATCCGCAAGCTGATTGATGCCAGCGCTGACAAGGTGCAGTCCGGATCTGACCAGGTTCACGCCGCAGGGCGCACGATGGACGATATTGTGGAGCAGGTGCAAAACGTCACTCAGCTGATCGCCCAAATCAGCCACTCCACGCTGGAACAATCGGATGGTCTTTCCAGCCTGACCCGCGCGGTGAATGAGCTGAGTAACATTACGCAGAAAAACGCCGAACTGGTTGAAGAGAGTGCGCAGATTTCCGCGATGGTGAAACATCGCGCGGGTCGTCTGGAAGATGCGGTTACGGTGCTGCATTAATACTAAAAATACAGGCGGAACGTCGGGCATACGGGTTCCGCCTGCTGTGCAGATTAATCCAACTGAGTAATATCCAGCGCAGCGCGATCGATAATACCGATGATTTTTTTGATCTGCGCATCGCTGGTATCACCATGATTGACGCGTAGATCCAGCACGGCTTTGAAGTTTTCCAGCGCGCGTTTCATCTGTGGATTTTTGCGTAATTCAAAACCCACGCAGCGGGCTTTAATCCGTTCGTGGATATGTTCCAGATGTTCACGGTTTTCATCCAGCCACTGCTGGCCCTGGGTCGTGATCGCAATCTGTTTACGCCCACCTTCCTCGTCGCTGACGGTGATCAGTGCCTGATCCTGCAAGAAATCCAGTGTTGGATAGATAACGCCCGGGCTTGGGGTGTAATTACCCTGGGTCAGGGTTTCAATCGCTTTAATCAGCTCATAGCCGTGGCTGGCGTCGCGGGTCAAGATATCCAGAATCACCAGGCGTAATTCGCCGTGGCCGAAGAACCGCTGACGACGACCACCGCCGCCGCCACGACCGTGGCGATGCCCGCAACCCTGCTCGTGGTGGTGTTCTTTGTTACAGCCTTCATGGCGATGTTCTTCACCTTTGCAGCAACCTGCATGGTGCTCGTTGTGGCGGCCTTCATGGTGATGTCCTTCACCCTTGCAGCAGCCTTCGTGTTGGTGCTCTGTGTGCTTACAGCAACCTTCATGATGGTTTTGCATCATCGTCTCCTGATATTGTTTAGATATATCTAATTTATATCTAAAAATTATCAGTTTGCAAGTCTACAAATCATATACTGTATAACGTGATGATTATTAAATGTTTTTAAATGGATGTGATAGTCAGGTAATCATAATTTAACTATATCAAAAAATGCTTGCAATATTTTTGATTAGCAATCATTATCATTTAAAAAATCAATTTAGATATATCTTATTATTTTCACGAAGGCGAAAAAATGACAACAAACACCTCACGCTACCCGCAGCGCGTTCGCAATGAACTGCGTTTTCGAGAACTTACTGTCCTGCGGGTAGAGCGTATTAGCGCGGGCTTTCAGCGCATTGTACTGGGCGGTGACGCTCTGGACGGTTTTAGCTCACGCGGCTTTGACGATCATACCAAGGTCTTTTTCCCTGAACCGGGCAGCCATTTTGTACCGCCGGTTGTCACCGATGAAGGCATTGCCTGGGCTGACGGCGTACGTCCGTTATCCCGTGACTACACGCCGTTGTATGACGAAACGCGCCATGAGCTGGCACTGGATTTCTATATTCATGACGGCGGCGTGGCAAGTACATGGGCGATGAATGCCCGTGAGGGTGATAAGCTTACGATCGGCGGGCCGCGCGGTTCTTTGGTGGTACCAGAGGACTATGCGTATCAGGTTTACGTGTGTGATGAGTCGGGAATGCCCGCGTTGCGCCGACGCCTGGAGTCGCTCTGCCGTTTGGCGGTACGTCCGCACGTTACGGCGTTGGTTAGCGTGCAGGATGCGGCGTACCAGGACTATTTTGCCCATCTCGACGGATTTACTCTTCAGTGGTTTATCGGCCATGACGAGCAGGCGGTGAATGAACACTTATCGCGGCTAAGCGTGCCCGCAGACGATTATTTCATCTGGATCACCGGCGAAGGCAAGGTGGTCAAAAACCTGAGTGCTCGTTTTGAAACCGAGGCGTTCGATCAGCAACGGGTTCGCGCAGCGGCTTACTGGCATCAACGCCGTTAATCAGTAATTAGAGGGCGGAACGCCAAACGCCTGGCGGAATGCGTAGCTAAATGCCGCGGTGCTTGAATACCCAACGTCGAGTGCCACGGCGGTTACGCTTTTATTTTTCTTCAGCATTAATACCGATTCAAGTATTCGCATTTTTTGCTTCCAGACGCTGAAAGGCAATCCGGTTTCTTTTTTGAAATGGCGTGAAAAGGTACGGGCAGACATACCCAGATGCTGCGCCCAGTATTCAACAGAATGCTCCAGTGCGGGGGATTCTTGTATTGTTCGGCAGACTTTGGTTAATTCGCGATCCTGCGGCCAGGGTAATACAAAAGCGACTTCCGGGAGTTGCATAATAATATCGACCAGCACACTAACCAGCTTGCCCTCTTTTGACTGACTATCATAATGGCCTGAAATTGAATTCGTGGCGTAATGAATAAACTCTCTGGCGAAATCACTGATAGCCACTACTTTGCATTCATTGATGCTCTCTTCAAGAAAGCCCGGTTTAATATCCAGATTTTCTAAATACACATCATCTAATGCCCAAACCGCATGCTCCGTATTATTTGGGATCCAAATGCCATAATGCGCCGGGATTATCCAGCACTTACCGGCAACATCAATGCGCATGCTGCCTTTGCGGGCGAAATGAAACTGCATAAAAGAGTGTGAATGCTGCGGTACATGGTGGTTGGCTTCCAGGACATATGAGCGAAAGAATACGTCCTGCGGCAGTTCGGTCATGGAGTTATCCGGGAAGGAGTTCCACTGTTTTTGCGCGAGAGTTTCCATAAATGAATCGTCAATGCTCCCGATGGTGTGTCCGCTGCTCGATAGATCTTGTCCGCGGATCATAATACATACACTCTTTTTTCCATAATAATCTTGCGTAATAATTTTTAGCCCACTTTTGGTAAATACCATGAACTCGCTTTGTTCAGATGCTGTCATCGTCAATGAAACAAATGATAACTGGACCCGAATGGGAAAAGAGCTGCTTTCGCAAGCGGATATCAGAATTAATGGCTCGCGCGCCTGGGACATTCAACTTCATCATACCGGTTTCTTTAAACGGGTATTGCAACAAGGCTCGTTAGGGCTTGGCGAAAGCTATATGGAAGGCTGGTGGGACTGCGAACGGCTCGATATTCTGTTCTGTAAAATCCTGAGAGCAAAACTCGACCAGCAGATGCCAGGTAATCTGAAAGATATTTTACGCATTGCCAGCGCGCGCCTGTTTAATTTGCAGTCACGTAGCCGCGCATGGATCGTCGGTAAAGAACATTATGATATTGGTAACGATCTCTTTGCATTGATGCTTGATCCGCATATGCAATATTCCTGCGGTTACTGGAAAGACGCGACCACATTAGACGATGCGCAAAATGCCAAATTAAAAATGATCTGCGAGAAGCTGCAGCTTAAACCGGGTATGCGTTTACTCGATATCGGTTGTGGCTGGGGCGGGCTGGCGGAATATGCGGCGCGTCATTATGGCGTGGCGGTAGAAGGCGTTACCATTTCCAAAGAGCAGCAGAAAATGGCGCAGCAGCGCTGTGAAGGGCTGGACGTTAACATTCTGCTGCAGGATTATCGCGATCTTGATAAACACTACGATCGCATTGTGTCCGTGGGGATGTTTGAACACGTCGGGCCGAAAAACTACGACACCTATTTCAGCATCGCCGACCGTTGTTTAAAACCGGACGGACTGTTCCTGCTGCATACCATTGGTAGCAATAAAAAAGGGATGAGCGTCGATCCGTGGATCAATAAATACATTTTCCCGAACGGCTGCTTACCGGCAATTTCCCATATTGCCGAGGCCAGCGAATCACGGTTTGTGATGGAGGACTGGCATAACTTCGGCAGCGATTATGATAAAACGCTGATGGCCTGGCATGAGCGCTTTAATCAGGCCTGGCCGGAGCTGTCATCACGTTATTCCGCCACCTTCAGAAGAATGTTTAATTATTATTTATGTGCCTGCGCCGGGGCTTTCCGAGCCAGAGATATTGAGCTTTGGCAGGTGCTGTTTAGCCGCGGCGTAGAGGGCGGGATCCGCGTTTATCGTTAACGTTCTGCCGGATGGCGGCGTTGCCTTATCCGGCCTACAAAGGTTTGCACTCGTAGGCCTGATAAGCGAAGCGCATCAGGCACTTATGGCTTAGCCCAATTCACTCTCTGCCAACGCTTTAAATACCATCGCGACGGCGTGCGCGCCGGGGTCCATATTTCCGAGCAGGCTTTCGCTGCTGAGATACGATGCGCGACCCGCATTGGCTTTACTCGACAAACAGGTTCGTTCGGCTCCCGCTTGCGCGGCGTCGAATGCGGCCTGCAAATTTTTCGGTTGTGCGAGCAGCGAAGTCAGGGCCGGTTGCAGTGCATCAATCATGGTGCGATCGCCTTCGTCTGCGCCGCCGTAAAACTTCATCTGCGCCAGTCCCGTATTCAGGGCTTCGGCAACGTTAGCTCCCTGTTCCAGTTTCTGCCCTGCGGCAGTAAAGAAAATAGACATCAGCACACCGCTGGAACCGCCCATCACCACGGTCAGACGTTCGCCAATCAGCGCGAACAGCGTGGCAAGGTTATCCAGCGGCAACTGCTGACGATGGAGCAGGCTGGCAATTTCCCGCGCGCCTGCGGCAAAGGTTGAACCGGTATCGCCATCGCCGACTTTGGCATCCAGCGCATTAAGATGGGTCTCCAGATCGGAAAGGGTTGTGGTGACAAGCTCCACAATCCCGGCCACCAGGGCGTTCGCCGAAGGCTGGAATTCCACGCGTGCGCTACGCTGAGATGACGGTACACAGCTGATTTCACGCGGTGGGACCGGCGTCGGCCAGTTACTGGTTTCCACCTCGGTGAGCAGCGCTTTTTCGATGCTCTCTTCCAGCACGATGGCCGTCAGTGAAAAGCCTTTCATATCCAGCGCGGTAACCAGCGAGGCCGGGCCAATCAGCCAGTCGATACGCGGATGCAGCGGGCTGCTGGCCAGTTCGCGGGTAATGATGGCCATTTCGGCAACAGAAACGCCGCCAAGATTGTTAATCATCACCGCCAGACGGCCGGTTTCAGGCAGGGCAGCCAGCAGTTTATCCACCATCAGGCTCACCACCTGCGCACTGTTCTGGGTGTCGATAACCGAGGCGCCTGGTTCGCCGTGAATGCCCATACCCAGCTCCGCGTGGCCCAGATGATGACGCGGGGCGGCGTCGGTTTCTTGCGGCAGATGACAGCTGGAAAGCGCAACGCCCAGACTGAAGGTGTTATTGGCCGCGTATTGCGCTTCACGCAGGACGGTGGCGAGGTTGTAGCCGCGTTCGGCAAAATAGCCCGCGATTTTATGCACCAGGATGGTTCCCGCAATGCCGCGCGGGTGTTTGTTATCCGGCAGGGAGATGTCATCGCCGACAATCAGCATTTCGACGTTGTAACCAAGGCGACGGGCTTTCTCGGCGGCAAGACCGAAATTAAGACGGTCACCGGTGTAATTTTTCACGATCAACAAACAGCCCGCCTCACCGGTTACCGCCTGAATGGCGGTCAGTACCGCATCTACGCTCGGGGAAGCGAACACGTCGCCACAGACTGCGGCGGTTAGCATACCTTTACCGATAAACCCAACGTGCGCGGGTTCGTGCCCTGAACCGCCGCCGGAAATGACCGCCACGTTATTTTTGTTGAGGTCACGACGGACCACGATGCGAATGGCTGGATCGCTTTCCAGACGCGCCAGGTTATTCCACGGGCTGGCGATAATCGTACCGTCGATGACGTCGCTTACGAGATGGGTGCGTTGATTAAAAAAGAATTGAGACATAACGGCTCCTTGAGGTTGAGTGTAAGACAAACCCCCGGAAGTATGGTCATGGTGCGGAGGCGATAGAGAGATTCTGGCGAAGTCAGCGTGGAAAAAAACAACGTTAAAATGAGTTTCATTACGGAACGTTGTTATTGTTTTTTGTTCCGAAATGAAACCGAAAAGAACGGGGAACGACCACAATGCGAGCTCGCTCGACTTTTTCCTCTCGCGATGAATGCAGGTCACACGGTACTGTCAGCTTTTTTTTACCGGTATTTTGGCAAGTGAGTGGGTATAAGAGAAAGTGAGATTCGTCTGTGCCGGAGATTTGATGGCAAATGAACGGATCGGGATCGCAAACCTTATATTTTTTATGGTTAAGCGTTCCAATATGAAACATGTGTCGTTTTTATCTGTTTCATATCAGAACAAAAAGACGAAAGATTTTTTTGTGCACGCCTCGCCATACAGTTATTGCATCGCTCCGGTACCTCCCGTTTTCGCCGTCAGCATCAGGCCAAACAGGTTAACGCCAGGGCTCACCATGTAAAAACATGTACTTATTTGAGGATGAAAGGAATGCTAAAAGTTATTCAATCTCCAGCCAAATATCTCCAGGGTCCTGACGCTTCCACCTTGTTTGGTCAATACGCTAAAAATCTGGCGGACAGCTTTTTCGTGATTGCGGATGACTTCGTGATGAAGTTGGCGGGAGAGAAAGTACTCAACGGCCTGCACAGCCACGACATTAGCTGCCATGCGGAACGCTTTAACGGTGAATGTAGCCATGTTGAAATTAATCGCCTGATTGCCATTCTGAAACAGCACGGTTGCCGCGGTGTGGTTGGGATTGGCGGTGGGAAAACGCTGGATACCGCCAAAGCGATTGGCTACTACCAGAAGTTGCCGGTGGTGGTGATCCCGACTATCGCGTCTACCGATGCGCCAACCAGCGCGCTGTCTGTTATCTATACCGAAGCCGGTGAGTTTGAAGAGTATCTTATCTACCCGAAAAACCCGGATATGGTGGTGATGGACACTGCAATCATTGCCAAAGCGCCGGTACGTCTGCTGGTGGCCGGGATGGGCGATGCGCTCTCGACCTGGTTTGAAGCGAAAGCCTGTTATGACGCCAGAGCGACCAGCATGGCGGGCGGACAGTCCACCGTGGCGGCGCTGAGCCTGGCGCGCTTGTGCTATGATACCCTGCTGGCGGAAGGCGAGAAGGCACGCTTTGCCGCGCAGGCCGGCGTGGTGACCGATGCGCTGGAGCGTATTGTTGAAGCTAACACTTACCTCAGCGGCATCGGTTTTGAAAGCAGCGGTCTGGCAGGGGCGCATGCGATCCACAACGGCTTTACGATTCTGGAAGAGTGCCACCATTTGTACCACGGTGAAAAAGTCGCCTTTGGTACGCTGGCGCAACTGGTGCTGCAAAACAGCCCGATGGAAGAGATCGAAACCGTGCTGAATTTCTGTCAGAAAGTAGGCCTGCCGGTAACGTTAGCGGAAATGGGCGTGAAAGAAGACGTTGACGGCAAGATCATGGCGGTGGCAAAAGCGACCTGTGCAGAAGGTGAAACCATCCACAATATGCCGTTCCCGGTAACGCCTGAAAGCGTACATGCCGCTATTCTGACGGCAGACCTGCTGGGACAGCAGTGGCTGGCGCGTTAATCAGTCGTCGGTAGGTTTTTATCCGGCATCTTTTCCCCCTCTGACAGTCTCTGCCGGAGGGGTTGTCTATGGTTAAACAGCGGAAAGGGATATGACGGCGCACACGCATAGCATCGGGAAGGAAGTCTCTTCAGTCATTGCCCAGTCATGGCATCGTTGCAGCAAGTTTATGCAGCGGGAAACCTGGCAGGCGCCGCATCAGGCACAGGGGCTGACCTTTGAGTCGATTTGTCGTCGCAAGACGGCGCTGCTGACGATTGCTCAGGCTGCGCTGGAAGATGCCTGGGAGTTTATGGACGGCCGACCGTGCGCGCTGCTGATTCTGGATGAATCAGCCTGTATTCTCAGCCGTTGCGGTGATCCGCAGACGGTGGAACAGCTGGCGGAGCTTGGGTTTCGCGACGGCAGCTACTGTGCGGAAAGCATCATTGGCAGTTGTGCCCTGTCACTGGCGACGATGCCGGGACAGCCGACAAAAACCTCTGGCGATCAGCATTTTAAACAGGCGCTGCATCCGTGGTCGTTCTGCTCGACGCCGGTCTTCGATAACCATGGTCGACTGTTCGGCTCCATCTCGCTGTGTTGTCTGGTAGAGCATGAGTGCGTTTCTGATTTATCCCTGACGCTGGCGATTGCCAGAGAAGTCGGCAACTCTTTGCTGACCGACAGCCTGCTGGCTGAATCCAACCGCCATCTGAACCAGATGTACGGGCTGCTGGAGAGTATGGATGATGGTGTGATGGCCTGGAACGAACAGGGCGTATTGCAGTTCCTCAATGCGCGTGCGGCGCTGCTTTTGCATCTCGATGCGCAGGCCAGTCAGGGGAAAAACATTCACGATCTGCTCAATCTCCCCATGCTGCTGCGCCGGGCGATCAAACATGCCCGCGGCCTGAATCACGTCGAAGTTACCTTTGAAAGCCAACATCAGTTTGTTGATGCCGTCATCACCCTGAAACCGATTGTTGAGGAGCAGGGCAACAGCTTTATCCTGCTGCTGCATCCGGTAGAGCAAATGCGCCAGCTGATGACCAGCCAGCTCGGCAAGGTGAGTCACACCTTTGAGCAGATGTCGACTGACGATCCGGAAACCCGCCGCTTGATCCACTTTGGACGCCAGGCCGCGAGGGGGAGTTTTCCGATCCTACTGTGCGGGGAAGAGGGCGTTGGTAAGGAGCTGCTGAGTCAGGCCATTCACAATGAAAGCGAGCGCGCCAGCGGGCCGTATATCGCCGTGAACTGTCAGCTGTATGCCAACAGCGTGCTGGGGCAGGATTTTATGGGCAGTGCGCCCACCGACGATGAAAATGGCCGGTTGAGCCGTCTTGAACTGGCGAACGGCGGCACGCTGTTTCTGGAAAAAATTGAATATCTGGCGCCGGAGCTGCAATCCGCGCTGTTACAGGTGATCAAGCAGGGGGTATTAACCCGCCTGGATGCCCGTCGGCTGATTCCGGTGGATGTCAAAGTGATCGCCACCACCACGGTTGATCTCGCCAATCTGGTGGAGCAAAACCGCTTTAGCCGTCAGCTGTATTACGCTCTGCACTCTTTTGAGATAGTGATCCCCCCGCTGCGGGCGCGGCGTAACAGTATTCCCTCGCTGATTTATACGCGGCTGAATAGCCTGAAAAAACGTTTTTCATCCAGTCTGAAGATCGACGACGATGCGCTGGCGCAGCTGGTGGCCTATTCGTGGCCGGGCAATGACTTTGAGCTGAACAGCATTATCGAAAACATCGCCATCAGCAGTGATAACGGCCATATTCGGCTGAGCAATCTACCGGATTATCTGTTTGCCGAACGTCCTGGTCTGGAGACGGCGTCTTCACTGCTGCCAGCCAGTCTGACCTTTACCGCTATCGAAAAAGAGGCGATTATCCATGCTGCTCGCGTCACCAGCGGACGCGTACAGGAGATGTCGCAACTGCTGAACATTGGTCGCACTACCTTGTGGCGCAAGATGAAGCAGTACGACATTGATGCCAGCCAGTTTAAGCGCAAGCATCTGGACTAGTTTCTTCAATTCTCGCCATCGAGAACAGCGCGTCTGACAGTCGGTTGATATAGCGTCTGGGTTCATCGCGTAACGTCAGCGTTCTGCTCATCGCGATAAGGACCCGCTCCAGTCGGCGCGCCAGGGTTCGCGCGACGTGTAGCTGTGCCGATGGCAGATTTTTCCCCGGAATAACAAACTCTTTGAGCGGGCCGCTTTGCGCCATATTGCGGTCAATAAGCTGCTCCAGCGCCTGAATATCCTCATCGCCAATACGCTGTTGTAAGCGAGCGAGTCCTTTCTCATCGCTGGCGAGTTCCGCACCCAGTACAAACAGCATCTTTTGCATGTCGTGCAGATCCTGGCGTAGTTCAGCCTGGTGCGTGCTGGCATAGCAGACGCCAAGCTGGGAAATCAGTTCATCCACCGTGCCATAGGCCTCAACGCGGATGTCGTCTTTGTCGATACGGCTGCCGCCAAACAGCGCGGTCGTGCCTTTATCGCCGGTTCGGGTATAGATGCGGTACATTTAATTTATCTCGCTGAAGGGAAGTACTTTAACCAGTTGACCGGCATTAGCACCGAGGACGCGGAGCTGGGCTGCTCCGGCGCGGATATGCCCACGGATCAGCGCCCGATCTTCGGGCAACTGGGCGTGGGTTAACGCAATATCACCCGTGGCGTTAAGACCCAGACCGACACGTAGCGTTGAGCTTTTGGCCGCAAGTTTGCTCAATGCCAGCGCGCAGTCATGCTCGTCGCAACAGATTGCCCGGCAAGGGACGCCTTGCTCTTCCAGTCCCCAGCACAGCTCATCAAGCACGCGAGTATCCTGCCAGCGTGAGTGATAAAACAGATGTACGCCCGGTGATGAAAGTGACATTGCGCCCCCTGCGTTATCAGAATGCCTGACGGAAGATCTCGGCAATTTCTTTCTCGTTCCCTTTGCGCGGGTTAGAGAAGGCGTTGCCGTCCTTCAGCGCCATTTCCGCCATGTACGGGAAATCGGCTTCTTTGACGCCCAGATCGCGCAAATGCTGCGGAATGCCGATGTCAGCGGAGAGACGGGCAATGGCGTGAATGGCCAGTTCGGCGGCATCCATGGTGGAAAGTCCGTCAGTGTTTTCGCCCATAAATTCTGCGATATCGGCAAATTTCTCCGGGTTAGCGATCAGGTTATAGCGCGCCACGTGCGGGAGCAGTACGGCATTCGCCACGCCGTGTGGCATGTCGTACAGACCGCCAAGCTGATGCGCCATTGCGTGAACGTAGCCGAGGTTGGCGTTGTTGAAAGCCATACCCGCCAGCAGAGAAGCGTAGGCCATGTTCTCGCGAGCTTTCAGGTTGCTGCCCAGCGCTACGGCCTGACGCAAGTTGCGTGCGATCAGGCGAATAGCCTGAATAGCGGCGGCGTCAGTGACCGGGTTGGCATCTTTGGAAATATAGGCTTCTACGGCGTGGGTCAGGGCGTCCATACCGGTCGCGGCGGTCAGCGGAGCGGGTTTGCCGAGCATTAGCAGCGGATCGTTAATGGAGACCGACGGCAGGTTGCGCCAGCTGACAATCACAAACTTCACTTTGGTTTTGGTATTGGTCAGTACGCAGTGGCGGGTGACTTCGCTGGCGGTACCGGCAGTGGTATTCACCGCAACGATAGGCGGCAGCGGGTTGGTCAGGGTTTCAATCCCGGCATAGCTGTAGAGATCGCCTTCGTGAGTTGCCGCGATACCGATGCCTTTACCGCAGTCATGCGGGCTACCGCCGCCAACGGTAACGATGATATCGCAATGCTCTTTGCGAAAAACTTCCAGGCCGTCACGCACGTTGGTGTCTTTTGGGTTGGGTTCAACGCCGTCAAAAACCACCACGTCAATGCCCGCTTCACGTAGATGGGCGAGGGTTTTATCTACAGCACCGTCTTTAATGGCCCGCAGACCTTTATCAGTAACCAGCAGCGCTTTTTTACCGCCTAACAGTTTGCAGCGTTCGCCGACAACGGAAATAGCATTGGGGCCAAAGAAGTTCACATTTGGCACCAGGTAATCAAACATACGATAGCTCATAATATACCTTCTTAGATTTAAATTATAATTCAGAGAAACAATTCAGTGCGGTTTCTGCTAATAATCTGTCTTGTTCGACGGTGCCGCCGCTAACGCCAACGGCACCAATTAATTTACCGTTTAATATGACAGGTAAGCCGCCGCCGAAAATAACAATGCGCTGTTGGTTGGTAAGCTGCAAACCATATAGCGAAGCACCCGGTTGTACCGCGTCGGTAATTTCATGGGTGCCCTGGCGCAGGCAGCAGGCGGTATACGCTTTATTAAGAGAGATATCACAGCTGGTGACAAACGCATCGTCCATGCGTTGCATTAGCAGCGTATTCCCGCCGTGATCCACCACGGAAAAGACCACCGGAACGTTGATCTCAAGCGCTTTAGCCTCAACGGCCTGCGCCATTTTTTTTGCAGCCGCCAGCGTAATGGTGGCAATTTGTTGGCTCTTATTCACAATCTCTCCTGAAAATGTTGTAGGGCTGAGGTCACGAAACATATCGCGCAACAGCTATTTTTATCATTGGCTTTACCTTATTTTCTCGCCGTACGTTATTAAGTCAATAGGACGGAAATTTCAGGAATATCAAATTTACCTTCCCGGTTTTGCGTTTATTGATAATGATCATTTAACCTCGTCACAATTAACGATGGATATTCCTGAATTGCGTTTCAATATGGAACGATGTGTTTTTATTAGGTGCCAAATTGGAACGAAATTAATTTTATTTTTTTATTGCTTGGCTCATTTAGAGTTCGGCCATTGCTGATGAAAGGCGAATGTCGGGTGTTGTGTCCCCGGCAATATGGCCCGGCGTCCCTATTTTTTACCTTTTGAGTCAATAAATCATGAGAAGATCAAAACGATTCGAAGTGCTTGCGAAGCGGCCTGTAAATCAGGATGGGCTGATTGGCGAATGGCCTGAAGAGGGGCTGATCGCCATGGAAAGCCCTTACGATCCGGCGTCGTCGGTGAAGGTGGAAAATGGTCGTATTATTGAGCTGGACGGTAAGAGCCGCGCCGAGTTCGACATGATCGACCGTTTCATTGCCGACTATGCGATTAACGTGGCCGAGGCGGAGCGCGCCATGCAGCTCGATGCGCTGGAGATCGCCAGAATGCTGGTGGATATCCACGTCAGTCGGGAAGAGATTATTGCTATTACCACCGCCATTACCCCGGCGAAAGCGGTGGAAGTGATGGCGCAAATGAACGTGGTGGAGATGATGATGGCGCTGCAAAAAATGCGCGCCAGACGCACGCCTTCCAACCAGTGCCACGTAACTAACCTGAAAGATAACCCGGTACAGATTGCCGCCGATGCTGCTGAAGCGGGGATCCGCGGCTTTTCCGAGCAGGAAACGACGGTCGGGATTGCCCGCTACGCGCCGTTTAACGCCCTGGCGCTGCTGGTGGGTTCCCAGTGCGGTCGCCCCGGTGTGCTGACGCAATGTTCCGTTGAAGAGGCCACGGAGCTGGAGCTGGGCATGCGTGGGCTTACCAGCTACGCCGAAACGGTGTCGGTATATGGCACAGAATCGGTGTTTACCGACGGTGATGACACGCCGTGGTCCAAAGCATTTCTCGCCTCGGCTTATGCGTCGCGTGGCCTGAAGATGCGCTACACCTCCGGCACCGGCTCGGAGGCGCTGATGGGCTATTCCGAAAGTAAATCGATGCTTTATCTGGAGTCACGCTGCATTTTTATCACTAAAGGCGCGGGCGTACAGGGGCTGCAAAACGGCGCGGTCAGCTGTATCGGCATGACCGGCGCTGTGCCGTCAGGGATCCGCGCGGTGCTGGCGGAAAACCTGATTGCCTCAATGCTCGACCTTGAAGTGGCCTCCGCCAATGACCAAACCTTTTCCCACTCCGATATTCGCCGTACTGCCCGCACTCTGATGCAGATGCTGCCGGGTACCGACTTTATTTTCTCCGGTTACAGCGCGGTACCCAACTACGACAACATGTTTGCCGGGTCGAACTTCGACGCTGAAGACTTCGATGATTACAACATTCTGCAACGCGATCTGATGGTTGACGGCGGTCTGCGTCCGGTGACTGAAGAAGAAACCATCGCTATTCGCAATAAGGCCGCACGCGCCATTCAGGCGGTGTTCCGCGAACTGGGCCTGCCGCTGATTAGCGATGAAGAAGTCGAAGCCGCTACTTATGCTCACGGCAGCAAAGATATGCCTGCGCGCAATGTGGTGGAGGATTTAGCCGCCGTGGAAGAGATGATGAAGCGCAATATCACCGGGCTGGATATCGTCGGCGCGTTGAGTTGCAGCGGCTTCGAAGATATCGCCAGCAATATCCTCAACATGCTGAGGCAGCGCGTCACCGGGGATTACCTGCAAACGTCGGCCATTCTGGATCGCCAGTTCGACGTCGTCAGCGCCGTCAACGACATCAATGATTATCAGGGACCAGGTACCGGCTATCGCATCAGTGCCGAACGCTGGGCGGAAATTAAAAATATTGCGGGCGTGGTTCAGCCCGGCTCGATCGAATAAGGCGGTACACAGTGGAATGCACAACTGAATGTAAGCCGGTTTTCACCTTACAGGTGAGCGAAGGCGAGGCGGCTAACGCGGATGAACGCGTGGATGAGGTGGTGATTGGCGTCGGCCCGGCCTTTGCTAAGTATCAGCATAAAACCTTGATTGATATGCCGCACAACGCGATTTTGAAAGAGCTGGTTGCAGGCATTGAAGAAGAGGGGTTACATGCGCGGGTAGTGAGGATCCTGCGCACCTCGGATGTTTCTTTTATGGCATGGGATGCGGCAAATCTCAGCGGCTCAGGCATTGGGATTGGTATCCAGTCGAAAGGAACCACGGTGATTCATCAGCGCGATCTGCTGCCGCTAAGTAACCTGGAACTGTTTTCTCAGGCTCCGCTGCTGACGCTGGAAACCTATCGTCAGATTGGTAAAAACGCCGCGCGATATGCACGTAAAGAGTCGCCTTCTCCGGTGCCAGTGGTCAATGACCAGATGGTGCGCCCTAAATTTATGGCCAAGGCCGCGCTGTTTCATATCAAAGAAACCAAACACGTGGTGCAGGATGCTGCGCCTGTCACGTTGCATATTGCACTGGTAAGGGAATGACCATGAACGACAACAACATGACCGCGCAGGATTACCCATTAGCCACCCGCTGCCCGGAGAAAATCCAGACGCCTACCGGTAAGCCGCTAACCGACATTACCCTTGAGAATGTGCTGGCGGGCCGCGTAGGACCACAGGATGTGCGTATTTCTCAGCAAACACTGGAGTACCAGGCGCAGATTGCCGAGCAGATGCAGCGTCATGCCGTGGCGCGCAATTTTCGTCGTGCGGCAGAACTGATTGCGATCCCGGATGCCCGCATTCTGGAGATCTACAACGCGCTACGGCCGTTTCGTTCTTCGTTTGCCGAGTTGCAGGCCATTGCCGATGAACTGGAACACACCTGGCACGCCAGGGTGAACGCCGGGTTTGTCCGCGAATCGGCAGAGGTATACCAACAGAGAAATAAGCTGCGTAAAGGCAGTCAGTGACGGAGGCAGCATGCCGTTAATTGCAGGGATCGATATCGGCAACGCCACTACCGAAGTGGCGTTGGCGCAGGATGGCCGGTTTATCGGCAGCGGGATTGTCGCCACGACCGGGATGAAAGGCACGCGGGATAATATCGCCGGGGTAGTCGCGTCCCTGCAGCAGGCGCTGGATAAAACGCCGTGGTCGCTGCAGGACGTGGCAAAAATCTGCATCAACGAGGCCGCACCAGTGATTGGCGATGTGGCGATGGAAACCATCACTGAAACCATCATTACCGAATCAACGATGATTGGCCATAACCCGCAAACGCCCGGCGGCGCTGGCGTGGGCATGGGAACCACCATCGCCGTGGAGAAGCTGGCAGCGTTGAGCGAGGATCGATTTGCCCAGGGTTGGATACCGTTGGTGGGTGAGGAGATGGATTTCCTTGAGGCGGTTTGGTTTATCAATGAAGCGCTGGATCGCGGCGTCAACGTGGTGGCGGCCATCCTGAAAAAAGATGATGGCGTGCTGGTGAATAATCGCCTGCATCGGCCAATACCGGTGGTTGATGAAGTCACTCTGCTGGAGAAGGTGCCGGAAGGCGTGCTGGCGGCGGTGGAAGTGGCGGCCCCGGGACAGGTGGTGCGGGTGTTGTCGAATCCTTACGGTATCGCGACCTTCTTTGCCCTGACCCCTGAGGAAACGCAAACTATCGTCCCCATCGCCAGAGCGCTGATTGGCAACCGTTCCGCCGTGGTGCTGAAAACCCCGCAGGGCGATGTGCGATCAAGAGTGATCCCGGCGGGTAAGATCTTTATCCGTGGTGAAAAGCGCGGTGGTGAAGCCGACGTAGCGCAAGGCGCGCAGGCTATTATGCAGGCGATGAGCGCCTGCGCGCCCGTGTGTGATATTCGTGGTGAAGCAGGCACGCATGCAGGCGGCATGCTGGAGCGGGTGCGTAAGGTGATGGCCTCGCTGACCGGTCATGACATGAACACGGTGCATATTCAGGATCTGTTGGCGGTCGATACATTTATTCCGCGCAAGGTGCAGGGCGGCATCGCCGGAGAGTGTTCAATGGAGAACGCCGTGGGCATTGCGGCGATGGTGAAAGCCGATCGTTTACAGATGCAGGCCATCGCCAGTGAGCTGAGCGTCCGGTTAAACACTCTGGTTGAGGTTGGCGGCGTGGAGGCCAACATGGCTGTAGCGGGGGCGTTAACAACACCCGGATGCGCCGCACCGCTGGCGATCCTCGACTTAGGCGCAGGATCTACCGATGCCGCCGTCATCAATAGCGACGGCGTAGTGAAAGCGGTACATCTGGCCGGCGCGGGGAATATGGTCAGCCTGTTGATTCAAACTGAGCTGGGCTTAAGCGATGCATTTCTGGCGGAGGAAATTAAAAAATACCCGCTGGCAAAAGTGGAGAGCCTGTTCAGCATTCGCCATGAGAACGGTGCGGTGGAGTTTTTCCGCGAACCGCTCAGTCCATCAGTATTCGCCAAAGTGGTGTACTTGAAAGAGGGCGAGCTGATCCCGGTAGATAACCAGACTTCGCTGGAAAAAATCTGTCTGGTGCGCCGACAGGCTAAAGAGAAGGTTTTTGTGACCAACTGCCTGCGCGCGTTACGCCAGGTGTCACCCGGAGGCTCTATTCGCGATATGACGTTCGTGGTGCTGGTAGGCGGTTCTTCGCTGGATTTCGAAATCCCGCAGATGATCACCGATGCGCTGGCGCATTACGGCGTTGTCGCCGGGCAGGGCAATATTCGAGGTACCGAAGGGCCGCGTAATGCGGTGGCAACAGGACTGGTTTTAGCCGGAGAAGCAAAAAAATAGCGCAGAAAACAGCCGCGCAAGCGTTTAGCTGCGGGGTAAGTCAAATAAAGGCGATGTTCTCTTTGATATCCCGGCGGAGTTGGGTACATAGTATAAATGTGTCTCTCACGTGGTTAATTTTAAGGATAAGAGCATGCCAACAGCAATTGAGAAAGCATTGGATTTTATTGGTGGTATGAACACTTCGGCGTCAGTACCCCATTCAATGGATGAAAGCACCGCTAAGGGAATCTTAAAGTATTTGCATGACTTAGGTGTGCCAGCGAGTCCGGAAGTTGTGATGGCACGGGGTGAGCAAGAGGGATGGAATCCCGAGTTCACGAAAAAAGTGGCCGGATGGGCAGAAAAAGTCGCCTCCGGTAACCGCATCCTTATCAAGAACCCAGAGTATTTTTCAACCTATATGCAGGAGCAGCTCAAAGAGCTAGTGTGAGCTGACTATCGAATTAAACTCTAACGGACGTTTCCATCTAAGGATGGCGGCGTCCAGAAGGATTGCCACATGCTGCTTATTGAGCAGACATATCTAAACGAAAGATTAATAAAAAAGGACCTGCGATTTCTCGCAAGCCCTTGTGATTTAGTCGCCCCATCTGGATCTGAACCAGAGATCGGGCGGGTTACAACATTAGCCGGTCCCTAGAGGATTTGCCATTTCACTTATTCTGGCTCGGCCAGACGGTATCTGCCCGTTTTATCAGAATTTGATCGTCACCTGATTCCCGACAACCCAGGCATCTTTAATCTCCTCAATTCCTCCCGGATGGGCGAGTAACTGGATGTTAGGACGCACAGTTAGCCACGGAGTAAAGCGAAAACTATAATGCAGCTCTGCGGCATATTCGGATTTGCGAACCGGTACATACAGAGGATTATCATAATCAACGATCCCCCGCATTTGGTTCAAAAGTTCCGCCCGACGGGCTACTCTTTCATTAGCATGCATTTTGCTTACGCCGAAACTGATAAAGTCCTGCGGACGACTGAGGAAAGGGCCTTTATAAATGGCACCTATCTGAACCTGATAGTCCATTGTCGCCGTATTTTTATCATTCATAGCCAAATGCCCGAACAGGCTCAGGCCATTTTCCCGACTGCTGTTTGTTTGAGTAACTTGTTGACCGACATACAGATAACCTCCGTAACGCCCTCCGTGACGCCGCGCAGCCTGGTGAGTGAGAACATAGGGATCGCCATTGTCGTCATCCAGTACATCATTCGCGTCTGCCGTGTTATACCATCCCCCGATTTTCCAGACGCCAGGGAGTTTTGCCGCGCCGAAAGTGGGGAGGTATCCCAATTCCAGAAGATACATGTACCCCAGATGCCCGGTTCCATCCAGCTCGAAGCTTCCGTGTCGGGTGGCGTAATTAGGGTTATATTGAAACGCACCAGCTTGAACGTAAAGGGCGGGCTCAGGACTATATTTGAGGCGCGTTCCCCACTGACCGATAGGCGTGTTATACCAGACACCACTGCCATGTCCGGCTAAAGAACCACAAAGCGACAGGTTCTGAAAGTAACAGCCACTGTTATCGAAATCCTCGCCTTGCGGCATCAGGCCCACTTTGATATCAAGCTTTTTATCCCACCAGGATTTTTTGAACCAAAACTGTGTCGCATGTAAGGTTTGGCCCCGACCATAATTACTTTGTACCCCAGAGCCTATTACCGACGCGCGCGGATCCTGCAGCCGATCCTGGGTCAGATCTCTACCATTACGATTATTCACCGATGCTTTAAATTCACCGTCGCGAATACCAAAGACCTTTTCCAGATCCATATCGACGCCGATAATATACTGGTCACTGTAACGCAGTGTCTTATCGCGATCATAACCGCCGGAAATATTGGTAGCAGTCATCGATCCATATTCCAGTGTAAAATTATAGCCACGATTACGTAATTCCGTACGCACTCCTCCCCACTCTCCGGTCATATTTTTCGTTGTTGGAGAAAAGAGTGTATCGTTAGCCATTGCCAGTAAAGGGTATAGTGAAATCAGCAGCATCATGCCGCTATTTATGCATTTGTTCATGTTTTTCTCCGCCCACAGATTATGCAGGGCTATGGGCTATTCCCGATAATGCGTAATTGAATCAGCCGACTACGCCGACCTTCTGTTGGATGGGGCCCCTGTTATTCCGGAGCCACTGACCGTCTATGGCGACAGCTCTTCTAATGATTTTCCTTTTGTTTCAATGGCAAAAAGCCAGGTAATCAAACCGCCAATCAGTGCAATAACTGCGAAAGTGACAAACACAAAGCGGATACCGAATCCACTTACAATAAAACCAACCATCAGTGGGCCAATGGATGAACCAGCGCGTAGCCATGCACTGGACCAGGCGGTGCCAATGGCACGCAAACGGGTGGGGTAAAGTTCAGCGGCATAGAGATAAAGCGAAAAGGCGATGGTCTGAAGAATGGCGTAGGTCAGACTTCCCAAAATAAGAATTTCAACAGCAGATTTCGCGCCCATTACAGAAAGAGTAACCAATGGAACAATGGCCAATAGAAATGCCCATGTATACCAACGCTTACGTCCGACACGGTCAATCATTAAGGCGCAAATCACCGAAGCAACTACGCCGCAGGAAGAGGTGATCCATCCGTAGGCCAGGCTGGTATCGAGAGAGAGGTTAAACCAGGTTTTATAGAGGGTCGGGAACCAGGTGATCATTCCGTTGTTGACGCTGTAAACCGTCAGCCACAGTCCCCACAGCATAAAGGTTCGGGCTTTATAGATACCGCCGAAGAGAGCTTTTACCCCTTCAGGCGCCGCTTTTTGAAGCGCAGGGGGGCTAATTTCAGGCTCGGGTAATGACATCCCACGCTTAATAACCTCAGATTCCAGCGTGGATACGATGCTGTTCGCTTCCTTTAACCTACCTCTTGAGGCCAGCCAGCGCGGGGATTCAGGCATCAGCCAGCGTAGTGGGACGGTTAGCGCAGAAGGAACTAATCCAATCAAAAACATTACCTTCCATCCATAGATGGGGACAAGAAAATACCCCACTAACCCCGCAAACATCATTCCGATTGGGAAAATCACCTCATACAACAAAAAGAAACGCCCACGCTTTTTCGCTCCTACAAATTCATTGATATAGGCGCTGGCTACGGGAACCTCTGCACCGATCCCCACCCCCTGCAAAAAGCGAATAATAAGGATTGACCAGCCGTTCCATGCAAACAGGCAAGCCGCATCCATCAAGACGAACATGACGATGGTGATGCGTAACACGCCGATACGGCCTATTTTTTCCGCCAGAGAACCAAAAAATAGTGCGCCGCACAGTTGGCCTACATAGCTAGCCGCAATAATAAGACCGACAAATGTTGGTGTCAGTCCCCACTCCTGAGTGAGCTGGGGGAGGGCAAATGCGATTGCAATAATGGTATAGGCATCGAAAAAAGTAGATAGGCCGACGATAACGCGGATCGCCTTGAGCCGTCGGGTGATGGGAAGACGTTCCAGCCTTGCCAGCAGTGCTTCTGATGTCACTGTGTCGCTGGCAACAGCGTAATTTGAAGCAATAACCTGAGTGGACATAGTATTACCCTGTTAAAGGTTGTCTGGGGCATACACGCAAGTTTCTGAATAACAATAGGGAACGCCCCTTGTTCACATGACGTGTTGCGTATGATGCTGTCTGAATTCGTTTGTGGTAACGTTATTGCAATCGATTTCACTCTCAGCTAATCCTTTGCTGGATTAGATGCTAAGTCAATTACGCTAGTTGTATAATTGTCGAGCAGTTCACAATCTGAAAAAACTCACCAGAAAAAAGTAAGTTGTGAAGACAAAGCAAAATGAATGAACGGCCAGTTGGGCGTAACCAGACAAAGTGAAGTACCATTCTTTTGTCCTGGCGAAGTTTGACGTAAGATCTTCTCACCCTTGGTGCGCAAGATGGTATCTGTTAAACGGACAACACGAATTATTACCCGCATTGATGAGTTGGAGCAGCAGATGGACCAGGAAAGTGAACTGAATGATTTGCAGGAAAAGAAGCTGGCAACAATGCGGGATGTCGCTCGCGTTGCGGGCGTTAGCGTTTCGACCGTTTCGCGGGTACTTGATGAAAGATTGCCCACCTCGCGCAGCGCTTCAGCAGATAAAATTCGCCAGGTCGCGAGAGAGCTGGGCTACCGTCGAGACTATGTAGCTTCCAGCCTGCGGCGTGGCGATACCGGGACGCTTGGCGTCCTGGTTCCAAGGCTAACCGATGCCGTCACGGCGATGCTTTTTGAAGAGATAGCCAGAGCTGCAGCCAGAAGAGGATATTTCGCGATTGTTGCGACCTGCGGTGACAGTCAAGAACAGGAGAAAAAGGCCGTTGAGTCTCTGCTGGATCGCAGGGTGGATGGGTTGATCATGTCGACTTGCCGACTGGACGATCCTTTACCGCAAACACTGCGCGAACGGAATATTCCGCATGTCCTGGCGTTACGTACAGATGGTTTTAGCCCCTCTTCAGTAGGGGACGATGAGCTTGGTGGATATCTGGCAACCCGCCATCTTATCGATTTAGGCCACCGTGACATTGGTTTAATTGGTGGCCCCGATTTTGCCTCCAACGCCCGCAACCGTAGTAAAGGCTTTGAACGGGCAATGCGGGAAGCCGGGTTGAGCATAAGAGAGGAATGGTGCTGCCATTCTGATTTTAATATCGCATCCGGAGAGGAGCAGGGAATAAAAATTCTCAGCACACGTCATCGCCCAAGCGCGCTGTTTGCCGTTAATGACGAACTCGCAATTGGCGTACTGGCGGCAGCGCACCAGCAGGGTCTGATGATTGGAGAAGATCTTTCTCTCGTGGGATATAATGATATTCCGCTGGTGAGCCGATTACCTGTGGCACTGACCTCGGTCAGAACTCCGCTTGAGCATATCGCCAGTAACGCGGTTGATATGTTATTGAATCCAGAGGTAAACAATAACATCAGGATTACCACACCTTCTCTTATCCCTCGTAAGTCTACCTCATCTCCACGTAAATAATTCGACTGAGATCCTCACTGGCTTTCTCACAGGGAGCCAACCAGGGTTGCACTGCCATAACGGATCTCATCTCGGGTGCAAAATGCGTTTGTTTGTGATCTGTGTTGTATTTTTGACCACAATGGCGTTGACGATTTAATTTTTGAGGTTCATTGTCAATGACGTGAAAACGATTGCAGAAACGATTTCACTCTCGTTTCAACGATCACTGAATTGCAATTTATTTGCTTATTTATCAAGGGGATATTTATGATCAACATCGATTTAAGAGGTTTGACTCCAGCTCCGGTTACACCATTCACTCGTGATGGACGTGTAGACTATGATGCCATTCAGCGTCTTGGCAGTTGGCTGGGCAGCATCGACGGCGTGAAAGGTTTGGTGGTTTTAGGACACGCAGGGGAGGGTACCTTTCTTACTCAGGAAGAGCAGGCGAATGTGATCCGCGCATTTGTTAAGTCTGTTGATAACAAGCTGCCAATTATTGCCGGTATTACCGGTGAAGGGACCGAAGTAGCGGCATTAGAAGCTAAACGCGCTGTTGCCGCCGGCGCATCTGCGGGTTTGCTCTACCCTTCTCACGGTTGGCTGCGTTTTGGTTATCAGGACGGTGCTCCTCAGGACCGCTACCGCGTTGTTTATGAAGAGAGTGGTTTGCCGCTGATTCTTTTCCAGTACCCGGATGTTACTAAAGCCACCTACAATCTGAAAACACTGTTGGATATCTCCGCACAACCGGGCGTATTCGCCATGAAGAATGGTGTGCGCAATATGCGCCGTTGGGATACTGAGATTCCGGTAATTCGTCGTGAACGTCCGGATCTGCAAATTTTAAGCTGTCATGATGAGTATCTGTTGCATACTGCCTTTGATGTTGATGGCTTCCTGGTTGGCTACGGTAATATCGCACCTGAACCGTTAATTGAAATGATTAAGGCCGGTAAGGCGGGCGATTACGTTAAAGCGCGTCAGCTACACGATCGCCTGCTACCTGTAACCAAGAGTGTTTACCACCGTGGTTCTCATATGGAAGGTACAGTTGCGCTTAAACATGCTCTGGTTGCACGCGGGATCCTTGAACATGCCACCGTTCGTTCTCCTCTACTGCCGCTAGAAAATGGCGCAGAGAAAGAAATTCATGATGCAATGCGTGCAGCTGAGCTGGGTCGTGTCAGCTAATTTGCTCTGACCCTCCTGTTAATCCGCAATATAGAACTTAGTTTTACTGTATTGCGGATATTTTGTTACTTCGCCTCGGGTTATATCAATATCTATTTTCAATAGCACTGAGGCTTTCACCTATCTATACCCAAGGTGATTTATGAAACTACTTAGCTTTAGCCTTCATGATAAAAAGAAATATGGTCTGGCGATCCCCGGCGGCGTTATTGACCTACAGGTTTTATTTCCACAATATAAAACTCTGCGTGATTTTATACCGCACCTTCATCTTCTTGATAATTTGCCACTGTCAGATAAAAAAGCGGATTACTCATTTGACGAGATCACTTTCCTGCCGGTCATTACTGAACCGAAAAAAATAATCTGCGCAGGCACAAATTATCGCGATAAAAAAAATTCGTCTGCCGAAAAGCCTTCTAATCCTGTGTTATTCATTCGTTTTGCTGATTCACAGACCGGGCATCTGACTCCGTTACTCAAGCCAGAATGCAGCAATGAGTTTGATTTTGAAGGTGAAATGGCGTTGGTAATTGGTCGCGAAGGACGCAATATACCTTTGCAGGAGGCGCTGCATTATGTTGCTGGCTATAGCTGCTACATGGATGGCTCGGTGCGTGACTGGCAGCACACTTGGTTTACCGCTGGGAAAAACTGGCCAGCAACCGGTGGCTTCGGCCCCTGGCTGGTGACTGCGGATGAAATCCGAGACCCGCAAAATCTGAATATTACTACCCGGCTCAATGGTCAGACGGTACAGCAGGATAATACGAGCAGTATGGTTTATACAATCGCAGAGTTAATTGCGTATATCAGTATGTTCAGCGTGCTCTCTCCTGGAGATGTGATCCTGACCGGTACACCCGGCGGGATCGGAAAAAAACGCACACCACCACTTTTTATGCATGCCGGAGATAGTGTTGAAGTAGAGATTGATCAGATTGGATGCCTGATTAACGTAGTGTGCAGTGATGCCACGGTAACGCAATAAGTTTTCATTCAAGCTATTTACATCCAGAGGCATATTGAGAGAGCTGTTGCCCGGCGGCCAGGACTTACAGACCATTTGATCCTCTAAAGGGTTAATGCCGGACAGGAAGCTATGGAGGCACTTATGGTATTGGTTCAATTTCTTGTTGTGCTGCTGTTTCTTTTCATTGGCATGCGGGTCGGTGGTATCGGCGTGGGTTTTGCCGGCGGTGCTGGCGTGATTGTTCTCAGCGCTCTTGGCGCTACGCCAGGTGAAATGCCTATGCTGGTTATCGTATTTATTATGGTCGTGATCGTGGCGATTGCAGCCATGCAGGAGGCTGGTGGTATTGAGTATCTTGTTGACCTTACCGAGCGCCTGCTACGCCGTCATCCGCAAATGTTAGTCATAACAGCGCCCTTTTCCACCTGGCTATTAACCATGATGGCCAGTACCGGACAGGTATCCTTTGCTTGCATGCCGGTTATTGTCGGCGTTGCAAAAGAGAACAATATAAAACCCACCCGGGCTCTTGCTCTCTCCGTTAGCGCTTCTCTACTGGGGATTGTTGCTTCGCCCATTTCTGCGGCAGTGATTTTCTTCTCAGGTATTCTGGAAAAAGATAATCATGGTTGGGGTTATATTGAACTGATTGCGGTATCAATACCCTCCACATTCCTTGCGTTGCTCGTCACGTCTCTTTTTTACTTATTTTGGGACAAAATCCGACAGCAGGATCGGTTATATGACAATCCAGTTCATTTCAAGGCAGAGACTGGCCGGGTGATCCCTCCCTATGGTGGTCGTTCGGTGCTAATCTTTATTGTTGGATTGATTGCGGTTCTTACATATGCGATTGTCACCAGCCCTAAATTAGGACTGATTGCTAATCCAATCATGACCAGTGGGCAAGCTCGAGTGGGGATGATGATGGGGGTTGCGCTGCTGATTTTGGTTTGCTGCCGGGTGAACGTGCAAAAAATCCCATCCGGCTCAGTCTTTAAAACTGGGATGACCTCCTGTATTTGTATTCTCGGCGTTGCCTGGCTGGGCTCGACGTTTATGGACAGCAATCAGCAATGGTTGCAAAGCACAGTAACGTCACACTTACTGGATTCACCCTTTGTGTTGGCTCTCATCATTATGACGGCTTCGTGCTTCCTGTATTCCCAGGCGGCCTCAACGAAAATTCTGTTTCCTGCTGCACTAACGATGGGTGTTGCTCCCGGTATTCTGGTCGCCTGTTTCCCGGCAACGGCTTCACTTTTCATTCTGCCAAACTATCCGACGCTGCTGGCGGCGGTAGAGCTGGATGATACCGGGTCAACCAAACTGGGCCGACATATTATCGATCACCCTTTTCTGCTACCCGGCCTGACATCGGTGCTACTATCCATTCTCTTTGCAGCGGGACTGGCTTTTTTAATTCAGTGAATCACTTCAAATCTTATTTTGTAATAAGAAACTAATAAGATAGTTATTCATTGGAAAGGTTGTTTAATCCCCCCTTTACTATCGATAGCGGAGAATTTAACAGCCTCGAGCAATCACGTTATCTTCGGGCTTGTAGATATCCTGCGAGCACGACAAGTAATTGACTTGTTGCGACGGAGCTGTGATAACGCTGTATCTTGAATATTAAGAGCAGTATTACTGACTTAAATTACTATTCGGGGACGCTGGTCGCGAGATGAAGGGGGCGGGAAGGCAATTCCTTGTCTGACCCAAATTACATCCAAAGAAAAAGGAGTCAGACGATTTCTCATCTAACTCCTTGTTTTATTTGGTGGCCCCTGCTGGACTTGAACCAGCGACCAAGCGATTATGAGTTCCTAGAAGAACAACTGAAAATCAATAGGTTGCCTTATTTATCATTGACATAGATTGCCAGTATTTGCCAAGAATTATCCATTATTCGCCATTTCTACCGCCACTTTATCGCCATCAAATGGTGATGGCGAAGCTAAGTTCTGTCAATTTATGGACGATTTTTATACGGTTTGTTTCGAGAGTTGATTATCTTTAATGATGCATTTTTGAGCAAGCCATTTAATAACCTCCAGCGCTGGAGTGATATTCTCAGATTCTTTTGAGTACGGTTCGAAGATAGCCTCTACCTTTCCTTTTCTACTTTTTTTAGAATGGACTACAGCACAACGTATCCCGTACAACCAATTACTTACATCGTTTAACAATGATGAGCGATTAATTATTCGTAATCCTTTAATTTTGACTTGTGAGGATGAGATAATATCATTTTGTAGTTTTGATCTCTCAGTACTACTGAAAGAATTGAGTTTGGTATAAAGATCGTTTTGATTTGTGAGTAGTTCAACAACTTTTTGGAGGTTTTCTCTTTCTGTTTTCAGTGGAGTGCCCCCTAAAATTACAGGCGCTTCTTCTAAATAATACTCTAGAACATTATAAAAACCCGTAAAGCTAATTAATGGGTTTCGCTCTCTAAGGCCAGAAAAATAATATGACAGCAGCGTAGGTGAGTATTTTTCTGTTGTAGTGATTCTTTCAATTGGAAGCTCGAGTTTCTTGCTGGAATCAATTTCTGATGATAATTCATATGTATTTTTATCTTTTATATTGTATTCGCTTATGGAGTCTAGTTGAACAGCTTGGGAAAAATCGATTAAAGTCCCTTCGCTTTCTAGCAACCTCAGTTTGCCGAAATACCCATTTCTTTCAGAAGTGAGATCAATCATTGCTATTAGCTTCTGTTCGTGTAGTTTCAGAATTTTTGTAGCTGATTCCGTAAGGGCATCATCAAGGAACTCTTTAGGTATACAGTAGTCTGTAAAAGGCCAGTCATTTCCTTCAAGATCTTGAATTGAAATGATTGAATCGTCATTTAATGGATCAAGAGTCAATGCTCTTGTTCTACGTTGATCATGATATTGGTAAAAGTCGCTAAAATCCGGAGCCCAAAATGCCGGTGTGCTTATCTTTGAACAAAGACGAGATGTGCTATATAAAAGACTGTATTCAAATAGATAGTTATCTATCAGATATTCAGTTTCGAGCTCGGTAATCTTTTTAGGGGGCTCAACTTTTAATTTTGCTATTGAACCCAATTGCTCAAGAAAATAAACTGGCTGTGTGGTTACTAATGGTTCTCCATATACATATGGATGTATTATCAAGTCAAAATCCAATCCGGAAAATAAAATTATTTTCGCAATACCTTCACTCTCATATAATTGGCATGTATAAGATGTTGCTGCCATATGTACTCCTTAATATGGGCTTTATAATTGAATGTTGCTAAGCGGGTTAAATTTAACGGCATCTTCTAAATGATCTGGAGCAAAGTGTGCATACCGCATTGTCATTTTTATGTCGGTATGGCCTAGCACGCGTTGCAAAACCAGAATATTACCACCATTCATCATAAAGTGGCTGGCGAAGGTGTGGCGCAAAACGTGGGTAAGTTGTCCAGCTGGGAGTTCGATGCCTGTTCTTTCCAGAGCAGAGCGGAACGCTCCATAACAATCACTAAACAACTGGCCTTTTTTATCATCAGGCAGAGACTCATAGAGCTCTTTGCAGATTGGTACGGTACGGTTTTTTCTGCCTTTCGTGTTGGTATAGGTGATTTTGTATTTCGCGAGTTGGCTTTTCCTCAGGTTCTCAGCCTCAGACCACCGTGCGCCGGTGGCGAGACAGATTCTTACCACGGTTTCTAAATCAGGGTGGTCATGCCGTTTGCACTCTCCGAGAAGTAACGAAATCTGGTCGTGAGTTAGCCAGGCCATTTCCATTTCTTCTGTGCGGAAAGGGCGCATATTTTTTAGCGGATTTTCCCCCTTCCATTCCCCGAGGCGGTTTAGCTCATTGAACACAGCCCGGAAGTAGGCCAGCTCAAGATTAAGCGTGCGAGGCGATACCTCTTTCACTCTGTTTGAACGGGCATACTCACCTTTTAACCGTTTTTCTCGGTAGCGGGAAAACATCTGCGCATCGAAATCGCGTGCGAGTGGTTCGCCCATACACTCAAAAGCATGGTGCATAGATAACTGGCGTTTCAAGCCGTCTTTCAGTGTAATGCCATGAGCGCTATACCATGAATCAACCAGCTCTTTTAACGTGCGCCTGTCTTCCTTTTCTTCCTGCCACGGGTTTTGAACGGTGTACTGCTCAAACGCCAGCGCCTCGCCTTTAGTAGCGAATTTCTTTCTGATACGTTTGCCTTTTGCGCCGTTTGGGTAGAGCTCACAAATCCAACCGCCAGCCGGATTTTTACGGACAGTCATCAATTAACCTCGCTGTATACACCCACTACACGGCCAATCGTTTTTATCTCATCTATCCCGCACTCGAACGGTACTTTGCCGCCAGCAACGTGTAACTTTTTACCGGGTAGGAGCGTCAATTCTCTGATGCTGGTAGCCCCCTCAATATCAACCAACCAAAGGCCATCAGAAAGTGAGGCATCTTGTTCTATAAAGTGCAGCTTTCCATCGGCGCGAACAGCAATACCTTTTGACATTTGCTTACTAAAGAAAGCCGCATCAATACTCAATGGTGAATTTTCTTCGAGCTTTCCATCACTCAGAGTGAAGGCATCTATCGTTTTCGGATCCGTTGGAGACTGTTTGCCGTCATATTGAGAGCCTTGCCCCGTAAGAAGCCATAGTAGGCTTGCTCCGGTTTCTAATGCGCACTGTACGGCGAAATCATAAGAAACAGTGCCTCGCGTGTAGCGGTTTTGTAGGGAACTGGCGGCAATATTGAAATGCCGGGCTAGCTGGATTTTTTGAGTAAAACCATATACTTGACAGATTCTATCCAATAATTCGTCGTTATTCACCTGAGTATCAAGTATCAAGATTTATTCCTTTGGGTATTTACTAATATTCAATTGAGTATTAGTATCGTTGCTAATTCGGGCAATCAGTGGCAGAAGTTGGCAAACAGAGGCCATTGATTGCAAACATTGTCAAAATGGGAATCATGCAACATGGCTTCTGAAATCGCAATCATCAAAGTGCCTGCTCCTATCGTTACTCTGCAACAATTTGCAGAGCTTGAGGGTGTTTCTGAACGCACCGCTTACCGCTGGACAACCGGCGACAACCCTTGTGTACCAATCGAACCCCGTACTATCCGTAAAGGCTGCAAGAAAGCAGGTGGCCCGATTCGCATTTATTATGCACGCTGGAAAGAAGAGCAGTTGCGTAAGGCTTTGGGTCATTCCCGTTTTCAACTCGTCATCGGCGCTTAATTCACTTTATGTGAATTGGAAGGATGCAACATGTTTGATTTTCAGGTTTCCAAACATCCCCACTATGACGAAGCGTGCCGGGCTTTTGCGCAGCGTCACAACATGGCGAAGCTGGCCGAGCGGGCGGGTATGAACGTTCAAACGTTACGTAACAAGCTCAACCCGGAACAGCCTCACCAGTTTACGCCGCCTGAATTGTGGCTACTGACTGACCTGACCGAAGATTCAACCCTCGTTGATGGTTTTCTGGCGCAGATTCATTGCCTGCCATGCGTACCGGTTAATGAGCTGGCTAAAGACAAATTGCAGTCTTACGTCATGCGCGCAATGCGTGAACTCGGCGAACTGGCGAGCGGCGCGGTATCTGATGAACGTCTGACCTCTGCCCGTAAGCACAATATGATTGAAAGCGTTAATGCTGGCATTCGCATGTTGTCATTATCGGCGCTGGCGCTGCATGCGCGTCTACAGACTAATCCGGCGATGACGAGCGTGGTCGATACCATGAGCGGCATTGGCGCATCATTCGGTCTGATTTGAGGTGCTCATGCTGAAAAATGAACCGTCATTTGCGTCTCTGCTCGTTAAGCAAAGCCCCGGCATGCACTTCGGCCACGGCTGGATCGCAGGTAAGGACGGTAAGCGCTGGCACCCGAGCCGCTCACAGGCTGATTTACTGGCTGGGCTCTCTACTCAAAAGCAGGGGGAATCATGGCTATCGAAGCTGTATCCGCGACTGTTCCGCTAAAAGCGGGTCAACGTCTGGCCGGTCTCAATCATGTGGCTGAATTGCGCGCGAGATATTGGGGTGATAGCTGGAAAGAGGTTGAACGTTTTGTCGATGATATGCGCGATAAACGCGATCCACAATTTGAAGAAAATACTCGGGCGCTGGCCGCTATTTTCTTTCTGGCAAAAATACCGGCGGCTCGTCATGAGCTCGAATTAAGTGAGCTGACTACTGACGAGAAAAAAGCATTGATTACAGCGATGAATCATTTTCGTGCAGTGGTGAGCTTATTTCCAAAACGGCTAACCATGCCGAATTAATCCAAACAGAAATTAATGGCGTAAACCCGCCGGGCTTCTTATTGCCCGAAATCAGGAGAGTCAATTATGCGTATAACCGAAACTCATTGTTTTAACACTGATAGTGATGCGCTGGCCGTATTGCTGACCGATGCCAAAAAAGAAGAGCGCAAAGACCGCGCTCTTGCTGTTTCCATCCGCCTTGAGGCACTGGCTATCCATATCACCAAAGAGGGGATGAGCGGCACCGAAGCCGCGGAGCTGCTGCGCCGTGAGGCTACCCGCTATGAGAATGAATCACAGGAGTTGCACTGATGGCCGATGCAATGGATTTAGCACAACAGCGCGAGCAGGAAGACCGCGAGCGCCACATCAGCAACGTGCGCAGCCGTATCACCGCGCCATCTAGTTTCCTTTGTGAAGCATGTGAAGCTCCAATCCCAGAGGCTCGTCGTGCTGCAATTCCGGGCGTGGTCTTTTGTGTGACCTGCCAAGAAATCTCAGAACTGAAATATAAACATTATCGGGGGGTATGAATTGGCGGTTCAATTCGCTTATCCGTGGAATAAACCACGGTCGGCAATAGCCAGCCCATATCTTACCTACGATCAACAGCATCGCCGTGACCGTATGTTCGCGGCTTTGCTGCATGCGAGAAAGGTGCTTTCTCTGCAGCCAGAGTGTGTGCGTTTTGATGTATACCGCACCGCTGCGGTGCTGGAGCAAAATCAGGGCAGTCAACGAGCCAATGCGTTTTTAATTAGTTTTTGCAAAAAGGCATTGCCGCGTCTTGAGCTGGTCGCAAAAAAATACGAGTGCGTGGGTATCGACAGCAAAGTTTCAGTCGCTGTTTTCGGTGGTCATTTCGATACTGAGCTTAGGCAGTATTTGGCGTCACGCATGGTCAATATGGTTGCCAGATTCAACCGCCTCCCTGATATGTCGCGCGCCGATATTGACCTGCTGGCCGCTGATATCGCTAATTTCATTCGCGCTGAACTGGCTGACATTGATGACGCCGGATTTAGTGAGCTAAAAACGCTGTACACCTGGTATATACGCGCCGGTTTTATTTCCCTGCAATTCAACGTTACCCCGCCGCATTGGGATCGCGTGACAAAAAAGTATGTCGGTCAGGATGAGATCGCACCGGCAGTAATGCGCATGTTTAATGAGGTTTGGTGGCGTGGCCGTCTGCGACGCATTGCGGCGTCATGGCGCGAACATCTAAAAATTGCAGTCGGCAACGTAAGCAAGAAACGGCACGCCTACGCGAGTAAAAACTGCGTGACAGACTGGCGCGAGCAAAAGCGCCGCACGCGTGAATTTCTCAAGGGGCTGGATCTCGAAGACGAAGACGGCAACCGCATCAGCTTGATTGAAAAATACGACGGTTCTGTCGCTAACCCTGCGATACGCCGCTGCGAGCTGATGACCCGCATCCGTGGGTTTGAAAATATCTGCAATGAGCTCGGTTATGTCGGGGAGTTTTACACCCTGACCGCGCCGTCTAAATATCACGCCACCACTAAAGCAGGCTACCGTAACAGCAAATGGAACGGAGCCAGCCCGTCGGACACTCAGAGCTATCTAACAGGCCTTTGGGCGCGTATACGTGCCAAGTTGCACCGGGAAGAAATCCGCATTTTCGGCATACGTGTTGCCGAGCCTCATCACGACGGCACGCCGCACTGGCACATGCTTATGTTCATGCTGCCGGAAGATGTCGAGCGAGTGCGCCTCATCATTCGCGATTATGCGTGGGAGGAAGACCATCACGAACTGAGAAGCGATAAAGCCAAAAAGGCACGCTTTCACGCCGAGGCCATTGACCCGGAAAAAGGCAGCGCCACCGGCTATGTCGCTAAATACATTTCAAAAAATATCGACGGCTATGCTCTCGATGGTGAGACCGATGACGAAAGCGGCGAACTACTGAAAGAGACAGCACCCGCCGTTTCAGCATGGGCGGCGCGCTGGCACATCCGACAGTTTCAGTTTATCGGCGGTGCGCCGGTAACGGTCTACCGTGAGTTGCGTCGTCTCGCTGATACAGAGACTGCGCACTGTCTGAGTGTTGAGTTTGCTGCCGTCCATGATGCCGCCGACGCCGGTGATTGGGCTGGTTACGTTAATGCGCAGGGTGGTCCGTTTGTCCGTCGCGATGATTTACAGGTGCGCACGCTGTATGAGCCGCGCCCCGAGTTTAACCAGTATGGTGAGGAAACAGTCTGCATTCGTGGCGTCTACGACTCTGCTGTCGGCGCTGGCACCCCGATTTTAACCCGGTTAACGCAGTGGAAAATTGTGCCGAAGCGTGCCGTTGATTTGGCCGTTGACGTTAAGGGCGCTCCTGCGCCCTCTCGGAGTTCTGTCAATAACTGTACGGGAAGCGAAAGCGATCCACCGATACTGGATTTAACAAAACCTCTGAGTCGGCGTGAAAGACGAGAGTTGACCAACCGACTAAGGAAGCAAAAGCCAGCAACACGGCGAAAATTTATCCACGGAACGGATGAGCAAAACGCAGCTATAGCGAAAACTATCGACGAGATACATCTGACAACCGGTATCACAATCAGCCGGGGCGAAGCGCTGCACCTGATGGCCGGTGGTAAAAGTTGTTTTGATGGCAAATGGCTACGCGGAACGTCCAAAGGAGAAATATTTTCCGCAGCGCCATCGCATCAGGCTAGAGCCAGGAAAATCCTTAATTGTGTTGCGGCTTTAGCTGAACTGGCAACGAAAATGTAACCGCTAATATTCATCCATATCATGTACATACAGTGTATTTAACTGTGATTTTTTTCTTCACACCTTTTGCCAATACGTGCTACTGTATGTTTATACAGTATCTCGTAGTGGAGGTTGTGTGGATAGAGAGCTAAACGAGCACGTTATGATTGAGCGGGTCGAAATGATTGCGCGTCTAACGGCTGAAGGTACTTGTCAGGAAAGAGACCGTGAAATCGCATTGAATCTAATCGCGGAAATAGCAAGAGGCAACCTAATGAAAAACAATAATTTTTCTGTTGTTTTTTCCGCGCCGCCTGTTGATGAAATATTTGCAAAGGAGGGCAAAGTGAAAGTAAATATCACGTTGGATAAAGACCAAAAAATAGGCCAGCCGGTAATTGATGCCTTTCAATGCGAATTGACCAGGCGAATACAGTCTGTATTCCCGTCAACGCGCGTTACGGTTAAAAAGGGAACCATGACCGGTGTCGAGCTGATGGGGTTCGATAAAGATTCAGACCGCGAAGCGCTGGATAGTATCCTTCAGGAAGTGTGGGAAGATGAGAGCTGGCGTTAATCCCTGAAAAATGTGCAACCATCGCCCCCATGTTTGATAGCATGGGGTTGTTTTGTATGGGGATTACACACAAAGGAAAATCATGGATACCTTAATAGCATTTTTATCTCTGGCTCTCTTTATTGCTTTTATCGTGGGGTTAATCAAGCCGTCGCTGGTTCGAATGCCGAACCGTAAGCGCTCTAGTGCGATTTACCTTGGTAGCTGTCTGGCGCTGGGCGTTATTGGCTCAATCTTATGGCCGACTGAAAAAAGTCAGCTTGTGGCAAAAACTGACGTACCGGCGGTTAAAGCGGAACCGGCTACGCCAACGTTTGAGTACGCAGATAAAACCCTCAAAGAATATCGCAACGAGCCAAAAGAAACCCGGCACGATATCGTTAAAGGCTATGTGGGTTTCAAAGGTGTACCGGCCAGCTCTGCTGATGCCTTTTATGCCTGTATGAGTGAGTACACTTTTACTAAAGATGATGCGTTAAAGCTCGGTGATGTGTTGGGTTGGTGTTTCAACGACTTCGAGAAGGATCCACAATCTCTGAATAATAAAATCAACCTTGACGCATTTCAGGGTAATTTTAGCGGTTGGGATGGCTCTTATCGCCCTTTAGAGAAGCTGATAAAAGCCAGCATGAATGATGATTCCTCTTATAAACACGTTTCAACGGTTTACCATCTGATTTTGAATAAAGACCCGCATGCCGTTGTAAAAACAACGTTTCGCGGCACTAACGCCTATGGCGGTGTGGTCAAACAGACCGTAGCGGCACGCGTCAACGTTCGAACGGGTGAGGTTGATTCGATACTCGACAATTAAACAATATAGTGACAAACGCCGCCGGTGCTGAAACTCGCTTTCAGTGCTGGCGGGGTTGGACAACTCGCAAGGCGAGGAGTCAGGATGTAGCATTTTCTTGACTTAAACTTAACCGGAGCTCAAGGAATATCATGAATAAAAGCAAGGCAATCTCAAGGATAGAAAAAGTATTGAGAAGGTTAAAAGATGGTGTTTTTTCAGATAGTGACATAGATGTGCTGTTTGTTACTGCGCGAGAGCTACCTTCTGCGACAAAAAGCATTTTTGAAATTGGTAGTTTTGTTGCTCACAATCATCAACGTGATCAAGGTATAATCAATGACCTAATGCTACGAAATCATTTGTTATTGAGCCTCGGGTTCGGGCGTGACAAACATAATGTAAAACCAGAGTTAAATGAATATCCAAAATACTTGCCGTTGTTGATTAAGCTACAGTTGAAGATGTTTAATGATGAACATTTTAAAAATGAATTAGGTTTGAAAGGTGGGCAGGTAAACACCGCACGAAAAAAACTTAACAGCAAAAAATCTTACGAAATAAAAGGTGATGTTTGTAAGTTGATGCCAGATATTGGTGCAAACGAGGGGAGAATGATTCAAGAGGCTTTGTCGCTATTGAACTGCTCTGCCTCAATTGAGTTTGATGTTTTGTTTGGTGAACTCACGGAGTTACTGGAAAAAGAAATTCCCAATGCGGATTTAGCCCCTCTCAATGATAATAGAATGAAAATAGCAGGTGTTTTAATGTGCCTGCTGAATAATGTTAACTTTTCATTGATGGGTGATGTGAAGGCAAAAACAACTATTCGTCTTAATACCGATGATTCTGCATGTGTTTACGGTCAGTATAATATTATCCACGAAAAAGAACCTTTTAATGAAGTAACTATTTCAAGCCCAGTTTTTGATTCAGGGTATGCTGTTGCAGATCTTTTTGATGAGCATGTAACAAATGAAGATATCATAAATGGGAATATCGAATTTTGTTTTGATGTGGGGAAAATTGTGGCATTGCAACCCTAGTTTTAGATAAAAAATAGTCGCTTTTATAAACATTTAGCTATGCACGTATCAGTTGCATGGTTTTGCATGCACCGGGTTCACCCGTTCTGGCCGAGCTCCGCCAGAGCTGGCGCGGATCCAGAGTGGTCATGCAACTGCATTAAAACCGACCCATAAAGCGGGCAGGCGTGGCGGGGAAAGCATTGCGCGCTGAGCGTGGTATTTATTTTATTTTTTCAGCGCCTGAGCGTGTCCCTGTGGCGTTGTTATGGTTGTGGGTGAGTAACGAGGTGAAGCGGCGACGGCGTGTCGTGGCGCTGAGGCGTTGTGTGCGGTGGGGGTAAAGCCGCCACGACGGGCGGCTGTGGGTGGGGTTACTCGTCGTCGCCGAGGCTATATTTTTCGAAGCGGATAATTTCTTCACCCGCCCATTCGTTCAACTCCATAAACCGCGCCTGTAGAGGGGTCAGCTCGTTACGCACAAAGACCTTTGCCACCTTCTCAACGTCACCCACTGAGCCGACGTTCTCAGGTTTGCCGCCCATTAACTGGAACGGGATGCGGTGTGCGTCGAGCAGGTCAGCGGCGCTGACTTTTTTGATATTAAAAAAATCATCCTTCGTGGCGACTTCGCTCAGTGGCACGATTTTAATTCCGTCTGCTTTACCATTCGGCGCGTAAAAAAACAGATTCTTAAAATTGCCGAGTCCTTTCGAGTCGCGCATCGCCTTTCGCAGTGCCTCGACGTCGGTGCTGCTTTGCGCGGCGTCGGTCACATACATGATGTAACCCGCATGCGCGCCGTTCTGGTAATACTTGCGGCGGAACAGGGTCGCCGATTCATTCAGCCAGGCTGAATTGAGTGCGCTCAGGTATTCCGGCATCCCGTAAAGCTCCTGATTAATATCTGGCTCGAGCAGGTGGAAGACGGAGCCGGGCGCGAACTGGTGCGGCTGTGTGTAGCTCTGAATGTACCAGTAAACGTCATCCTCGATGCCACGGCGGGTGTATTTCGCCGGTGAGGTTTCCAGTTTTAACGGCTTGCCAGTCAGGCCGCGACGCTCTTCGATAAACGCATTGCCAAACACCAGATAGTCGAGCGCAAACCGGGTGAAGTCCTGACGGGATAACAGCGGGTGCGGGATGTAGGTCGACACCAGAATATTACGCTTCACGTAAATCGGTGAGCTGTGGTGCACGGCGGCGCGCATGCTCTTCGCCAGCCCGGAAAAGCTCACTGGCGGCTCGTACCACTGGCCGTTGTCGATACACTCGACATAATCGAGAATATCGCGGCGGTCGAGTACCGGCGTCGGCTCACCAAAAGTGAATGCCTCCATGCTCTGAGCCGGTGCGGCGGTGTGGTTTTGGGTGCGCGGCTGCTGCTGGCGCTTGTTGCGTTTCTTGCTCATTAATTCCACTCCATGATGCTGGATGACTGCTCACCGGTCGCGGCGGTCAGCGGCTCATTGATTAATACGTGCATGGTTGCCCAGGCGAGATCGGCATGACTGGCTTCCTCAGTGCGGCAGGCCTCATAGGTCGAGCTGCGACCACTGCTGGTCATGGTTTTGCGGATAGACATAAACGACTGCGTGATATCGGTCGCGCTGACGTCGTACTCGAGGCACCCACGGCGAATGGTGTCTTTTGCTTTGAGCACCATTGCGGTTTTCATTTCCGGCGTGTAGCGGATTTCACGTGCTGCCGGGTAGAAAGACCGCACGAGCTGGAAGACGCCCTGACCGAGCCCGGTCGCATCGATGCCGATATATTCCACGGTGTATTTCTGCGTGAGCTCGCGAATGGATTCGGCCTGTTGGGCGAAGTCCATCCCTTTCCACTGGTGGCGCTCGAGGATGCGAAATTTGCCACCGGCAACGACCGGCGGCGCAATAACGACGCATCCGGCGCTGTCGCCACGTAATGACGGGTCGTAGCCAATCCACACCGGGCGGTGACCGAATGGCCGGTCGGCAAATGGCGCGTAGTCCTCCCATTTCTCGAGGCTGTCGACCATGCAGCGTTGCAGCTCTTCGAACGGGAATACCGACGCTTTATCGTCGACGAACTCGCACATAAACAGGTTGCGGAACTCATCGACACTGTTCTCGCGCTTCAGCGTATCGATGTTGAACAGGGTGCACCCTTTGGCGAGTGCGTCCTCGATGGTGACAATCTGTCGCCACTGGCCGTCAGGACAGGCGACGCCCTTCGCGAGTGCGGCGTGACTGATATCGATATCGACGCGCTCGCTCTTGGCTGAGCGCCCCTTGTTGAACTGCTCACCCGACCAGAACGGGTAAGCGCCGTGCGCCAGCGATGAGGGGGTCGAAAAATAGGTCGTGCGTAAATGCTCCTGTGACGCCATGCCCCCGGCGACGCGCTTCAGTTTCTGGAAGTTGGGGATCCAGAAAATTTCGTCGACATACAGGTCACCGTTGTGACTCTGTGCGGTGTTGGCATTGGTACCGAGAAACATCAATTCCGCGCCATTGTTGCCGAGCACAATCGGGTCGCCGGTAAGCTCGACGCCAGCCTGTCGGGCAAAGGCGATAATGTATTTACGGAATACATAGGCTTGCGTCTTACTGGCCGACAAAAATATCTGGTTGTGGCCGGTCTTCAGCGCCTGTAACAGTGCCTCACGTGCAAAATAGAACGTCGCGCCAATCTGTCGCGATTTCAGAATGTGCCTGATGCGGTGCGCCAGCCCCGCGCGCCACCACTCGAGCTGATAGTCGAAAGACTGCTCGAGGAAAATCTCTTCGAGTTTCTCGATAGCCTCTTCGCTGAAAAAGTTCTTTTTCGGCTTCTTCTTTTCCCCTTTGTTGCGGTTGGCCACGTTCGGGTTTAAATCCGCTTCGTTGCCGGTCTGGCCGTAGCGGTTAACCCGCGCGAGGCGTTCCATCTGGCGCGCAAGAAAATCCGCGACCTTAAAGTCGTGAGCCGTCAGGTCAGGCTTTGCATAGAGCTGAATCAGCCGCGCCTCGAGCGTGAACTCGACCCGGTTTAACGGGGCGGTTTCTTCCCATTTATCGCGCTGTTTCCAGCTCTGCACCGTGGGGCGCTTGACCTGTAACTGCTCCGCGATTTGTGGCACGGAATAGCCCTGCCAGAACAAAAGCGCGGCCTGTCGTCGCGGGTCGCTGAGTAGTGATGTGTCGTTGGTGGTGGTCATAAAACCTCACTGTGATGAGTACACGGCAAGGCTAAAGATTCAGGGGGGATGAATCGCTAACCCCCTGTTGTGTCAGGGGTTGCACTTCTGTAACCGGTGGCTGGCGAGGGAGGGAGTCGGGAAACTACATCCGACCCGATAACCCAACTCAGGACACCTGACTCATGGCTAAAAAAGTTTCGAAATGGTTTCGCATCGGCGTCGAGGGGGACACCTGCGACGGTCGCGTCATCAGTGCGACTGATATTCAGGAGATGGCTGATTCGTATGACCCGCGCGTCTACGGTTGCCGTATTAACCTCGAGCACCTGCGCGGCCTGTTGCCTGACAGCGTATTTAAACGCTATGGCGATGTGGCTGAGCTGAAAGCCGAAGTTATTGACGATGATTCAGCGCTCAATGGCAAGCTGGCATTGTTTGCCAAAATCACGCCGACCGATGACCTCGTCGCGATGAATAAGGCAGGACAAAAAGTCTATACCTCAATGGAAATTCAACCGAACTTTGCCAACAGCGGCAAATGTTATCTGGTTGGTCTGGCCGTCACTGACGACCCGGCAAGCCTCGGTACTGAATATCTTGAGTTTTGCCGTACCGCGAAACACAACCCCCTCAACCGATTTAAAGCCAGCCCTGAGAATTTCTTCTCAGTGGCAACCCTTGCCGAGCTGGAATTCGAAGACCTGCCCGACACCCTGCTGACCAGACTCAGCGACACCGTGAAAGGCATCTTCAGCCGTAAACAGACTGACGATGATGCGCGTTTCGGTGATGTACATGAAGCCGTGACCGCCATCGCCGAGCGGGTGCAGACCGGCGGCGAAAGCGCCGAGGTGCGTTTCAGTGCCATTGAAACCGAGCTTGCTGACGTCAAAAAAGCGCTGGCCGAACAGGCCGACGCCACCTCGCAGCAATTCAGCACCCTGACCACCACGCTGGAAAACACCGAAAGCAAATCACAGGCGCGCCGCAAGTTAAGCACCGGTGGTGACGGTGATTCGGCGGGCTCCACGCTGACCGACTGCTAACCCCTGATAACCCCGAAGGAATACAAAACTCATGCGTAAAGAGACCCGTTTTAAATTCAATCAGTACCTGAGCCGTATCGCCGAACTGAACGGCATCGCGACCAGCGACCTCGACAAAAAATTCACCGTCGAGCCCTCGGTGACGCAGACCCTGTTTGACAAAATCCAGCAGTCGTCCAGCTTCCTGAAGCTCATCAACATGGTGACGGTTGGCGAGCTGACCGAAGAGAAGGTCGGTATCGATGTGACCGGCTCCATTGCCAGCACCGCTGACACCGACGGCGGGGTCGAGCGTAAAACCGCTGATTTCGCGAAAATGGATGCATACCGCTATTTTTGCCATCCGGTGAACTTCGACTATCACCTGAAGTACAACAAACTCGACCTGTGGGCGCGCTTTCAGGATTTCCAGATTCGGATCCGTAATGCCATCATCAAGCGTCAGGCGCTGGATTACATCACCATCGGCTTTAACGGCGTGAGCCGGGCGGCGACGTCTGACCGTAGCAAAAACCCGTTACTTCAGGATGTGGCTGTCGGCTGGTTGCAGAAATACCGCAACGACGCGCCTGAACGTGTGATGTCCAGCATCACCGACGCTGAGGGTACCGTGATTTCGAACACCATCAAAGTGGGTAAAGGGGGGCATTACGCCAACCTCGACGCGCTGGTCATGGATGCTTTCGAGTCACTGGTCGCGGAAATTCACCGCGAAAACCCGGAAATGGTGGTCATCTGTGGGCGCCGTATCCTGACCGACAAATACTTCCCGATGATTAACAAATTCCAGGCAAACAGCGAACAGCTCGCCGGTGAGCTGATTATCAGCCAGAAAACCATCGGTCAGCTTCAGGCGGTGCGCGCGCCGTTCTTCCCGGCAAACAGCGTTTTCATTACCACGCTGGATAACATTTCGATTTATCTGTACGAGGACGGTCACCGCCGCCACATCGTCGAAAACCCGAAACTCGATCAGGTGGAAAACTACGAACAGGTCAAAGTCGATTTCGTTATCGAGGACTACGAGGCCGGGTGCCTGATTGAAAATATCGAGATCCTCGAGCCGGAAGAACCCGCCACCTCTGAACCAGTAAGCGCGGAAGTCTTTGCGGCGGCAATGGTCAAGGCGATGCAGTCTCTGACCGGCACTGCTCCGGCCAGCGCCCCTGTCTCTGACGGCGAAACTTCCCCGGCTGAAACCGACACCACTGACGGCAAGGAGGCATAACCGATGGCAACCCCCGCACAGCGTCACGCGATGCGGGTCTCGGCTATCAGGGCATCGCAGCGGGATAACGCCCCGCTGCGTCATGCCTCACCTTACGAGCAGATGCTCGTCAAGCTGGCCGCAGACCGCCGGACGCTATCAGCAATTCGTTCTAAAGAACGCAAAGCGGATAAAAAACGCGAATTACTCCCGCTGTACCTGCCGTGGGTCGCTGGCGTACTGGAAAGCGGCACCGGCGCACAGGATGACATTCTGATGACGGTGATGCTCTGGCGTCTTGATGCGGGGGATATCTCCGGCGCGATTGAGATTGCGCGCTATGCGCTGCGTTTTGGTCTGTCGATGCCGGAAAATCATTCCCGCACCACACCTTACATGCTGGCCGAAGAGGTCGCACTCGCGGCAACCCGCGCCCGTATTGCCGGTGAGCCGGTCGATGCCGCACAACTCCTTTACGTCATCGGGCTGACTGCTGAGGCCGATATGCCTGACGAAGTACGCGCCCGGCTGCATAAGGTCACCGGTCTGACCCTGCGTGATGCCGGTCAGCCTGAGAATGCGCTTTCTCACCTGCAACGCGCCTTACAGCTCGACACCAACGCCGGGGTAAGAAAAGACATTGAGACCCTCACTCGTGAGCTGAACCCGAAACCGGTCGCCGTCAAAAAAACAGCGCCGAAAGCCGCGAAAAAGGCACCCGCGAAAAAACAAGATTCACCGGTGAAACGAGGGCGCGGACGCCCGAAGAAAGTCGCCGGTTAACAGAACGCGCCCCGCGCCGGGCGGCACGCTGGTCAATGTCGGTGATTCACCGTAACTGCGACCGGCGTCCACCGCCCACCTATTTACTGAGGTACTCATGACCATGATTGTGATGAATAACCCGGCGCAACAGCGCGACCCGATGGTCATCCCGCCGGTGCCGGTCGACGAGCCGGTGATTAAAAACACGGCCTTTTTCCCGGATGTTGATCCGAAGCGCATGCGCGAAGAAATGCGACTCGAGCAGACCGTGACGCCGGTGCGTCTGCGCCGGGCGATTAAAACCGCGATGGCCGAGACCAACGCCGAGTTAACCGACTGGCGCGACCTTCAGCTCGCCGCCGGTTATCAGCGCCTCGAGGATGTGCCGACGGATGAGCTCGACGGCGAAAGTGTGCGGGTTTTTCACTACTTCAACGCTGTTTGCTCGATGACGACCGCGACGCTGTACGAGCGTTACCGGGGCGTTGATGCCAGCGCCAAAGGTGACAAAAAGGCCGACAGCATCGATGACACCATCGATGAAATGTGGCGTGACATGCGCTGGTCGGTTGCCCGTATCCAGGACAAAGCGCGCTGCATCGTGGGGCAAATCTGATGAACGTCATCGCGCATCAAGGCGACACGCTCGACACGTTATGTCAGCGCCATTACGGGCGCACTGAAGGTGTGGTCGAGGCGGTATTGCTGGCTAATCCGGGGCTCGCCGAGCTGGGCGTCGTCCTGCCACATGGCACGGCGGTCAGTCTGCCTGAAGTCGACGCCGCACCGGTATCGGAGACCGTGAATTTATGGGACTGACTGTGGATAAAATCACAACCTTTCTGACCTACTGGTTGTCAGTGGTGCTGGCGTATTTCGGTACGCAGACACCGGAACGGCTCGCGCTTTATGTCGGGGGAAGCTGCGCCATTTTTACCGCGCTGGTTAACTTCTGGTACCAGCGAAAGAAATACCGCTATCTCGTCTCGATGGGGATTGATAAGGGGGTTATTCGTGGGCTCATTCGTTAAACGTTGCAGTGTGGCCGTCGTGCTGGCGCTGGCGGCGCTGGTGCCTGATTTTCGTTTGCTTCACACCTCGCCGGAGGGGCTCGCGCTGATTGCCGACCTCGAGGGGTGCAGGTTGCGCCCTTACCAGTGCAGCGCGGGCGTGTGGACGTCAGGCATCGGCCACACTGCCGGGGTGGTACCGAAACGGGATATCACCGAGAAAGAAGCCGCCGCGAATCTGGTCGCCGACGTACTGAACGTCGAAAAACGACTCGCGGTCTGTGTACCGGTGGACATGCCCCCCGCAGTCTATGACGCGCTGGTCAGCTTCGCTTTTAATGTTGGCACTGGCGCGGCCTGTCGCTCGACGCTGGTGTATCACCTGAAACACCGGCAATGGTGGCAAGCCTGTGACCAGCTCACCCGCTGGGTGTTTGTGAATGGTGAGCGTAATACCGGGCTCGAAAATCGCCGCTTTCGCGAGCGCACTTACTGCCTGAAGGGTGCGAAATGAAAACGATAGTCGTGTTGTTGGTGCTGGCCGTGGCCGGGCTGCTCTGGATGCGTCATGAAAACACCAGTCTGACCCGCTCCTTTGAGCGGGCGAATAAAGTCGCCGGTGAACAAAAAACGGTGATTACCATGCTGAAAAGCCAGCTTAAAACGGCCTCCCGTATCCGTGGGGAAAATGAGACCGCTCAGGTCTTACTGCGCGGTGAGCTCATCGATGCCGGAGCGCGGGCGCAACGCCGGGAACAGATCATTACGAGGTTACTCAATGAAAATGAACAGCTTCGCCGCTGGTATAGGGCTGATTTACCTGATGCTGTGCGCCGGTTGCACCAGCGCGCCGCCTGTGCCGACGCCGGTGATTGTCTACAACGCATGCCCGAGGGTCAGTCTTTGCCCGATGCCGGGAAGTGACCCGTCCACCAATGGTGACCTGAGCGCGGATATACGTCAGCTCGAAAGCGCCCTCGAGCGCTGTGCGCTTCAGGTCAGAACCGTGAAAAACTGTCAGGATAAAATCGATGTACAAGCCGAAGAGTCTGCGAAAAGCCTTAACTGACGCCGTGCCGGTGCTGGCACGAAACCCTGATATGATGCGTGTCTTTATCGACAACGGGAATCTTGCCTCGACGCTGGCGACGTCGCTGTCGTTTGAGAACCGGTACACGCTTAATGTGGTGGTGACCGATTTCACGGATGATATCGAGCTGTTACTCGTCCCGATTCAGGCGTGGCTGCGCATCCATCAGGTTGACATTATGACGACCGATGAAGGGCGTAAAAAGGGATTCACCTATTTTGCCGATATCAACGACAACGACAGCGTTGATGTCAGTATCAGCCTGATGCTAACCGAGCGCACCATCGTTAAAGAGCAGGGGGATAAGCTTCACGTCGAACAGGCTGAAGAGCCGCAGCCGCCGGAGCCCGTTACCCGACCGGTTGAGCTGTATGTTAACGGTGAGCTCGTGAGTCGATTGCATGAATGACTTTAAACCCTTTGACGATAAGCTCGCGGGGCTGATAACGGCGCTGTCACCTGCTGCCCGTCGCAGAATGGCCGCAGATATCGCGAAGACCCTGCGAGCCCGTCAACAGCGCCGTATTAAAACGCAGAAAGCACCGGATGGCACCCCATACGCCGCCCGAAAACGCCAGCCGGTAAAAGCCAAAAAAGGCCGGGTTAAGCGGGAAATGTTCGCGAAGCTCCGCACCAGTCGCTTTATGAAAGCTACGGCGGGGAATGATGCGGCGGTCGTGGAATTTACCGGCAAGGTGCAACGGATGGCGAATGTGCATCAGTACGGTCTCAAAGATAAGCCTGGGCGAAACAGCTCGCCGGTGCAGTACGATGCCCGACCGCTCATCGGGTTTAATGACGAAGACCGTCAGGCCGTGGAGGAAATAATTATCGCTAAATTGTCCGTTTAGCGTTGTGTCATCGACAGTAAAACCCGCATCAATTGCCGCTCAGAGCACCGGGCGGCATCCTTCCTTGTATGAATACTCGCGCAACTCTTCAGGACGCTTTACGCCTCCTTCGTAACCTGATACGCACCGGCGTCGTCGTCGAAGTCGACCTCGATGACGGGCGCTGTCGCGTCCAGACTGGCGGCATTGTTACCGACTGGCTTCAGTGGCTGACCACGCGCGCCGGTAGTTCACGTGTCTGGTGGGCTCCGTCTGTGGGTGAGCAGGTTTTACTGCTGGCCGTTGGTGGTGAGCTCGACACCGCTTTTGTGCTCCCCGGTATTTTCTCCGATGACCACCCCGCGCCGTCGGCATCGGCTGATGCATTTCACATCACCTTTCCTGATGGGGCTGTTATCGAGTACGAGCCGGAGACCGGCGCACTGATGGTGAGCGGCATTAAAACCGCAGATGTTACGGCGTCGGATTCCATCACCGCGACGGTACCGCTGGTGACGGTGAAAGCCGAGACCCGCATCACCCTCGACACCCCGGAAGTGGTCTGCACCAACAAACTGACGACGGCGACGCTTGAGGTACAGCAAGGCGGGAAGATGAGCGGCGATATCGAGCACACCGGCGGCAAGCTCTCATCAAATGGCGTGGTGGTGGATGACCACGGTCACGGTGGTGTGCAAAGAGCTGGAGCCTGGACGGAGGGCACGAAATGACGACCCGTTATATCGGTATGAACAGGGAGACCGGGCGCGCCATCACTGACGCCGATCATATCCGTCAGAGCTGTGGCGATATTTTGCGAACGCCGGTCGGCTCTCGCGTGATGCGTCGCGATTACGGCTCGCTGCTGTTCTCCCTGATTGATATGCCGCAGACCGACGCGCTGAGACTGCAAATTATGTGCGCCTGTTATATGGCGCTGCTGAAGTGGGAGCCGCGCATCAGCATCAGCTCGCTGACGGTCGAACGTCAGTTTAACGGTCAGATGATTGTTGAGCTGACCGGCGAGACCCGGGACACCGGCAAAACCCTGTCACTGACTATTCCTGTGAGTTGAATTTATGCCAACCATCGACCTGAGCCAGCTCCCCGCGCCTGACGTGGTAGAAACGCTGGATTTTGAAACCATTCTCGCGGAACGCAAAGCGACGCTGGTCTCGCTTTACCCTGAAGAACAACAGGACGCTGTTGCGCGTACTCTCGCCCTTGAGTCTGAGCCACTGGTGAAGTATCTGGAGGAAAGCGCCTATCGGGAGGTTATCTGGCGTCAGCGTGTGAACGATGCGGCGAAAGGCTGCACACTGGCTTACGCGAGTAATAACGACCTCGATGTGATGGCCGGAAACAACAACACCGGGCGACAGATTGTGACGCCCGCCGATAACAGCACTATCCCGCCGACACCCGCCGTCATGGAATCTGATACCGATTTACGGTTACGCGCACAACAGGCTTATGAAGGGCTCAGCGTGGCTGGCCCGGTAGGTGCATATGAATACCACGGTCGCAGCGCAGACGGTCGGGTCGCGGATATCTCTGTTGTCAGCCCGTCACCGGCCTGTGTGACCATCACCGTGCTGTCACGCGAGGATGACGGCACCGCATCCGATGAACTTCTGACCATCGTTGAAAAAGCACTAAATGCTGAGGAGGTGCGTCCGGTTGGCGACAGGGTGACGGTGCAGAGTGCTGAAATCGTGCCGTATCAGATTGATGCAACTCTGTATTTTTATCCGGGGCCGGAGGCCGCGCCCATCCGTCAGGCCGCAGAGGAAAAACTCAAGGCGTATATCACCGCACAACAGCGACTGGGTCGCGACATTCGTCAGTCGGCGATTTATGCCGCCCTGCATGTCGAGGGTGTGCAGCGTGTCGAGCTGGCCGCGCCACTGGCTGACATTGTGCTCAGTAAATACCAGGCATCCTGTTGCACCGAATACCGCATCGCTGACGGGGGGGCTGATGAGTAATAACCGGCTGTTGCCTGTTGGCTCATCGGTGCTCGAGGTCGCCGCCGCCCGCGCTGCCGCAGATATTGAGCGTGTGCCGGTACCGCTTCGCACGTTGTGGAACTGGCGCACCTGCCCGGTGCGGCTGCTGCCCTATCTGGCGTGGGCGTTTTCGGTTGACCGGTGGGATGAGAACTGGCCGGAGTCGACAAAACGCAGCGTCATCGCCTCGGCGTTTTTCATCCATGCCCACAAAGGCACTATTGCCGCCTTACGGCGCGTGGTGGAGCCGCTGGGCTATCTGATTGAGGTTAAGGAGTGGTGGGAACTCAACGAAGAGCCCGGAACTTTCCGGCTTGTTGTGGGCGTACTCGAGACCGGCATCACCGATGAGATGTATCTCGAACTCGAGCGCCTGATAGAAGGGGCAAAACCGGCCAGCCGACACCTGACCGGGCTCGCTATCAGCCTGAGCACCACCGGGCGCGCTTATGTGGGCGCAAGCTGCTATGACGGCGACCTGTTAACCGTTTATCCCTATGCCGCCGGGGAAATTGTCGTCGGTGGTGAGTTTTATCCGGCTTCGGCCATTCATCTGATCGATAACCTGCGAGTAAGCGCATGACGACTAAATATTTTGCCATCCTGACCAATCAGGGCGCGGCGCGACTGGCAAACGCGACCATGCTCGGTACAAAACTGAATATCACACAAATGGCTGTCGGTGATGGTAACGGCACGTTGCCGACGCCTGACCCGGCTCAGACAAAACTCATTAACCAGACCCGCATCGCGCCGATTAATTCACTGAGAGTGGATGCTAACGACGCCGGTCAGATTATTGCCGAACAAATTATCCCGGAAAATGAGGGTGGTTTTTTCATCCGTGAAATCGGTCTTTATGATGACGATGGCATTTTGATTGCTGTCGCCAACTGCCCGGAAACCTACAAGCCGTTACTGGCCGAGGGGAGCGGTCGAACGCAGACCATTCGCATGATTCTTGTTGTCTCGAGCACGTCGGCGATCACCTTAAAAATCGACCCGTCGGTCGTGCTGGCAACCCGCAAGTATGTTGACGATGCTGTCATCGAGGTGAAGAGCTACGCTGATGGACTAATGCGCAACCACGAACAGTCGCGCAATCATCCCGATGCAACCACTACCGCTAAAGGTTTTACGCAGCTTAACAGCAGTGTGACGGATGACCGCGAGACACAATCGGCAACCCCGAAAGCCGTAAAAATTGCGATGGATAACGCGAATGCACGGCTAGCTAAAGAACGCAATCTCGCCGATTTACCTAATCCGGCACTGGCTCGCCAGAATCTGCAACTTGGTGACAGCTCGACGAAAAACACCGGCACAACGGCCAATACTGTTGCGGCGGGTGATGATGCACGTATCACCGGCGCGATGCAGAAAAGCCAAAACGGCGCGGATATTCCAGATGTGGCGAAGTTTCTTCAAAACCTTGGTATCACGCAGGCGCTTGCACTTAAAGCCCCACTCGCAAGCCCGTCGTTTTCTGGTACGCCCTCTGTACCGACAGCGGACCAGGCAGAAATAGATTTTCGCATTGCGAATACTGCATTTGTTGCGCAGGCCATTGCTGACCTTAATGGGGGAGCACCGGCCATATTGAACACGCTAAAAAAACTGGCTTCAGCAATTAATAATGACGCTAATTTTTACTCCACTGTAAACAGCGCCCTGGGGCAAAAAGCTTCTTTGTCAGACTTTACATCGTCAAAAACCAGTACGTCTGTCGTAGGGAATCAACCCGGTGGGTTGCGGTTCATGTGTGGATACATAACAGTACCAACTGATTCAAACGGTAATATTTTTATTACTCTACCTGATACTTTTCTTGGTGGAGTTGTATATTGCGAAGCGCACCAGTGTGGTTCCAGCTACGTTGGTGATAATTCCCCGTTTGTATTTTCTTCCTATCAGCCTGCATCTGGACCTACATCGTCTATATCTTTTGCGGTAAGGGCAACAACAACAGGTGCGCCGCTCATCAATGATTCAATTCAACTGATGTATTTTGTACGAGGCTATTAATGAAAACTTTTTACAGTCCATCATTGAACGGATTTTTACTGGAACAGACAGCAGAGAGCTATTCCGGAAATGACCTGGTCGAAGTCACAGAGGAAACCTATATCGAGTTTATTAAGGGACGAGGTAATCAGGTTATGCGTCCGGGAAAAAGTGGGCCTGTATGGGGCGATGTTACACCTCCTACTCATGATCAGGTATTGGCGGAGGTTGAACGGCAGCGCACCGCATTTTTGTTGCACGCAGATACAGTTACTGCTGACTGGCGAACTGAACTGGCATTAGGTGATATCAGCGATGATGACAGGGCTAAATTGTCAGCGTGGATGGCGTATAAAAGAGCAGTAAAGGCCGTGATAGCAGAAGACGCCATCAGAGATGGTTTTCAATGGCCTGCAATACCAACATAGGAACGTTTAAGAAAATGCAGGTTTAAGCCTCAACTGGCATCATTCCGGCTTTTGCATGAGGGAAAAAGGATGCAGGTTGGTTATGTGCGCGTATCAACAAATGAACAAAACACCGCGCTACAGCGTGACGCGCTGGAGCGGTCGGGATGTGAGCTAATATTCGAGGATAAAATCAGCGGTAAATCGACAAACAGACCAGGATTAAATCGCGCTCTCAGGCAACTAAATGCCGGTGATACTCTCGTTGTCTGGAAGCTCGACCGGCTCGGGCGTAGTATGCGTCATCTTGTCTCGATGACTGAAGAGCTTCGCCAGCGCGGGGTTAATTTCCGAAGCCTGACCGACAGTATTGACACTTCAACGCCAATGGGGCGTTTTTTCTTCCATATCATGGGGCTCTTGCGGAAATGGAGCGCGAGCTCATTGTCGAACGAACCCGCGCCGGTCTGGATGCTGCCAGAGCACAAGGCAGAATCGGAGGTCGTAGGCCGAAGCTGACGCCTGATGAATGGGCTCAGGCTGGCCGGTTGATTGCGGCCGGGGAGTCACGACAGCGTGTCGCACTGATTTTTGATGTGGGTATATCGACGCTGTATAAAAAATTTCCGGCGACAAATCCCGTTGTGTCAGCCACCGGCGAACCCTGACAAATAGCCCCCTGTAAACGTACACCCGACAATATCACTCACCCCAACTAACGGAGTTAAACGGATGAGTGATTTTCATCACGGTGTCGAGCTCGTCGAAATTAACGACGGCACCCGCACAATCTCGACGGTATCAACAGCGGTCGTTGGTATGGTCTGCACGGCCAGCGATGCTGACGCCGGGGCATTTCCGCTCAATGAACCGGTGCTGATTACCAACCCACAAAGCGCCATCGCAAAAGCCGGTACTAAAGGTACTCTGGCAAAATCCTTACAGCTCATCGCTAACCAGTCAAAACCGGTTGTTGTTGTCGTGCGTGTCGCAGAGGGTACCGGCGATGACGAAGAGGCTCAGAAGCAAACCATTTCGAACATCATCGGCACCACGGATGAGAACGGCAAATACACCGGGTTGAAAGCGCTGTTGACGGCGAAAGCGGTCACTGGCGTGAAGCCCCGCATTCTCGGTGTGCCGGGTCTCGATACTCAGGAGGTGGCGACCGCGCTTGTCTCCGTGGCTCAGAAACTGCGCGCTTTCGCCTATGTCAGTGCATGGGGCTGTAAAACCATTTCTGACGTCATTGCCTATCGTGAGAATTTCAGCGCGCGTGAACTCATGATTATCTGGCCTGAATTCCTCGGATGGGATACCACGGCCAGCGCCACAACGACCAGCTACGCGACCGCCATCGCGCTGGGTTTGCGCGCCAAAATTGACAATGACACCGGCTGGCACAAAACCCTGTCAAACGTCGGCGTCAATGAGGTCACCGGTATCAGCGCGTCCGTCTTCTGGGATTTGCAGGAAAAAGGCACCGATGCCGACCTGCTGAATGAGGCCGGTGTTACCACGCTGATTCGTGCTGATGGCTTCCGCTTCTGGGGTAACCGTAATTGCTCTGATGACTCGCTGTTTCAGTTTGAGAATTACACCCGCACGGCACAGGTCATCGCCGACACAATGGCCGAGGGGCATATGTGGGCGAACGATAAGCCCATCACCGCGACGCTGATTCGCGACATTATCGACGGCATCAACGCGAAATTCCGCGAGCTGAAAAGCGGCGGTTACATCATCGATGCGACGTGCTGGTTTGACGAAGAGGCCAACAGTAAAGAATCCCTGAAAGCCGGGAAACTGTTTATCGATTATGACTATACGCCGGTGCCACCACTCGAGCACCTGACCTTACGCCAGCGCATCACCGATAAATATCTGGCGAATCTTATCTCGTCCGTCAACAGCAAATAAGGAGCCTGACAAATGGCATTACCGCGCAAGCTCAAACTCATGAACCTGTTTATCGACGGGGTGAGTTATCTCGGCGTCGTGCAGTCCGTCACGCTGCCGAAATTAACCCGCAAGCTCGAGAAGTATCGCGGCGGCGGGATGAATGGCTCAGCCTCGGTTGACCTTGGCCTCGATGACGATGCGCTGTCGGCTGAAATCTCGCTCGGCGGTTTTCCTGATGATGCTGTCTGGTCGTTATATGCCGCCACCGGTACGGCCTCCGTGCCGCTACGTTTTGCCGGGTCTTACCAGCGTGATGACACCGGCGAGACCGTGCCGGTTGAGGTTGTTCTCCGTGGCCGTCAGAAAGAAATCGACCTCGGCGAAGCCAAGCAGGGCGAGGACACTGAGTCGAAAATCTCGCTCGAGTGCTCGTACTACAAGCTGACCCTCAACGGTAAAGATATGGTCGAAATTGACACCGTGAACCTCGTCGAAATGGTGAACGGTACCGACATGCTCGAGGCGCACCGACAGAATATCGGCCTGTAATTATTGTCCCGGTCAGCATGGCTGGCCGGGCATCCTGAAACCTGAATTTAACGAGATATATCATGGAAAAAACTAACGAAAATATCGTCACTCTGATTAAACCCATCAAGCGCGGTGAGCAGGTTATTTCCGACGTCACCCTGTTAAAACCGTGTGCCGGAACCCTCCGCGGCGTAAGCCTGGCATCTGTCGCAAACTCTGACGTCGATGCGCTGATTAAAGTGCTGCCGCGCATGACTATGCCGTCGCTGACCGAGCAGGAAGCCGCCGCGCTGGAGCTGCCCGACCTGTTGTCGTTTGCCGGTAAGGTGGTCGGTTTTTTGTCACCGAGTTCGGCGGCGTAACCTTCCCGAAAAAACTCTCGGTCGATGACCTGATGGCTGACATAGCGGTAATTTTCCACTGGTCGCCATCAGACCTTTATCCCATGAGCCTGACCGAGCTCGTCAACTGGCGCGAAAAAGCGCTACAGCGAAGCGGAAACACGAATGAGTAATAACCTCAAACTCGAAGTGCTGCTGAAAGCTGTCGACCAGGCGACCCGACCCTTTAAAGCGATCCAGACGGCGAGTAAATCGCTGTCTGGTGATATCCGCACGACTCAGCAATCCCTGCGTGATTTGAATGGTCAGGCATCGAAAATCGACGGTTTTCGTAAAACCAGTGCGCAACTGGCGGTAACCGGTAAGTCGCTGGAAAAAGCAAAACAGGAAGCTGAAGCGCTGGCGGTGCAGTTTAAAAATACGGAACGGCCAACAGCGGCACAGGCCAGAGTGCTGGAGTCAGCGAAACGCGCGGCTGATGGGTTACAGACGAAATATAACAGTCTCACGCAGTCAGTTAAGCGGCAACAGGCCGAGCTCGGTAAAGCGGGGATAAATACCCGCAACCTGACGAATGATGAAAACCGCCTGAAAAATAATATCAGCGAAACAACCGCACAGCTTAACCGCCAGCGTGAAGCACTGGCGCGCGTCAGCGCTCAACAGGCGAAACTGAGTGCAGTACAAAAACGCTATCAGGCAGGGAAGGCTCTGGCAGGGAATGCCGCCTCGATGGGCGCTGCCGGGGTAGGTATGGCAACAACAGGTACTCTCGCCGGTGTTGCACTAATGAAACCCGGTTATGATTTTGCTCAGAAAAACTCTGAGCTTCAGGCTGTTCTCGGCGTCGAAAAAGATTCAGCTGATATGGTGGCTCTTCGCAAACAGGCGCGTCAGCTCGGTGATAACACCGCCGCGTCGGCTGATGATGCTGCCGGTGCTCAGATTATTATTGCAAAAGCCGGTGGTGATACCGCTGCTATTCAGGCGGCTACGCCAGTGACGCTTGATATGGCGCTCGCAAACCGTCGAACGATGGAAGAGAACGCCGGGTTATTGATGGGGATGCGCTCTGCATTCCAGTTCTCAAACGATAAGGTCGCTCATATCGGTGATGTTCTGTCGATGACGATGAACAAAACCGCCGCCGACTTTGACGGCCTGAGTGATGCGCTGACCTACGCCGCGCCGGTGGCGAAAAATGCCGGGGTCAGTATCGAAGAAACAGCCGCAATGGTCGGCGCACTGCATGACGCCAAAATTACAGGCTCGATGGCGGGTACGGGGAGCCGCGCCGTGTTAAGTCGCCTACAGGCTCCTACGGGAAAAGCGTATGACGCTATTAAAGAGCTCGGCGTAAAAACGGCTGATGGTAAGGGGAACACGCGCCCAATATTTACAATCCTGAAAGAAATGCAGCGGAGCTTTGAGAAAAACAATCTCGGTACCGGTCAGCGCGCTGAATACATGAAAACCATATTCGGTGAAGAGGCAAGCTCAACTGCTGCTGTATTAATGACTGCCGCCTCAAGCGGAAAGCTGGACCAGCTTACCGCCACGCTTAAAGCATCTGACGGTAAAACGGCTGAGCTCGTCAAGGTCATGCAAGACAACCTTGGCGGCGACTTTAAAGAGTTCCAGTCAGCTTATGAGGCGGTCGGAACAGACCTGTTTGACCAGCAAGAGTCATCCTTGCGTAAGCTGGTACAAACGGCGACTGGGTATGTTTTAAAACTTGATGGCTGGATACAAAAAAATAAATCACTGGCGACGACGCTTGGGGTTATTTCAGCGGCGGCTATCGGTGTTGTGGGGGTTATAGGGGCAATCGGCCTTGTTGCGTGGCCGGTTATTATCGGTATTAACGCCATCATCGCTGCTGCTGGCGCACTTGGTGCTGTCTTTACGACAATCAGTGGCGGGGTTATCGCCGCTATCGGTGCGATTACATGGCCGGTCGTGGCCGTTGCGGCGGCGGTTGTCGCTGGCGCGCTGCTTATTCGCAAATACTGGGAGCCGATCAGCGCCTTTTTCGGTGGTGTTATCGAGGGGCTGATGAGCGCCTTTGCGCCGGTCGGGGAAATGTTCGCGCCGCTGGCACCCGTCTTTGACGGCCTTGGGGAGAAACTTCGCGGTGTCTGGCAGTGGTTTAAAGACCTGATAGCGCCGGTAAAAGCGACTCAGGACACATTAAACAGTTGCCGTAATGTTGGTGTCATGTTCGGTCAGGCGCTGGCTGATGCTTTGTTGATGCCGCTTAACGCCTTTAACAAGCTGCGAAGCGGGATTGACTGGGTGCTCGAAAAGCTCGGGGTTATCAACAAAGAATCCAGCTCGCTTGACCAGACCGCGGCGAAAGCCAGTGCGGCGACGCAGAACGGTTACAGCCCGGCTATCAGCTCTTACAACAGCTATCAGCCGGTCACGGCACCCGCCGGTAAAACCTACATCGACCAGAGTCGGCCAACCTATCAAATTAACGTGCCGGGCAACGGTATGCCGGGCGGTCGGTTAGGTAATGATTTACAGGATGCCTTAGAAAAATATGAGCGTGAGAAACGCGCCAAAGCCCGCGCAAGCATGATGCATGACTAAGGAGACCGATTATGATGCTGGCACTAGGTATGTTTGTTTTTATGCGTCAGACGTTGCCCTATCAGAGCATGCAGCGCAGCGCGGATTATAGCTGGGCGTCAAACTCCCGCATCGGGAAGCGTGACGCCTTTCAGTATCTCGGTGAAGGGGAGGACAAAATCACCCTGAGCGGTGACCTATATCCAGAGCTGACCGGCGGCAAGTTTTCGATGCTGACGCTTTATACGATGGCTGAGCAGGGGCGAGCATGGCCGCTTATTTCTGGCTCAGGCTGGATTTACGGGATGTTTATTGTCAGCAATGTCTCGGAGACCGGCACGGTATTTTTTGAGGACGGGTCGCCACGAAAAATCAGCTTCACTCTGTCACTGACCCGTGTCGATGAATCGCTCGCGGCGGTCTATGGCGATATCGGAAAACAGGCCGAGAGTCTGGTCGGTAAAGCTGGCGATCTGCTGTCTAAGGTAGGGGCTTAATCATGCTGGATATTATCACCGGCGCAGGTGCCACACTGACGCCCGATTTTATGCTGACACTGGAAAGCAAAGATATCACCGGCAATATCAGCGACCGGCTGATTAATCTCTCGATGACGGATAACCGGGGCTTTGAAGCTGACCAGCTCGACATTGAACTCGATGATTCTGACGGGCTTGTCGCGCTGCCGATTTGCGGCGCGGTGCTATCACTGTATCTCGGCTGGAAAGGTTTCGCGCTCGTTGGTAAGGGGCGATTTACCGTCGATGAGGTGGAGCACCGGGGGGCACCGGATACGGTGACCATTCGCGCCCGTAGTGCTGATTTTCGCGGAACACTCAATTCACGCCGCGAGGAATCATGGCACGACACCACACTCGGCGCTATCGTCAGCGCGATAGCCGCCCGGAATAAATTAACGGCCAGCGTCGCGGATTCTCTTAACGGGATAAAAATTCCGCATATCGACCAGTCGCAGGAATCCGATGCAGTATTTCTGACTCGCCTCGCGGAACGTAACGGCGGCACGGTATCGGTCAAAGCGGGTAAATTGCTGATGCTCAAAGCGGGAAGTGGTACGACGGCCAGCGGAAAAGCTATCCCTCAGATTACTATCCAGCGCAGTGACGGCGACCGGCATCAGTTTGCTATTGCTGACCGTGGTGCTTACACCGGCGTAACGGCTAAATGGCTGCACACCAAAGACCCAAAACCGGCGAAGCAAAAGCAAGCGGTGAAGCTGAAGCGCAAGCCCAAAGAGCAACACCTCCGGGCTCTACAGCACCCGAAAGCAAAAGTCGTGAGCAGTAAAACCGCAACGAAAAAGAAGAAAGAGCAGGAAGCCCGCGAGGGTGAATATATGGCCGGTGAGGCTGACAACGTTTTCGCACTGACTACCATTTACGCGACAAAGGCGCAAGCGATGCGAGCGGCTCAGGCGAAGTGGGATAAATTGCAGCGTGGCGTTGCGGAGTTCTCAATCATGCTGGCAACCGGTCGGGAAGATATTTATCCCGAAATGCCGGTAAGGGTCTCGGGCTTTAAGAGCGTCATCGATGACCAGTCGTGGATAATCAGTAAGGTGACCCATAATCTAGGCGGGAATGGCTTCACGACGGCTGTAGAGCTCGAGGTTATGCTTTCTGGCATAGAATATGAGTCGGAAGAAAATGGTTCTCAAATGGTGAATAACTGAGTATTATTAATTCACTTTTTGTGAATTCGTGGGGGTGGCATGTTCCATTGTCCAAAATGCCAGCATGCAGCGCATGCTCGTACCAGTCGCTATCTTAGCGAGAATACTAAAGAGCGTTACCATCAATGTACGAATATTAATTGCAGTTGCACATTCGTAACGATGGAGTCTGTAGAACGTTTTATCGTTACACCGGGAACAATAATTCCGGCGCCACCTCACCCGTCGGTGAGTGGTCAGCGGCCATTGTGGCTCTGATAAATTTTCTCTAAAGACCCGCCACGCGCGGGTTTTTTTATGTGCTCATGAAAGTGGTGGTAAAAAATCCACCGCCATTTCATCGCCACTCGAAAACAAGATAACAAAAAAGCCACTCGCTAGAGTGGCTTAATTATATGATTATAAAGCTAAAATTTGGTGGCCCCTGCTGGACTTGAACCAGCGACCAAGCGATTATGAGTCGCCTGCTCTAACCACTGAGCTAAGGGGCCGTGGCGGTGGATTATAAAGTAACTCTGCGTCGCAATCCAGACATATGCGAACGGATGCTGATTTTATAAACAATGTATTTTCAGTCCGTTATACTGTTACTCTGATGTATTGTTCGGAGTAATTATGGTTAAGGACATACTGGCACCAGGGCTGCGGGTGGTGTTTTGCGGCATCAATCCGGGACTATCTTCCGCAGGTACAGGGTTCCCCTTTGCACATCCCGCCAATCGCTTCTGGAAGGTCATCCATCAGGCGGGATTTACCGATCGCCAACTGAAACCAGAAGAGGCGCAACACCTGCTGGATTTCCGCTGTGGCGTGACCAAGTTTGTCGACAGGCCGACGGTGCAGGCTAATGAAGTGAAGCTACAGGAGATGCGTAACGGTGGTCGTCTGCTCATTGAGAAAATAGAAGAGTATCAGCCAGCCGCGCTCGCTATCCTTGGGAAGCAGGCATTTGAGCAGGGGCTTAGCCAGCGTGGGGCGCAGTGGGGAAAACAGACGCTGACCATTGGCGCGACGCAAATATGGGTATTGCCGAATCCCAGCGGGTTAAGCCGGATCACGCTGGATAAACTGGTAGAGGCGTATCGGGAAGTGAATGACGCCCTGGTCAGGCGGGGACTATAAAGAAAAACGCCACCTTGCGGTGGCGTTTATGCTTATGCGGCGAGATTAATCGTCCAGGAAGCTACGCAGTACTTCAGAGCGGCTCGGGTGGCGCAGTTTACGCAGCGCCTTCGCTTCGATCTGACGGATACGTTCGCGGGTAACGTCGAACTGTTTACCCACTTCTTCCAGCGTGTGGTCGGTGTTCATATCGATACCGAAACGCATACGCAGAACTTTCGCTTCACGGGCGGTCAGGCCAGCCAGAACGTCGTGCGTTGCGGCACGCAGGCTCTCGGTGGTCGCAGAGTCCAGCGGCAGCTCGAGGGTGGTATCCTCGATGAAATCACCCAGATGCGAATCTTCATCGTCGCCGATCGGCGTTTCCATGGAGATAGGTTCTTTAGCGATTTTCAGCACTTTACGGATCTTGTCTTCCGGCATCAGCATGCGCTCAGCCAGTTCTTCTGGCGTCGGCTCGCGGCCCATCTCTTGCAGCATCTGACGGGAGATACGGTTGAGCTTGTTGATAGTCTCAATCATATGCACCGGAATACGGATGGTGCGCGCCTGATCCGCGATCGAACGGGTGATCGCCTGACGGATCCACCAGGTTGCATAGGTGGAGAACTTGTAACCACGACGGTATTCAAACTTATCAACCGCTTTCATCAGACCAATGTTACCTTCCTGAATCAGATCCAGGAACTGCAAGCCACGGTTGGTGTATTTTTTAGCGATAGAGATAACCAGACGTAAGTTCGCTTCAACCATCTCTTTTTTCGCACGGCGGGCTTTCGCTTCACCGATGGACATGCGACGGTTGATATCTTTAACCTGCTCGATGGTCAGGCCGGTTTCTTCTTCAATCTGCTGCAGTTTCTGCAGGCCGCGGTGAACGTCATCTGCAACGTCGTGCAGTTTTTCAGACCACGGTTTGTTCATCGCGATTGCCGCGTTGAACCAGGTTTCGCTGGTTTCGTTGCCAGTGAACAGGGTGATGAAGTTTTTCTTCGGCATTTTGCACTGCTCAACGCAGAGCTTCATGATCAGACGTTCCTGAGTACGCACGCGGTCCATCATGACGCGCATGCTGTTTACCAGGTAGTCGAACTGCTTCGGCACCAGGCGGAACTGTTTGAACACTTCGGACAGCTTCTGAATTTCTTCCTGCGCGGCAGCATGGCTGCGGCCTTTCGCTTTGATGGTGTCGCGAGTGATTTCGTACTGAGTACGCAGTTCACCGAATTTTTCACGCGCTAACTCAGGGTCGATGCTGTTGTCATCATCGCTGCTGTCGTCGTCGCCATCTTCTTCATCTTCGTCTTCATCGTCATCCATCTCTTCCTGAGAGAGTTCAGAACCGACGTGGGTCGCCGTTGGCGCCATGTCTTCTTCCGCGTTTGGATCGACAAAGCCAGTGATCAGATCGGAAAGACGTGCTTCTTCAGCTTCTACGCGATCGTACTGCTCAAGCAGGTAGGTGATAGCTTCCGGGTATTCGGCAACGGAGCATTGAACCTGGTTAATCCCGTCTTCGATGCGTTTAGCGATGTCGATTTCGCCTTCGCGGGTTAACAGTTCAACGGTACCCATTTCACGCATGTACATGCGGACCGGGTCAGTCGTACGACCGATTTCGGACTCAACGCTGGACAGAACCTGGGCAGCCGCTTCTTCCGCGTCTTCATCGGTGCTGTTGGAGGTTTCAGCAAGCAGCAGATCATCGGCATCAGGTGCTTCTTCCATCACCTGAATACCCATGTCATTGATCATTTGGATGATGTCTTCGATTTGATCTGAATCGACGATATCTTCCGGCAGATGGTCATTGACCTCGGCATAGGTCAGATAGCCTTGCTCCTTACCACGTTGGACAAGAAGCTTCAGCTGTGACTGCGGGTTTTGCTCCATAAGACGGTATCCACACTTAATTCGTTTGATTGGTGTTGGGCGGTAAAACCGCCAACGGCAAAACGAGGGCATACTTATATTTTGCCGCTGCCTCTCCGTGCGGCTGTCGGGGGCTTCCCGATCGATATTCGGCAGTTAAGCCGTTAAATACTTCATCTTTCACGTTGTCTCTGCGTTAGCTGCGTTCGTTACTCGGCTCATCCTGAGCCTCGCCCCTTACGGGGCCGCCGCAAGCAGCGTTCAAATCCGCTCCCGGCGGATTTGTCATCCTGGTCATGTACTTATGTACACTCCCAGGCGTTCGTTCACTTGCTGCCTTGATACAACGCGAATGATTTTGTCTTTGTTTTGTCTTTCTTTTATTTCTTGGCCAGTTCCTGGTTCAGTGTCCAGAGTTCCCGGCGTTCTTCGCTGCTTAAACCGTGTGTGCGCTCACGAGCTATCAACTCTTCCTGGCGCAGTTCAAGCATCGAATCAAACATATGGTTGAGTGAGTCGGTGAAGGTTTTTTCCGCGATATCTTTATCTGCTATATCGTCCCACATCGACAGTTTTTCAAGGGTCGCAGCATCATTTGTGCCACGGTAGTGTTCTAAAAGTTGCCCGGTGGTCAGACCTGGCTGAGCCAGACAAGTGTTGACCAGTTCTCTGAATAAGCCAAGTCCAGGCAGCTTATTACTATCCAGTGCGCCTAACGGTGGAACCAGCGGGGCGAGGCCCGGGTTCTGTACCAGCAACCCTATAAGTATACGCATGGTCGTACGTTTTAGCTGTGGAACAGGGCGGGAAGCCCCATTTTCTGCCAGTTTAGGCATTAAACGTTCAAGCTGGCTGTCATCCAGAATGCCGAGCTTGTTCCCCAACTCCTGTCGCAGGTAAATGCGCAACGTTTCGCCTGGTACCTGAGTAATCAACGGTAATGCCAGCGTACTGAGCTGTGCGCGTCCGTCCGGGGTACTCAAATCAACCTGCGGCAGCAGGCTGTTAAATAAAAACGCGGAGAGCGGCAGCGCCTGCTCCATCCGGGCTTCAAAGGCCTCTTTCCCTTCTTTACGCACCAGCGTATCGGGGTCTTCGCCGTCAGGTAAAAACATAAAGCGTAGCTGGCGTCCGTCTGTCATATAGGGCAGTGCGGTTTCCAGCGCGCGCCATGCTGCGTCACGTCCGGCACGGTCGCCGTCGTAACAGCAAATTACGTTGTTCGTCGCGCGGAACAACAGTTGGATGTGATCGGCGGTAGTTGACGTCCCAAGGGATGCCACGGCGTAGTTAATGCCGTATTGCGCCAGCGCCACCACATCCATATAGCCTTCTACCACTAACAGGCGCTGTGGATCGGCGTTATCCTGCTGGGCTTCATAAAGGCCATACAGCTGGCGACCTTTATGGAAAATATCGGTTTCCGGGGAGTTCAGATATTTCGGCAGGGCATCGCCCAGCACGCGTCCACCAAAACCAATGACCCGACCACGTTTGTCGCGAATGGGGAACATTACCCGTTCGCGGAAGCGATCGTAACTGCGTCCCTGATCGTTGGTGACCAACATCCCCGCATCGACCAGCGATTTGCGATTCTCAGCATTGCCGCCAAACCGTTTCAGGACGTTGTCCCAGCCGGGGGGCGCAAAACCAATAGCAAAACGGGTGATAACGTCGCTACTTAATCCTCGCTTTTCCAGGTACTGGCGCGCAGGGGTAGCGGCGGGCTGCATCAAAGACTGTTGATAAAAAGTGTTCAGGCCGTCCATCAATTGATAAAGGCTTTGCCGTTGATGGCGCTCTATCTGATTGGGGCCACTGCCTGCTTCATAGGGCACTTCAAGGTTGTGCATTGCGGCCAGTTCTTCGACGGTTTCCACAAACTCGAGCTTGTCGTAGTTCATCAGAAAGTCGACGGCGTTGCCATGCGCGCCACACCCAAAGCAGTGATAAAACTGTTTTTCACCGTTTACGGTGAAAGAGGGGGTTTTTTCGTTATGGAACGGACAGCACGCGTGATAATTTTTGCCCTGCTTTTTCAGCTTTACCCGCGCGTCGATGAGATCGACGATGTCGGTTCTTGCCAGCAGGTCATTGATAAAAACGCGAGGAATTCGTCCAGCCATAAGCCCCTGTTTTTTGATGACTCATATACACAAAATCATTCAGGATGCATCAAGGCGGCAAGGAAGCGAATCCTCAGGAGCGTACAGCAGTACGTGACTGGGGTGAGCGACTGCAGCCAACACTGAGGCAGCTTGAATGATGACGTGTATAAACGAAAATAAGCCGCGCATTCCTTCCGGAAGCACGGCCTTACAACTACAACTCAGTCTGAATTGAGAGCTTTGGCTCTCAATGGATTAGTACAGACGAGTACGGCGTGCGTTTTCGCGAGCCAGTTTCTTCGCGTGACGTTTCACAGCAGAAGCTTTAGCGCGCTTACGTTCGGTAGTCGGTTTTTCATAGAACTCACGACGACGAACTTCCGCCAGAACACCTGCTTTTTCGCATGAACGCTTGAAGCGACGCAGTGCTACGTCGAACGGCTCGTTTTCACGTACTTTAATTACCGGCATGTAACTCTCACCTTTAATAAATTCGGTTTGCCGCTGGCATCAACGCCAGCTTATTTCAAAATGGTGCGGAATTTTACTGCAATTGCTGCTGCTTTGTAAAGCACCGACGCGATTTTGAAAGGGACTTTTATAAGGACAAGGAGTATACACGAGCGAAACTCCTGGGGCGAACAAAGTTTTACATCAACCCGCATTGGTCCTACACTGCGCGGTAATAAAGCGAGGTAAAACAAGTCATGCGTGTACTGGGTATTGAAACATCCTGCGATGAAACCGGCATCGCCATTTACGACGATGAAAAAGGTCTTTTAGCCAACCAATTGTATAGTCAGGTGAAATTACATGCTGACTACGGCGGCGTAGTGCCAGAACTGGCCTCGCGCGATCACGTACGTAAAACCGTACCGTTGATCCAGGCCGCGCTGAAAGAAGCGGGACTGACGGCAAAAGAGATCGATGCGGTGGCGTATACCGCAGGTCCTGGTCTGGTTGGTGCGCTGCTGGTTGGCGCTACCGTAGGACGTTCGCTGGCGTTCGCCTGGGGCGTACCGGCAATTCCTGTGCACCACATGGAAGGGCATCTGCTGGCGCCAATGCTGGAAGATAATCCCCCTGCGTTCCCGTTCGTCGCGCTGCTGGTTTCCGGCGGTCACACTCAGTTGATCAGCGTCACCGGTATCGGTCAGTATGAATTGCTGGGCGAATCGATTGATGATGCCGCAGGCGAAGCGTTCGACAAAACAGCCAAGCTGTTGGGGCTGGATTATCCTGGCGGCCCAATGCTGTCAAAGCTGGCTTCGCAAGGCGTTGAAAAACGTTTTGTTTTCCCGCGTCCAATGACTGACCGTCCGGGGTTGGATTTCAGCTTCTCCGGTCTGAAAACCTTCGCTGCGAATACCATTCGTAATAACGAAAATGACGATCAGACCCGCGCTGATATCGCCCGTGCGTTTGAAGACGCGGTAGTTGATACGCTGATGATCAAGTGCAAACGCGCGCTGGATCAAACCGGTTTTAAACGTCTGGTGATGGCGGGGGGCGTGAGTGCGAACCGTACGCTGCGCGCAAAACTGGCCGAGATGATGCAAAAACGTCGTGGCGAAGTGTTTTACGCGCGTCCGGAATTTTGTACCGATAACGGGGCGATGATCGCCTACGCGGGCATGGTGCGCTTTAAAGCGGGTGCAACGGCGGATCTTGGCGTGACCGTGCGTCCACGCTGGCCGCTGGCGGAATTACCGGCAGCATAAGTTTTTTTGCCCGGTGGCGCTGCGTTTACCGGGCTTACAAAACCGTAGGCCGGGTCAGGCGAATCCGCCGCCCGGCGATAGCTCTCACTACATCCGCAACATTCCTTTCTCTTCCAGAAACGCGATAATTTTTTCCAGGCCTTCTCCAGATTTTAAATTACTAAACGTCCATGGACGCTCGCCGCGCATGCGCAAGGTATCGCGCTCCATCACCTCCAGCGATGCGCCGACGTAAGGGGCCAGATCGGTTTTATTGATCACCAGAAAATCGGATTTGGTGATCCCCGGACCACCTTTACGCGGGATCTTCTCGCCTTCAGCAACATCGATCACATAGATCGTCAGATCCGCGAGTTCCGGGCTGAAGGTGGCGCTCAGGTTATCGCCGCCGCTTTCCACAAAAATCAGATCCAGATTACCGAATTTCTCGCTCAGCGCTTCTACGGCGGCCAGATTCATCGACGCATCTTCGCGGATGGCGGTATGCGGGCAGCCACCGGTTTCCACGCCGACGATCCTCTCTGGCTCCAGCGCGCCCGCCTCGGTGAGAATGCGCTGATCTTCTTTGGTGTAGATATCGTTGGTCACCACCGCCAATTGATAGCTGCTGCGCATGGCTTTACATAACGCTTCCAGCAGCGCCGTTTTGCCCGAGCCAACCGGGCCGCCAACGCCCACACGCAGGGGATGCTTGTAGTTACTCATTTTTTCTCCTCAGGAGCGGAATAATCGGGAATATTGGGTTTCATGCCGGGCAGAGGCGATAGCGGCCAACGGCGTTGCGGAGCCGAGGCTGGTGTCAGGACACGTCAGCGCCTGTGCCAAACCCTGCGCATAGCGATCGCAGAGCGCAATAATCAAACGCTGGGCCGCCTGTTGTCCAAAAGGAACCAGCTTGACGCCAGCCATGACAGCGCTCTCAATCCAGCTGTAGCCGAGGCTTAACGCCAGCTCCGTCAGCGGAATTTTCCAGCGTACGCCCAGCCAGGCCATGCCGCAGAGTTGGCTGTCGACAAAGAGGGTGCGCCATTCTCGCGAGCAATCCGACTCCCAGTCGGTGACCAGCCGCGTAAACGCCGCACCCCGACTGCGTTCTTCATCCCGCAGTTCGCGGGTTTCTCGACAGGCCAGCAGGTAAGCGCTCCAGCGGCGTGCTGCGTCGAGATCGTCCAGCTCGCAGGCGCGATACAGTCTCGCCAGCAGCGGTAGGTCAACGGTAAAAAAGTTTTGCTCCATCTGCTGGATTTGCCAGGCAGAGAAGTCATCGACGCTTTTCACCCAGCCGATTTCCACCGCCCACTCCAGACCCTGGGACCAGGTAAACGACCCCACCGGGAGCGCGCTGCTGGCGAGCTGCATCAGACGTAGCTGTTGGCTGTTATGCATCAGTGCGCATGGCCGTGGTGATGCCCGTGTGATTCACTGGCATAAGCGCCTGCTTCAGGTTCAAACGGCAACTGGGCGAAGGTCACCTCAAGGTTGAACTGGCGCAGCATGTCGTCCAGCACATGATCGTGGTGGTAACGCAGTTCGTCCGGTAGAATTTGCAGCGGAACGTGACGATTGCCGAGGTGATAACAGGCTTTGGCGAGCAGGAAAGGATCGGCGCAGCGCACCACGGAAACCGACTCCGGTGCGGCGATCACTTCGATCACTTCGCTGCCATCTTCGGTGCTCAGCAGATCGCCACCGCGTAACAGCAAGCCACGCGGTAGCATCAGCCCGGCTTCGCGACCGTCATTCAGCGCCACTCTGGCACGACTTTTTACCCGAACATCAATGGGCAGCGTGACGCTTGCAGTAACGCGGTGAGCGTGGTCAAGGCGTTGGGTCAGGTAGATCATCGTCACTCCTCAAAACAGAAAATAGCGTTGCGCCATCGGCAAAACGTCTGCCGGTTCGCTGGTGATCAGTTCGCCATCAATACGCACCTCGTAAGTCTGAGCATCGACGGTGATATTGGGTTGCAGGCCGTTGTGGATCATGTCGACCTTTTTCACCGTCCGACAGCCTTTGACGACGGCGATAGCGCTTTGCAGATTGAGCTGCTGCGGGATGTTTTGCGCGTCAGCGGCCTGCGAAATAAAGGTCAGCCGGGTGTGGTGCCGCGCCGCGCCAAGCGCGCCGAACATCATGCGGTAATGCACCGGCTGCGGGGTGGGGATCGAGGCGTTGATATCGCCCATTGGCGCGCAGGCAATCATCCCGCCCTTGACGATCGTCGCCGGTTTTACGCCAAAAAAGGCGGGCGACCACAGCACCAGATCGGCCAGTTTGCCAGGCTCAACGGAGCCGACTTCATGGGCGATACCGTGGGTTAATGCCGGGTTGATGGTGTATTTGGCGACGTAGCGTTTAACGCGCAGGTTGTCGTTGTCACCGGTTTCTTCTGCCAACGGGCCACGCTGAACCTTCATGCGGTGCGCCACCTGCCAGGTACGCAGGATCACTTCGCCAACGCGCCCCATCGCCTGTGAATCGGACGAGGTCAGGGAAAACGCGCCAATGTCATGCAGCACATCTTCGGCAGCGATTGTTTCCCGGCGAATACGGGATTCGGCAAAGGCCACGTCTTCGGCGATATCCGGATCGAGGTGGTGGCAAACCATCAGCATGTCGAGATGCTCGTCGATAGTGTTGACGGTATAGGGCAGCGTCGGATTCGTGGAGGAGGGCAGAATATTCGGATGCGCGCAGGCGGTGATGATATCCGGCGCATGGCCGCCGCCCGCGCCTTCGGTGTGAAAGGTATGAATGGTGCGATCGCCAATTGCCGCCAGCGTATCTTCAACGAAACCGGACTCATTGAGCGTATCGCTGTGCAACGCGACCTGGATGTCCATCTCGTCGGCCACGGTCAGCGCGCAGTCGATAGCGGCAGGCGTGGCGCCCCAGTCTTCATGGATTTTCAGGCCAATTGCGCCCGCGCTGATTTGCTCGCGCAGGGCGTCTGGATTTGAGCCATTGCCTTTACCCAGCAAACCAATGTTAACCGGCAACGTGTCTGCCGCCTGCAGCATACGCGCGATGTACCACGGACCCGGCGTACAGGTGGTGGCGTGAGTGCCTGCCGCCGGACCGGTACCGCCGCCGATCATCGTCGTCACGCCAGAAACCAGCGCCTCCTGCGCCTGCTGTGGGCAGATCCAGTGAATATGCGTATCCACGCCGCCCGCGGTGACGATCTTGCCTTCCCCGGCAATGACTTCAGTTCCTACGCCTATCGGGATCGTCACGTTGGGTTGAATATCGGGATTACCTGCTTTGCCGATGGCGAAGATCCTGCCGTTTTTGATGCCGATATCCGCTTTCACGATCCCCCAGTGATCGACGATCAGCGCGTTGGTGATCACCAGATCCACGCATGTATCGGCGCGCATTTGTCCCTGGCCCATGCCGTCGCGGATCACTTTTCCGCCGCCGAATTTGACCTCTTCCCCGTAGGTGGTGAAGTCTTGTTCCACCTCGATCCACAGGTCGGTATCCGCCAGGCGCACTTTATCGCCGGTGGTTGGGCCAAACATGTCGGCGTACGCCTGCCGGGAAATGTCACTCATTATCTGCCTCCAGTGCGCCCATCACTTCGCTGCGAAAACCCACGATCCTTTGTGCACCAGCAACGCGCACCAGTTCGACTTCGCGTTTTTGTCCCGGCTCAAAACGTACTGCCGTGCCCGCAGCAATGTTCAGACGAAAGCCGCGTGCGGCCAGCCTGTCAAAGCGCAGCGCCGGGTTCACTTCGTAAAAGTGATAGTGCGATCCCACCTGTATGGGTCTGTCGCCATGATTTTCCACCACGATCGTGCAGATCTCTCGCCCTTGATTAAGCGCAATATTGCCTTTTGCGATCTGATATTCACCTGGGATCATTGCTGCTCCTTAGACGATCGGGTTGTGGACAGTGACCAGCTTCGATCCGTCCGGAAATGTGGCTTCAACCTGAATATCCGGGATCATCTCCGGTACGCCTTCCATCACCTGATCGCGGCGCAGGACGTGACGCCCGTCTTCCATCAGCGCGGCCACGGTTTGCCCGTCCCGTGCCCCTTCCATGATGAAAGTGCTAATCAGCGCCACCGATTCCGGGTAGTTCAGCTTCAGCCCGCGGGCCAGGCGACGTTCCGCCACCAGCGCGGCGGTAAACAGCAACAGCTTGTCTTTTTCTCTGGGAGTCAGTTCCATTAGGGTTCTCTTAGGTTTGCCAGATTCGCGGGAGTACGGGCGCTTTGTGTGTCAGCAGCGGGCGCAGAAATTGCCAGATGTCGCGCATAACGCGCTGGACAACCAGGTTGTCGTTAGCAAGAAAACGGATTGTCAGCAGCGAATCGTTAAGCGTTGCCCCGGCGTAATCGCCAAGCGCCGTAAGCCGCTCCCGCGTGCCCTCGAGCATGTGCTCGCTGGCCGGATAACACAGTAACGTACCGACCCAGGGATGATGTGCGACGCTGCTCAGATTCCACTCCTGCAACTGCAAGCGTTCTATCAGCAGTGGCTGCCCATCTCGCCACACTTCCAGGCGGTTTTGCAGCGTGCCGTAACTGAAGGTCTCCTGCATAACCGGTCGGCCAAGACACAGCAGATCCCAGGCCAGCAGGCGGCTTTCGGATGTCAGATGAAAGACGGTCTGAATAGCGGCGTTGGCACCGGGAAAGAGGATCGTATCCTGCGGCAGCCACTCCAGCGTCGCACGAGGCGCGAGGGTAAAATGCTGGCGCAGCAATGCCTGCGGTCCGCGGCTGCGGTAAAACTTTCCCGCACCAGGTTGGGTGATTAACGCGTGGCTGTTTTCGTCGAGCGTTACGGCGATATGGAGCTCATCTCCGCCGACGATCCCCGCCGGTGGATGAAGCAGATAAAGATGGCAGACGTTTTCTTCGGGGTAAAATGGGCGCTGAACCGTCAGTGGACCATGATGACGCGCCGAGGCGAGCACCGTTTTGTGCCCGGTGCAGGTAAAATGCAGATCCAGTTCGGCCTGCCAGCCCCGTGTGAGTGTCTCGTGCGCAACCGTGTCCAGAGCGTTTCCCTTATCAGCATGAGGGTGTTTGCATACAAAAAAGTATGCCTCAGCGCATCGGGAAATCGATCATACGAGAAGCTTATGGATAAAGGGGCGACAATACGTCGCCCCACCAGGGTTTTACAGTAAAACGAGGGGCATCCAGACCAGACCGGTAGTCACCAGCAGCACGAGGAAAATCAGGCCAAAAATAGCACCGAGTCGCCAGTAATCCGCCGTTGGTAAATAGCCGCTGCCGTAGTAGATAGGGCTAGGGCCGGTGGCGTACGGGGTCAGAATGCTGCCCAGACCAATGGCGGCGCCGACCATCAGGCAGAAGACCGGTAGCGGGATTTCCGGCATCGCCAGCGCGGCGGCAATCATCATCGGCGCGAGGGCGGAGGTATAGGCCGTGGCGCTGGCAAAGAAGTAACGCAACAGATAGAACACTACGATGAGTGCTACCATCACCATCATCGGCGAATAACCGCTCAGCCCGTTTGCCAGCAGCTTACCGAACCAGGTAATAAAACCGGTGTTATTGAGCCCGGTGGCCAGCGTGATCAGTGAGGCCAGCCAGAAAAAGACGTTCCACGCGGCTTTATTGTTGACGATGTCATCCCAGCTAATGATGCGCAATACCAGCATCAACGCTACCACGCTGTATCCGACCATCGCGGCGTCAATATAGTCACCGCCGAAGATCCACAGCACCAGTGCGCCGACCATCAGCACCAGCATCTTTTTCTCGCGAGCGCAGAGCGGTCCCATCGCTTTTAGCTCCGCATCCGCCCAGCGTGGCACCTGATCGCCGGATTTCAGCACCGGTGGATATAACACGTACGCCAGCCACGGCACGATCAGCACCAGTAAAATGCTCAGCGGCAGCATACCTAAGAACCAGTCCCCCCAGCTCAGCGCGGTGTGGGACGCGCCTTTCATCAGACCGATCAACAGCAGGTTCGGTGCCATTGCCGTTAAGAAAATGGCGCTGGTAACGCAGTCAGCGACAATCCCCATCCACATGATGTACGAGCCAATAGAGCGTGAACTGGCGCTATTGGGCTGTGAGTTATACAGCGGCGGCAGGTTGCGGATAATCGGGTAGATTATTCCGGCCCCACGGGCGGAGTTGGAAGGCGTGACGGGAGCGAGGATAAGTTCGGAGAACATCACCGCATAGCCGAGAAACAGCGTCCGGTGCCCCATCTTTTTCACCAGCATCAGCGCGATTCGCCGACCGAGTCCGGTTTTCTCATAGCCAGTACCAAACATAAAGGCCGCGAAGATCAGCCAGATGACCGAGTTTGAAAAGCCAGATACCGCCCACGACAGCGATTTGGCGGTAAATTTAAAACCGTCCTGCGCGAGTTGCTCTGGGCTGAACAGCAGCCACGGTGAAAGGACGGCGATGATCGAAATACCAATCATCGCCACCACCGCGCCCGGTACAGGTTCCAGAATAAGTCCGACAATCACACCGGTAAAGACGGCAAAATAGAGCCAGGTGTGGCTCTCAAGACCGGTGGGAACGGGCAGAACAGCAATAATGGCGATGACCACCAGCGGAGCCAGGTATCGCCACCAACCAGCTAAAGGTGCCATTGTTGTATCCCTGCGAAAGGGGAGAGGCGTAGCGCCTCTCCGGGAGGGTTATTTGATGTAATGCACGTGCTCGCAGATTTCATCGACGATAGGGTCGCGACGTTCAGCGAACAGCTTTTTGTTTTCAGCGATCAGGTTATTGCCGTGGGTATCGATGGAAACGATCAGCGGGCCGAACTCTTTTACCCGACACACCCACAGGGACTCCGGCATGCCGAGTTCCGTCCAGTGCACCTCTTCGATCTCCTCAACCTGGGTTGCCGCCACGACTGCGCAGCCTGCCGGGAAGATGACGTGCAGTGCTTTAAACTGCTTGCAGCCTTCTTCCGTCAGCGGTCCCATGCCGCCCTTGCCGACCACCAGTTTGACGCCAGTCTGTTCGATAAAGTCTTTCTCAAACGCTTCCATACGCATGCTGGTGGTTGGGCCGACGGAAACCATTTCCCATTTTTCACCGTTCTTACGTACGATCGGGCCCGCGTGGAAAATGGCTTTGCCGTTCAGGTCATAAGGAATCGGGCGCTTCAGTTCGATCAGGCGGCGGTGGCAAACGTCACGGCAGGTCACCAGCGTACCGGTCAGGTAAATGACATCGCCAACGCGAATGTCTGCCAGATCTTCGGCTTTGATCGGGGTTGTGAGGATCTTTTTCATAACGCGCTCCGGGTGTGAGACAGGTTTTCGAAGGAGAGGTCAGCATGAACCAACAGCGTACCGCGACGGTGGGCCCAGCAGCCGGTAGAGACGGCAACGCCGATAGTCGACGGGTGGCGCGCGGCGGATTCGATATGCACGCCCATCACCGAGCTATTACCGGTCAATCCTTGCGGACCAATGCCCAGACGGTTAAGTCCTTCTTCCAGACGCAGTTCCAGTTCGGCCGCTTTCGGATTCGGATGACGTGAGCCGATAGGGCGCAGCACCGCTTTACGAGAAAGAACGGCGGCGGTTTCTACGGAGGTGGCAATACCTACGCCCACCAGCACTGGCGGACAGGCGTTGACTGCCAGCGTGGAGATATTTTCAAAAACAAATTTCACGACGCCTTCGTAGCCCTCAGAAGGCATTAACACTTTTGAGCGTCCCGGCAGCGTACAGCCGCCGCCTGCCATGTAGACTTCGATTTCCGCGTCATCGTTATCAGGGATGATGTCCCAGGTGACCCACGGCACACCGGTACCGGTATTTTTGCCGGTATTCACTTCGTCAAAAATCTCGACCGCGTTATGGCGCAGCGGCGCTTTTACCGTGGCGTCTTCAACGGCCTGCTTCAGGATGCTTTGCAGTTCGCCGAGGAGTGGAAAACGGGAACCGACCTTCACGAAGAACATAATCTCCCCGGTGTCCTGACAGGCTGGGCGGTTCAGGTCGATAGCTTTCTGCATGTTGTCAAACATGGTGTGGTAGATGATTTTACCCATCGGCGAGGTTTCGCCTTCACGCAGCTGTTTTAATTTATCCACGACGTCATCGGGCATGCGGGTAGAAATCATGGCGGTAAAATCAGCGACAATGTTCGTCAGCGTATTTATCGCATTTTGGTTATTTTGATTGCTCATCTTGTTAACTCCAGTTCTTTTATTTATCTGGAAATAAATTCTCCGCCACAAACTACCACTAAAAATGTGGATTAATATTATTTGCCACTGTGAATATCCAATTAACAGTTCGTGAATGATGTCCGGATAAGGCAATAAAAATTGCGCAAAGGCAGGGTTTAAGACGCATGAGAGAATTACACTGCGGTGAACAACATTACGGATAGACCGATCATGCTGAACACGTATCCCCTGGCGAAAGACCTGCAGGTGTTGGTTGAAATTGTGCATAGCGGCAGCTTCAGCGCCGCAGCCGCGACGCTGGGACAAACGCCGGCGTTTGTGACAAAACGCATTCAGATCCTAGAGTCCACGCTGGGGACGACGCTGCTAAGCCGCTCAGCGCGTGGCGTAGCGCTCACGGAGAGTGGTCAACGTTGCTATGAACATGCGCAGGCGATCCTCGCGAGTTATCAGCATCTGGTCGATGACGTCACGCAACTCAAAACGCGCCCGGCAGGGATGATTCGTATTGGCTGTAGTTTTGGCTTTGGGCGCAGTTATATTGCACCGGCAATTACCGAATTGATGCATAGCTACCCTGAATTACAGGTGCATTTTGAGCTTTACGATCGGCAAATTGATTTGGCACAGGATAATATAGATTTGGATATTCGTATTAATGATGAGATTCCGGATTATTATATTGCGCATTTGTTAACGAAAAACAAAAGAATATTGTGTGCGGCCCCACCGTATTTACAAAAATACGGTGAGCCGACGACGTTACAGGAATTAAGTCGTCATGATTGTCTGGTCACTAAAGAACGAGATATGACTCACGGGGTGTGGGAACTGGACAATGGTCAGGAGAAAAAGTCGGTCAAGGTGGCGGGACATCTTTCCTCTAACAGCGGTGAGATTGTGTTGCAGTGGGCGCTACAGGGAAAAGGGATTATGTTGCGTTCCGAATGGGATGTGCAGCCTTTTCTGGCCAGCGGTGAACTGGTGCGTGTGCTGCCGGACTATGCGCAGAGCGCTAATATCTGGGCGGTTTATCAGGAGCCGCTGTATCGCAGCGTGAAGCTGCGCGTGTGCGTGGAATTTCTGGCGATGTGGTGTCAGAACCGATTAGGCAAGCCAGTGGAGGGGTATCACATCCCCCACGCCGGATAAGACGCCGTTGCGTCGCTATCCGACAATAAAATCACTCGGGGTCTCGTTCGCGTTTTTTCTTCAGCTTGGTCCAGATCTTCGGCTCCTGACGACGCCACAGACGCTGAATGTTGTCATGGTGACGAAGCAGTATTAAGCACGACAGCATGGACACCGGAAAAGTGAACTGGGGATTGAACCACCAGACGTAAAAAGGGGCGATTAGCGCGCTGACGATAGCGCCTAACGACGAGTAGCCGCTTAATAAGACGGTCAGCAGCCAGGTCCCGGCCATCACGCCGGTTAAGTCCCAACCAATCGGCGCAATCGCGCCAAAAGCGGTGGCAACGCCTTTCCCACCTTTAAAGCCGAAGAATACCGGCCAAATGTGGCCCAGACAGGCGGCGATTGCGATCAATCCCAGCCAGAAGGGGCTGACGCCTAGCGCATAGGCCCCCCAGACGGGTAACATACCTTTCAGGACGTCGAAAATCAGCACCGCGACGGCGGCTCCCTTGCCACCGATGCGCAGCACGTTTGTCGCGCCCGGATTCCCAGAGCCGCTGTCACGCGGGTCCGGCAATCCAGCAAGGCGGCATACCAGAATAGCACTGGAAATTGAGCCACAGAGGTACGCGAAGATAATCATTCCAGGCGCGATTGCACTCATAAGCTGTTCCGTTTTGAAAATGTCGTGTAAAACGCTACTTCTGTGGATAATACGCATATTTCGCCGGAAGTGGTATCCGGGTTAGCCAAAAAGCAGGCAGGTCGTGATGGATATTGTATTTATAGAGCAACTTTCTGTAATCACCACTATTGGTGTTTACGACTGGGAACAAACGATCGAACAACGGTTGGTGTTCGATATCGAAATGGCATGGGATAACCGCAAATCGGCTAAAAGCGATGATGTGGCTGATTGCCTGAGCTATGCTGATATTGCTCAAACGGTTGTTAATCATGTGGAAGGTGGGCGCTTTGCGCTGGTAGAACGGGTTGCGGAAGAGGTGGCGGATCTGCTGCTTAGCCGCTTTAATTCTCCCTGGGTACGGATCAAACTCAGTAAACCTGGCGCGGTAGCCCGTGCGGCGAACGTCGGGGTTATCATTGAGCGTGGCAATAATCTGAAAGAAAATAATTAATTTAATAATTTCTAAAACAAACGGGTATAAAAGGGTCCTTTCGTCGGCTCTTTTTTGCCGTGGTTTCTCTATCTAGGGGTTTATTAATGAGTGATATGCACTCGCTGCTGGTAGCGGCAATTTTGGGTGTGGTCGAAGGATTGACGGAATTTTTACCCGTTTCCAGTACCGGCCATATGATTATTGTTGGCCACCTGTTGGGTTTTGAGGGTGACACTGCAAAAACATTCGAAGTGGTTATCCAGTTAGGTTCTATCCTGGCCGTAGTGGTCATGTTCTGGCGACGTCTGTTTGGCCTGATCGGTATTCACTTCGGCAAGGCTCCGCATGAAGGCACTGGCAAAGGTCGACTGACGCTGGGACATATCCTGTTGGGGATGATTCCAGCCGTGGTACTGGGGCTAATCTTCCACGACACTATCAAATCGCTGTTTAACCCGATCAACGTGATGTATGCGCTGGTGGTGGGTGGTGTACTGCTGATTGCCGCAGAATGCCTGAAGCCGAAGGAGCCGCGTGCGCCGGGGCTGGATGATATGACCTATCGCCAGGCGTTTATGATTGGCTGTTTCCAGTGTCTGGCGCTGTGGCCGGGTTTTTCTCGCTCCGGGGCGACGATTTCTGGCGGCATGCTGATGGGCGTGAGTCGTTACGCGGCCTCGGAATTCTCCTTCCTACTGGCTGTGCCGATGATGATGGGCGCGACGGCGCTGGATCTCTACAAGAGCTGGTCTTTCCTCAGCGCATCAGATATCCCGATGTTTGCAGTCGGATTTGTGACGGCGTTTATCGTGGCGCTGGTGGCGATCAAAACCTTCCTGCAACTGATTAAACGCATCTCGTTCATTCCGTTTGCGATTTACCGCTTTATTGTGGCGGCTGCCGTTTACGTCGTGTTCTTCTGATGACTTACCGTGGTGCCGGATGGCGGCGTTCTGCCTTATCCGGCCTACGGGTTATATCCGTGTCGAACCTGTAGGCCGGATAAGCACAGCGCATTCGGCAACGCAGTGTCTACGCTTTCGGGCAACGCTGCTCCTTCCAACTGGCTACCGCCGCGATGCGACGCCGGGTCAGTTCTTCACGAATTGCCTGACCTTTGAATCCAGCTTCAACCACGTCTTTCGTTGGCACCGCCTGCGCAACCTGCCAGGCTTCGCGCAACAGCCTGCCTTGCGGATAATCTGCCGCTTCAAAACCGGTTCGCCCACGCACATCAGCCTCGCTGGTGAGGGCGATTTGCTCCACGCGCTGCGGTTTGCGCCAGGCATCGATGGAATCAAACAGCTTAACGATGGTTTTTGGCTGCAGGATCGGGAAGGTATGAATGAGGTCGTGGAACTCGGAAACCAGTTTGGCTAAATCACGGATGTCATTCGGTACGCGCAGGCGCTGGCACAGTTGTTCGACAAGCTTAACACCCGCCGGACCGTGGCCGTGATGGCGCGGCCACAGCGCTTTAGGCGTCAATGCTTTGCCAAGATCGTGGCACAGCGTAGCAAAACGCACGTCGACTTCCGGACTTAACATGGCTGCCATCGACAGCGTCATCAGCGTATGAATACCGGTGTCGATTTCCGGATGCCACTGCGCGGGGGCAGGAACGCCAAACAAAGCATCCACTTCCGGAAACAGGACGCGCAGTGCGTCGCAGTCGCGCAGGACCTGAAAAAATATCTGTGGGTTACGGGTGGTTAATGCGCCTTCGGTTTCTTTCCACACCCGCTCTGGTGTCAGATGCTCCAGTTCACCAGCGATGGTCATGTCACGCATCAGCGTCATGGTTTCTTCAGCGATACGAAAACCGAGGTGCGCATAGCGGGCAGCAAAACGCGCCACGCGCAGCACGCGCAGCGGATCTTCGCTAAAGGCAGATGAAACATGGCGCAGCAGACGGTTTTCCAGATCGTCGCGTCCGTTATACGGGTCGATAATCTCCCCGTTGTCATCGCGGGCCATTGCGTTGATGGTCAGGTCACGACGCTGAAGATCGGCCTCCAGCGTGACATCTGCGGCGGCATAGCAGGTGAATCCGGTGTACCCCGAGCCTGACTTACGTTCGGTACGCGCCAGCGCATACTCTTCGCGGGTTTGCGGATGCAGAAACACGGGAAAATCGCGGCCTACCTGCTGGTAGCCCGCGTCGAGCATTTCTTGCGGCGTGGCGCCAACAACAACCCAATCTTTATCTTTAATCGGTAGCCCTAATAACGCATCCCGAACAGCACCACCGACCAGATAAATCTTCACGCCACTTTCCTTTTGAAAACTATGATCCCTTAATCATATGTCAGTGTGGCGGAGAAGGCGATTCAGTTCATCCAGCGATCTTTGCGTTTACGGCTTGGGATCATGTGTGGCAGAACCAGGCCGAGCAGCAGACCAAGACCCAACACGCCGCCACCGTACATAAACCACTGCATGATGATGGTGCGCTGTTTGTCATCAAGCTGAAGGTTGGCTGCGCTGACCTTCTTTTGCGCCACGATAAGCTCGTTTTTCAGCTTCTGGTTTTCTTGTTTCAGCCCGTCGATCACGCTGTCGCTTTGCGCTACCTTTTGCTGCATATCGGCGGTGCGCTGGTTCCACGTGGTATCGATATTATTGAGCTTATCGGTCAAGGTCTTAACCTGGTTTTCCAGGTCGGGAACGCGGGTACGCAGGCTCGGCGTACTGTTCAGCTCTTTCAGCGGGATCCAGGCGGTACGTCCGGTGCTGTCTTTCACCTGACCGTAGTTAGTGTTGGCATCAGTCTGTAATAGCGTGACTTCCTCGCCGGCGTTAACCGTACCCACGAGGCGATAATTATCTCCCGGACCGCTGCGGACCCAGGTGTTCAGTTCATCAGAGACATAGCGCTTTTCTTCGGCATGAGAGACTGCAGTGGCGCTAAGTGCGAGTAAAGTTAATCCAATCAGGCGTAATTTTGGCATCAGGCTGTCGTTATTGTCATAGAAAGTGGAACGATAGTAGTGGCATCAGTGTCTCTACGCAAAGCATTCGACATCAATCGGAATCATCTGTGTCCTTTTTGCCACCACTCGAAACTTTTACGCCCGTCAAATTGCTCGTTGCATGGCAATTTGGCGCAAAATACTATCTACTGACCATAAAGAACGAACTTAGTTCGCAGTCAGTTTTCTCAACTGTGACATAACCCATAAGTACAAGACCATGGCCCAGGAAATCGAATTAAAATTTATCGTCAATAGTGACGCTGTAGATGCGCTACGTGAACGTCTGAATACGCTGGGGGGAGAGCATCATGCGCCCAGTCAGTTGCTGAATATCTACTACGAAACACCGGATGCGTGGTTGCGTGGTCACGATATGGGGCTGCGTATTCGCGGTGAAAATGGTCATTACGAAATGACCATGAAAATTGCCGGACGCGTGACGGGCGGACTGCACCAGCGGCCAGAATATAACGTTGCGCTAAACGCGCCTGAGCTGGACCTCACCTTGTTCCCAACGGAAGTCTGGCCTGATGGCGAGCTGCCTGCTGAACTTGCTTCTCAAGTGCAGCCGTTGTTCAGCACCGATTTTTACCGTGAGAAATGGTTGGTTGATGTTGATGGCAGCCGGATTGAAATGGCCCTCGATCTGGGGGAGGTGAAAGCGGGCGAGTTTGCAGAACCTATCTGTGAGCTTGAACTTGAACTGCTAAGCGGCGATACCCGTGCGGTACTGAAGCTGGCAAACCAGCTGGTTTCGCAAACCGGTTTACGCCAGGGTAGCTTGAGCAAAGCAGCGCGCGGTTATCACCTGGCTCAGGGGAATGCGCCGCGCGAACTCAAACCGACACGCATTTTGAAAGTTCCGGCGAAAGCGAGTATTGAGCAGGGGCTGGAAGCGGCGCTGGAGCTGGCACTATCACAGTGGCAGTACCATGAAGAGCTGTGGGTGCGCGGCGTTAAAGGGGCGAAAGCCGAGGTGCTGGCGGCTATGGGCCTGGTGCGTCACATTCTGATGCTTTTTGGCGGTAATGTGCCGCGAAAAGCGAGCGCTCACTTACGTGATTTGTTGACCCAGTCGGAAGCGATCATTTCGTCGGACGTTTCTGCTGTTTCGGCGGTTTACAGCACGCAAACGGCAATGGCCAAGCTGGCGCTGACCGAATGGCTGGTGACCAAAGGATGGCAGCCGTTCCTTGATGCGAAGGCGCAGGGAAAAATTGCCGACTCCTTTAAGCGTTTCTCGGATACCCATCTTTCACGCCATGCCGCTGAGCTGAAGACCGCTTTTGCGCAGCCGCTGGGCGATCAGTACGCCGATCAGCTTCCTCGTTTGACGCGCAACATTGATAGCATGCTGATGCTGGCGGGATACTACGATGAAAATATCGCATCAGAATGGATCGCCAACTGGCAGGGTTTGCGCCACGCCATTGCGGCCAACCAATATATTGAAATTGAACACTTCCGTAACGAGGCAATTGCACTGGAACCGTTCTGGCTGCACAGCGGAAAACGATAATCAGGGCCGAGGCCGGGATGCCTGATGGCGCTGCGCTTATCAGGCCTACGCGATGTGTGTAACTGTCATGTAGGCCGGATAAGGCGAAAAGACGCATCCGGCACCATTCAAAGGATAACCCGTAAATGAAGCAGCTCTCTTCACCGTTACAGCAGTACTGGCCGACCGTTGTTGAGCGGCTGCCAGCAGCAATATCTGAGTCCTCGCTTAGCGTTCAGGCGAAGTCAGTACTTACATTCAGTGATTTTGTCCGTGACAGCATTATTGCCCATCCCGAATGGCTGGCTGAGCTGGAAAGCACCCCACCCCTGGCGGATGAATGGCAACACTATGCCGACTGGTTACAGCAAGCATTGGCTGACGTTAGTGACGAAAACACGCTGATGCGTGAGTTACGCCTGTTTCGCCGTCGCATTATGGTGCGTATCGCCTGGGCACAGACGCTGTCGCTGGTGACCGAAGAGAGTATTTTGCAGCAGCTAAGCCATCTGGCTGAAACGTTGATCGTCGCCGCGCGTGACTGGTTATACGCCGCCTGCTGTCGCGAATGGGGTACGCCCTGTAATCCTGAAGGTGTGGCGCAGCCGCTGCTGATTTTAGGCATGGGGAAACTGGGTGGCGGCGAGCTGAATTTTTCCTCCGATATCGATCTGATTTTTGCCTGGCCAGAACATGGCAGCACACAGGGCGGGCGCCGCGAGCTGGATAACGCCCAGTTCTTTACCCGTATGGGCCAGCGGCTCATCAAGGTATTAGATCAGCCCACAATGGATGGGTTTGTCTATCGGGTGGATATGCGTTTACGCCCGTTTGGCGACAGCGGTCCGTTGGTACTGAGCTTCTCTGCGCTGGAGGATTATTACCAGGAGCAAGGGCGCGACTGGGAACGCTATGCGATGGTCAAAGCCCGCATTATGGGCGATGCCGACGGCACTTACGTCAGCGAGCTTCGTGCCATGCTGCGGCCTTTTGTTTTCCGTCGCTATATTGATTTCAGCGTGATCCAGTCGTTGCGTAACATGAAAGGGATGATTGCGCGTGAAGTGCGCCGCCGTGGTCTGAAAGACAACATCAAGCTGGGGGCGGGCGGTATTCGCGAAATTGAATTTATCGTGCAGGTATTCCAGCTTATTCGCGGTGGGCGCGAGCCGTCGCTGCAATCCCGCTCGCTGTTACCGACGCTTAGCGCCATCAATGCGCTGCACCTGCTGTCTGATACCGATACGGAACAACTGCGAGCAGCCTATCTCTATTTACGCCGCCTGGAAAACCTGCTGCAAAGCATCAATGATGAACAGACCCAAACGCTGCCAGGCGATGAGCTGAATCGCGCGCGGCTGGCGTGGGGGATGAACGTTGATGACTGGCAGCAATTAACTGATGTGCTGGCCAATCATATGGACAACGTACGCCGGGTATTTAACGAGCTGATTGGCGATGACGAGGCCGAAACTCAGGAAGAGTCGCTCTCAGAACAGTGGCGCGAACTGTGGCAGGATGCATTACAGGAAGATGACACCACGCCGGTGCTGACGCATCTGGCGGATGACGATCGTCGGCGCGTGCTGTCTCTGATAGCCGATTTCCGCAAAGAGCTGGATAAACGCACTATTGGCCCACGCGGACGCCAGGTGCTGGACCATTTAATGCCGCATCTGCTGAGCGATGTCTGTACGCGTGACGACGCCTCAGTCCCGCTGTCGCGCATTACCCCTCTGCTGGTGGGGATTGTTACCCGTACGACCTATCTGGAACTACTAAGCGAATTCCCCGGGGCGCTGAAGCATCTGATTTCGCTCTGTGCGGCCTCGCCGATGGTGGCCAGCCAGCTGGCGCGGTATCCGCTGTTGCTCGATGAACTGCTGGATCCGAACACCCTGTATCAACCCACCGCGACGGACGCCTACCGTGATGAGCTGCGCCAGTATTTGCTGCGCGTGCCTGAAGATGATGAAGAGCAGCAACTGGAGGCTCTGCGCCAGTTTAAGCAAACGCAGCTACTGCGTATTGCCGCGGCTGATATCGCCGGTACACTGCCGGTGATGAAGGTGAGCGACCATTTAACCTGGCTGGCGGAAGCTATTATTGATGCGGTAGTCCAGCAGGCGTGGACGCAGATGGTCGCGCGCTACGGTCAACCCACTCATCTTAGCGAACGCGAGGGGCGTGGTTTTGCCGTCGTCGGTTATGGCAAGCTGGGCGGCTGGGAACTGGGGTACAGCTCGGATCTCGATTTGATCTTCCTGCATGACTGTCCGATGGACGTGATGACGGACGGTGAGCGTGAGATTGACGGGCGACAGTTCTATCTGCGTCTGGCGCAGCGCATTATGCACCTCTTTAGTACCCGTACTTCGTCCGGTATTTTATACGAAGTGGATGCGCGTTTGCGTCCGTCAGGGGCGGCGGGGATGCTGGTGACATCAGCTGACGCTTTCGCCGATTATCAGCGTAACGAAGCCTGGACATGGGAGCATCAGGCGCTGGTGCGTGCTCGCGTAGTGTACGGCGACCCGCAGTTGACCTCTCAGTTTGATGCGATTCGTCGCGATATCATGACCCTCGTCCGTGATGGGAAAACCTTGCAGACCGAGGTGCGCGAAATGCGTGAGAAAATGCGTGCCCATTTGGGTAATAAGCATCGCGATCGTTTTGATATCAAAGCGGATGAAGGCGGCATCACAGATATTGAGTTTATTACGCAGTATCTGGTGCTGCGCTATGCGCATGAAAAACCGAAGCTGACGCGCTGGTCGGATAACGTGCGCATTCTGGAATTACTGGCGCAAAACGACATTATGGACGAGCAGGAAGCGCTGGCGCTTACCCGTGCTTATACGACGTTGCGTGATGAACTTCACCATCTTGCATTGCAGGAACTTCCGGGCCATGTGGCGCCGGAGCACTTCGACGCTGAACGTACACTGGTGCGTGACAGCTGGCAGAAGTGGCTGGGTGCCGAGTGAAGTGTGCTATTATCGCGCGCAAATTTTAAGACACTCAGAGAATCTCTCAGGAGACAGGAATGAAAGTAACTCTGCCAGAGTTTGAACGTGCAGGAGTCATGGTTGTCGGTGATGTGATGCTGGATCGCTACTGGTACGGTCCTACCAGCCGTATTTCACCTGAAGCGCCTGTTCCGGTGGTAAAAGTGGATACCATCGAAGAACGTCCCGGTGGCGCAGCAAACGTGGCGATGAACATTGCCTCTCTGGGAGCGAATTCGCGCCTGGTGGGCCTGACCGGTATTGACGACGCGGCGCGTGCGCTGAGCAAAACGCTGACGGATGTAAACGTAAAATGCGATTTCGTATCCGTGCCGACCCATCCGACGATCACCAAACTGCGCGTGCTTTCCCGCAATCAGCAGCTGATTCGCCTGGATTTCGAAGAAGGTTTTGAAGGTGTGGATCCGCAGCCGCTGCACGAGCGTATTAACCAGGCGCTGGGTTCTATCGGTGCTCTGGTGCTCTCCGACTACGCCAAAGGCGCGTTGGCAAGCGTGCAGCAGATGATTGCTCTGGCGCGTAAGGCTGGGGTGCCGGTGCTTATCGATCCGAAAGGAACCGATTTTGAACGCTACCGTGGCGCAACGCTGCTGACGCCGAACCTGTCTGAGTTTGAAGCGGTGGCGGGCAAGTGCAAAAGCGAAGATGAACTGGTTGAACGCGGCATGAAAGTGATTGCTGATTTCGACCTTTCCGCACTGCTGATCACGCGATCCGAGCAGGGGATGACGTTATTGCAACCGGGCAAATCGCCGCTGCATATGCCGACGCAGGCGCAGGAAGTGTATGACGTGACCGGTGCAGGCGATACGGTTATTGGCGTGCTGGCGGCGACGCTGGCGGCGGGTAACTCACTGGAAGAGGCGTGCTATTTTGCTAACGCCGCAGCCGGTGTTGTCGTTGGTAAGCTGGGGACCTCTACCGTTTCACCGATCGAGCTGGAAAACGCCGTGCGCGGTCGGGCTGATACTGGCTTTGGCGTGATGAGCGAATCTGAGCTGAAACAGGCCGTTGCCAGCGCCCGCAAGCGCGGCGAGAAAGTGGTAATGACCAACGGTGTGTTCGACATCCTGCATGCGGGCCATGTTTCCTATCTGGCGAATGCGCGCAAGCTGGGCGATCGCCTGATCGTGGCGGTCAACAGCGATGCTTCGACCAAACGTCTGAAAGGTGAAACGCGTCCGGTCAACCCGCTGGAACAGCGTATGATCGTACTGGGCGCGCTGGAATCTGTCGACTGGGTGGTCTCTTTTGAAGAAGATACGCCGCAGCGTCTGATTGCTGGCATTCTGCCGGATCTGCTGGTCAAAGGCGGCGACTATAAGCCGGAGCAGATTGCGGGCAGTGAAGAGGTGTGGGCGAACGGCGGTGAAGTGCTGGTGCTGAACTTCGAAGATGGCTGCTCCACGACTAATATCATCAAGAAGATCCAGAAAGACAGCGATAAGTGAACCCTGACCTGATAGCCGGATAAGCGAAGTTTCTTCAGGCTTACAGGATGTACCGATTACAGGCCGGATAAGACGTTTGCGCGTCACAATCCGGCTTTTTTTCGCTTTATTCTTCAGCCGCTGCGCCTCTTTCCCTGATATACCCGCCATACTTCAAGCCTTCTTAGATTTCATAGGAAACTGTGAACCCGCGCAGTAGTTTTGCGCACAATATGTACAGAATAACTTCGTATCCAGGGAAATACTGAAATTAGAAAAAGCATATGGCCTTAGCAGATATTCAATAACTGGAGGGTATGCTCATGAACAGCAATATGTATTCACTAAACAATTTCGATTTCCTGGCCCGTAGTTTTGCCAGGATGCAGGCTGAGGGCCATCCCATTGATATCCAGGCGATAACCGGGAATATGGATGAAGAACATCGTAGCTGGTTTTGCAAACGCTATGCGCTGTACTGCCAGCAGGCGACGGAAGCCAGGAAGCTAGAACTGGAACACTAACAGAAAAACGGGCCTTGCGGCCCGTTGTCGTTTTTACTCTTGCGGATCGACTGACGGGATCGCGGGGGCAGGTTTAATTTCTGCCGTTTTATCACGTGATTCAAGCTCAGTCAGACGTTGCTCAAGCATCGCCAGCTTTTCGCGCGTGCGCAATAAAACCTGAGTCTGTACATCGAATTCTTCGCGGCTTACCAGATCCAGACGGGTCAGCTGTGACTGCAGCGTTTGACGAATTTTCTTCTCGACGTCTTCGCCAAACTCGCGGATCCCTTTCGGCATCGACTCGTGAACCTGACGAGCAATCTGCTCAATTTTTTTCGGGTCAATCATTGTGGTTTCCCTGAACTGGTACGTGTTGCTGCCTATTGTAGTGCGAACTGGCACAGGCATAAACCAGAATTGTGTGAAGCTAAGACGAGTAAAGGCGTTGATGAAGGTAATCAATAGCGTTATAGTTAACCCGCTTATTCTCAGGGCGGGGCGAAATTCCCCACCGGCGGTAAATCAACTGATGTTGAAAGCCCGCGAGCGCTTTTTGTTACGGCAAAAAGGTCAGCAGATCCGGTGTAATTCCGGGGCCGACGGTTAGAGTCCGGATGGGAGAGAGTAACGATCCAGTCGGGCATGGACCCGCTCACGTTATTTTTTTGCCGCTTAGACGGTACTCCTAAGACTGCCCTGATTCTGGTAACCATAATTTTAGTGAGGTTTTTTTACCATGAATCAGACGCTACTTTCCTCTTTTGGTACGCCTTTCGAACGTGTTGAACATGCGCTGTCTGCGCTGCGTGAAGGACGCGGTGTAATGGTGCTTGACGACGAAGACCGTGAAAACGAAGGCGATATGATTTTCCCGGCAGAAACCATGACTGTTGAACAGATGGCGCTGACCATCCGTCACGGTAGCGGTATTGTATGCCTGTGCATCACTGAAGACCGACGCAAACAGCTCGATCTGCCAATGATGGTGGAAAACAACACCAGCGCTTACGGTACCGGTTTTACCGTGACCATTGAAGCCGCAGAAGGCGTGACCACCGGCGTTTCCGCTGCAGACCGTGTTACTACGGTACGTGCGGCAATTAAGGATGGCGCTAAACCTTCCGATCTTAACCGTCCGGGGCACGTTTTCCCGCTGCGTGCTCAGGCAGGTGGCGTGTTGACCCGCGGTGGTCATACTGAAGCAACCATCGACCTGATGACGCTGGCAGGGTTTAAACCGGCGGGTGTGCTGTGCGAACTGACCAATGACGATGGCACCATGGCGCGTGCGCCAGAATGCATCGAATTTGCCGGTAAGCATAATATGGCTGTGGTTACTATCGAAGACCTGGTGGCTTACCGTCAGGCGCATGAGCGCAAAGCCAGCTAATTGCTGACTACCGCGACAACCGTGGTAGGGATAAAAAAACCGAAGTCAGTTTTCTGGCTTCGGTTTTTTGTTATTGCGGCCTGGCTATTTTTTTCTGGCCAGTTTAAGTGCCCAGGCTCCGCTCATTACCAGCAACAGCACTAAACACAAACCAAAGGCGAGCAGGCAGGCCTGCGCCATATTCATAAAATGCCATGGCGGGAGCAGATACCAGCCTTCGGACTGCTGGTACAGATCGACAAACCACTTTTGCGTACTGCTGAGCGCTACGCCATCGGGAACGACAGGTGCGTCATAGCCGCAATCTCCAGTGGGCTTAAACCATTCTGGAGCCCAGTTTGCCAGCGGCAAATTGAAAGGGAATGTCGGATCGGTGGAACATCCCTGTACACCAAAGAGTGAATCCGGGTCCGGGTTATGTACTGCATAATGGATGCCATTAAGTTTGATTGAAAACTTAATTCCCATAATGCTGCCATAAAATGCCGCAATGCAGCCGACCAGTTTTAGGATGAGGTTTTTAGGGTTTATTGCCGCGATCAGCCCACCGAAAACCATCACAAACATGGCAAAGCGGATGTATACACATTGCTCGCAAGGGGCCATGTAGAGATAGATTTGGAAGAACGAGTGCGCCAGAATAATTAACCCACCCATGGCACAAGCCATTAGCAACCACAAAAAGCGTCGCTCCTGCCATCTCACCAGGGTATCAACCGGTGCGGTACATAAGTCTCGCCACAATCCTTTGATAAAATCCATAGCCGGTTCCCTGTTTATTTTGTCGCCAGCTCTCTGACAAGCTCAGCCATGGAATCAATCGATTTGATGCTTTTGGTGTAGATCAGGTACTTACCATTGACGACGTAAGCCGGAACCCCCTGGATTTTGGCAACATCATAGGCCGCTTTCCATTTTTCCAAGGTCTCCTGAACTACGGGTTCTTTTAAGGCGTTCTCGAAGTCTGCTTGACTCATACCCGCAGCATCCAGCCCTGTTTTGATGAATGAAGCGGGATCTTTACCGTCAGACCAGCGTTCCTTCTTGTCGTGGTAGGCAGTGTAGTAAGCAAACTTGGCTTTTTTGAACTGTGATTTGGCGTCAAACAATGAGACCCCTGCGGCCTGATCCTTCGCAATCATTACTGCAAATACTTCACTGGCCTGTTTACCGTATTCTCCTTTGGTCTCGAGATGAAAAGGTGTGAAGGCGACAAGATCGGCAACTTTTTCTGACACCGGGCCGGTCACGGCTTTATCATATTTGTAGCAGAATGGGCAGGCATAGCTGAATACTTTGATCAACGTTTTATCAGCATTGGGAATCGGTTTCTCCAGCACCATATAGTCAGTACCTTCAGTAAAAGCCGATGCTGCAAATGGTGTTACCAGCGCCGCCGTTAATACCACGCTTTTAAATAATGAAGTAATCCATTTAGATGACATAATTAATCCTTAATCTAACGATACTATTTAAACATTTGTTGTGGGCGAACCAGTAATGCGCGGTAGTGCGTTTGGTTTGGTTTATCGGAAAGGACATCAATTTCGACTTTGACTTCTTTTGTTTTGTAGTCAATTTCGTTGATTTTGCCGGTGGTTGGCTGTCCAACGTCAAATAAATTAATAGAACCACCAAATCCAAACATGGTGTCGCGGTCTTTTTGATATTCAATTACCGACGTGATAGGACTGTAGAAATCATAACCGCGCTCTTTCCCGTACTCCCAAATTTGCTGAACGGTTCCTTTTTTCTCGTCAATTTTATATTCGACGAACCGGGAATATTTCATTGTTGGTAGCGCCGGTTGTTCGAGTCCACGCCCATCGCCATTGTCAAAGATGGTTAGCGTTCCTTTGCTGGAGAGCCAGGCGGTGTGTTGGGTGTAGGTAAAATCGAAATCAGTATTCTCGCACTTACCGTTTTCATCACACTTCAGCGCATTGCCCTTATCATCAACCGGTTTTAACAATTTGCTTGCCAGCGACTTATTCCAGCCTTTAGACGGTGCCAGAATCCATTTCACCTGTTTATCTCGACCGATTTTGACGACACCCTGATGGCGGGAAGAAAGAATGATGGAGTCATCTTTAGCGTCATAGGCAATGGAGTTGACGTGAGCCCAGTTACGGCCCGCACCAACGCCGAGGGCGTCACCATAGGGGGTATCTGGCTCCAGTTTCGCCTGTTGGCCTGCGTGAGCGAGATCCACGTTGACGCATACCGCGCCTGCGTCCAGCGAACCCAGCAGCGCGTCACGCATCGGGTCGAGAATTTTGGTTAGATCCCACACGTCAACAACACGTCCAGATTTATCGACTTCAATAATCTGGTCGCGGATGGTATGCACATGAAGACCATCCTCTTTGCGATAGTCGCGTTTACCTACGCGCAGCAATACAGTGTTATTGACCGTTTCGATCGATTCATGTGATGCATCCATGAATCCGCGCGGTAGTTTATGGTCGGCCAGAATCTGGCCCAGCATATCGAATTCATACCAGTGCTGGCCTTGTACGGCGGTGAATGTGCCGCGCGGTGTCTCACGAATACCCATCAGGTAGCCGCGCTTGTTGATATCCATGTCGTGGCCGTCATAGAAGGTGTCCTGATCCAGCCACCACCGATATTCGCCTTCCGTATCGACGACAAAGGTAAAGGGTGCGATATCAAAAGGGAGTGCGCCGCCAGCCGGACCCGCATCCAGGATGCCGGCATTTTTATCTTTTTCACCATGCCAGTGGAATTCTGCACCCTGCGGGGTAAAGGTATGGGTATTCACCAGATAAAGGCGATCTTCAAAACCCGGTGCTACTTTAATCACTTTTGTTTGCTGTAAATCAGATATAGAGCGGTTATCCATATAGTGATTAACGATGGCGGATGTTTGCACCACGTAATCATCTTTCATGGTTTTGCCATTTTCTTTGTATTCAACGGTTACCTTATTTGCGAACTTTTGATAAAGGCCAAAAATAGGAATGCCATCGTACGTGGCGAGCGACTCTTTGCCGACGGTATAAGTCACCGGAACGCCTTTTTCACCTTTACCATGGACGGTAACTTTAACATCTGAAATAACGTGGCTATCTAATTCAACCAGCGCAGTAAGCGGGGCATTTCCATAAGGGTCAACTACTATTGCGCCCAATTTTCCTGCAGGCTGGGCCGGTTGAAAACCAGCGGCAAGAGAGTTTCCTGCTGCCAATCCAAATGTCAGTGCCAGAGTCCCAGCCAGAAGTGTTTTTCGGTATTGTGTAAACATGGATATATCTCCTTATATTACCTATAAATATAATTTTGCTGAATATATTATGTTTTTACTATTTTGATAAAATAAAATGGTATTACTAATGCTACATTTCACAATGTATTAATTAATGTTGATGAAATGTATTATTCTGCAGGAGCTAATTTTTATTATTTTCTGGATAGTATGAGTGCGATATTTTAAGAACAATATTTATTATTGCGTAGTGTGATCTTGTCGACATTGTTTTAATTGTTTATAACGAGTTTGGCTAATAGCTTAGCCGCTGATTTATATGATCGAAATCATATATTTGTTTCTGAAATATGCCACTATATGAGTATGTCAGAATAAGGTTGTGTAAAATTTTAATGTTAAATGTTTAATGATGTTAAATTTTAAGGGTAGAAGAATGTTTATTGCCTGGTATTGGATTGTATTAATCGCACTCGTTGCGGTGGGTTATTATTGTCATATGAAACGTTATTGTCGGGCATTCCGCCAGGACAGAGATGCCTTACTTGAAGCGCGAAACAAACTCTTTCGCCGTTCTGGTGAAGATAACAGCGCGATTAAGGAACAGGATTAGTCCTTCATATTCTGCTATGGATGAGCGGATGCTGTAAATTTGCAGAGTGGCATCCGCCCTCTGGATTATCCGATTCCCATCGACTGGAGGATGACGAGGCTTAACCCCATCACCGACATTCCACATAACACCCCATAGCTGGGATTATTATTGGGATCGATCTCTTTTGCCAACGGCATCAATTCATCGACGGACAGCGCCACCATAATACCTGCGACAGCCGCCATTATTGCCGCCATTACCACCGGTGATATAAGGCTACCGAGAATTAACCACGCCAGTACGCCGCCCAGTATTTCTGCCATACCTGAAATCCCTGCCCAGAATATCGCCGTACGTTTGGAGCCTGTGGCGGCATAGACGGGACCCGCCACCGCTAATCCTTCAGGAATATTGTGTAATGCAACGGCGAGGGCAATACCAAAGCCCAGCTCAAGGTTGCTACTGGCGGTAACAAACGTCGCAATCCCTTCAGGAAAGTTGTGCAGGCTGATGCCGAGCGTTAATAAAATCGCGGTGCGTTTAATAGAGCCGGGTAGAGGCTGCGTTGTTTTTTGTACCAGATCCTGAGGGTGCGCGTGCGGCAATAGACGGTCCAGACCAAAGTAGCCCAGTAAGCCGACGATAAACATTCCGTAGCCCAGCACTGGCGACATACCTTCAGCGGCCAGCGCAGCAGGTAGCATCTCCATAAGGGAGATCAGTAGCATAATCCCGGCGGCGAAGCCTAAAGAAAAGGCGAGAACGCGGTTAGACGGTTTTTGCCCTAACACGCCGAGAAATGCGCCGATAAACGTGGCGGCACCTGCCAGTAAAGTCAGAAGTAAAGGTACTGACATCGACAAATAAAACTCCTTATCAATCTGCTGTCCGGGTTGGATCGTCAAAATAACTGATGATCTTCATCATGGTTATCTGAGTTCTTCATCAACCGAATAAGCGTATTGTGGTGGTATCAAAATGACTCCCTCAGTAAGGATATCATCATGTCTTCAACTCGTATGCCAGCATTGTTTTTGGGCCACGGTAGCCCGATGAATGTTCTGGAAGATAACGTTTATACCCGTGCCTGGCAGCAACTGGGGGAAACGTTGCCGCGTCCGAAAGCCATTGTGGTGGTCTCGGCGCACTGGTTCACCCGTGGAACGGGTGTGACTGCGATGGAAGCCCCCAAAACGATCCACGATTTTGGCGGTTTTCCGCAAGCATTATATGACACCCATTACCCGGCTCCTGGTTCGCCTGAACTGGCACAGCATCTGGTTAACTTGCTTGCTCCAGTGCCTGTTACCCTGGACAAAGAAGCGTGGGGTTTTGACCACGGTTCCTGGGGCGTGCTGATCAAGATGTACCCGAATGCGGATATTCCGATGGTGCAACTGAGCATTGATAGCACCAAACCCGCGGCATGGCATTTTGAGATGGGCCGTAAGCTGGCGGCGCTGCGTGATGAGGGCATTATGCTGGTGGCCAGTGGTAACGTGGTGCATAACCTGCGCACTGCGCGCTGGCACGGTGAGAACACGCCTTATCCGTGGGCGACTTCATTCAATGATTATGTTAAGGCAAACCTGACATGGCAGGGACCGGTTGAGCAGCACCCATTGGTGAACTATCTCGATCATGAAGGTGGATCGTTATCAAACCCGACGCCGGATCACTATCTGCCGCTGCTGTATGTACTCGGGGCATGGGACGGTAAAGAGTCTGTCACGATCCCGGTAGATGGTATTGAGATGGGAAGTTTAAGTATGTTGTCGGTGCAGGTTGGATGATGAATGCCCGATGGCACTGCGCTTATCGGGCAATAAGTTCATGCTGAAGGCCGGGTAAGGCGGAGCCGCCACCCGGCACTCTCAATTATTCGACAAAAATATGCGGATAGAAACGTGACAGATCCTGTGTGATCAACGCGCGGTCTTCACGAATGCCGATCCCGGCTGGTTGATCGTTGATCAGCCAGCTGCCAATCAGCATATAGCTGTCGCCAAACTTCGGTAGCTGATGGAACTGCTGCACGATCATACCTTCTTCACCGTACGGCCCTTCCACTGCTTCGATCGTTTTACCGTTCTCAACAATGGAGACGTTAGCCCCCTCGCGTGAGAAGATCGGTTTGACGACGAATTTATCCATCTGCGGATGATCGTCTTCGGCGAAGTACGCTGGCAGCAGGTTCGGATGGTCCGGGAACATTTCCCATAACAGCGGCAACAGTGCTTTATTGGAGATAATGCTCTTCCAGGCCGGTTCCAGCCAGCGAACGCCAGCATCTTCCAGCTTGGTGGAGAACATTTCACGCAGCATGAATTCCCATGGATAGAGCTTGAACAGGTTAGCGATTACCTGATCCTGCATGTCGGTGAACTGACCTTTTTCACCAAGACCAATATCTTCTACATAGAGGAATTCTGTAGCGATCTCAGCTTCGGCCGCGCAATCCTGTAGATACTGGATCGTACCGCGATCTTCCACCGTATCACGACAGCAGGTCAGATGAAGCAGTTGAAAACCATACTGCTCACGCAGCTCGGTGAAACGCTCGATCAGTTTTTCCTGCAGACTGTTGAACTGATCGCTGCCTTCCGGCAGGTTGCCCGCATTGAGCTGATCTTCCAGCCAGATCCACTGGAAAAACGCGGCTTCGTACAGCGAGGTTGGCGTATCGGCGTTGTTTTCTAAAAGCTTGGGTTCACCCGTGCCGTCCCATGCCAGATCGAGACGTGAATAGAGCGACGGTTGCTGCGTCTGCCAGGACTGGCGGACAAAGCCCCAGGTATGCTTCGGAATGCGAAACTTGGTCATCAACTCATCGCTGGCGATGACCTTTTCCACCACCTTGAGGCACATTTGATGCAGCTCTGCGGTGACCTCTTCCAGCTTTTCGACCTGAGCAAGGGTGAGCTTATAGTACGCGTCTTCACACCAGTACGGCTCGCCGTACATCGTGTGAAAATTGAAACCGTATTCGGTGGCTTTGTCGCGCCAGTCCGGGCGCTCAACAATACTGACTCTTTCCATGACGATCAGCCACCCATTGAACGTGCGGTGGTGCCGCTTGCGCTACGCTGCATGGTGCTCTGTTTGGCCACAGACTCACCAAATCCGCCGCGGGTTACGGTAGAGGTGGTGGCAGGTTTCGGTGCCATAGCGGTTTTCGGTACGGTCATGGTGCGACCCGGCGTTGCTGCACCGTAGTTTTTACCGCTGGCATCCGTGTATTTGCCGTAAGCCGGGCTGGCTGGGTTTTTCGAGCTGAACAGCGGTTGCTGAGCGCCCATTCCGCCGCCCATCAGTCGGCCCATCATGTAGCCCGCCATCAGCGGCATCCAGAAGCTGCCGCTGCTTTGATTCTGCGCCTGAGCCTGGCCTTCACCGGTCGGCGCCATACCTGCTTGCGCAGGAGCCTGCTGGCACTGGCCTTCGCCGAATTCAGCGATACAGTCTTCACGAGTGGCGTATTTTGGCGCGGTACGTTCAGCTTCTTTCAGCGCATTGTTAAACGCAGTAGTACATTCGGCGCTTTTACCCGGGTTAGCTGCAGAGCAGTCGTCAGCGTTCTGATAAAGCGAAACCGTTTCGTCGCTCTTTTCACAGCCCGCGAGCATAAACACAGCGGTAACTGCCAGGGCGACAGGAGTCAGATGGCGCGCGCTCCAGCTTTTGCGGAACGAGGCGTGATGTATAGATTTTGTCCGTTTCATTTATGTCTTCCAGTACCCAGTGGTAACTCTGCTCAGAATAGAGGATGACTGGTCGAAATTGAAGCGGGAAGAGGCGAGAATGCGGAAGAAGAGGCGGATCTTTACGTTGTCTTACGTTCAGACGGGGCCGAAGCCCCGTCATCAGCATCAGTTACGGAACGGGTTGTTGCCGTTGCTGCTGGTTGAACGCGCGGCCGTTGGCTGAGCTGCAGGCGTCGCGCTGTTGGACGTATAACCGTCCGCCGCGGCATCTTGCTGCGCGTTTTCCGGCGCGATCGTATCCGGAGTCGTGGATACGGGTTTACCCAGCGTATTGTTCAGTGCTACCAGATCCTGCTCGTTCAGCGTACCGAGCGCAGATTTGACGTTTAACTGGTTAATAAGATAGGTATAACGCGCATTCGCCAGTTGCTGCTTGGCGTTGTACAGCGTGGTGGTGGCATCCAACACATCCACGATGGTACGTGTACCTACGGAATAGCCGGCTTCCATCGCATCCAAAGAGCTTTGGGCCGAGACAACCGCTTGTTTGTACGCGTTAATGCTACTGATGGAAGCATTAATGTTGTTGAACGAAGAACGCACGGTCTGCACCACGCTGCGGTGCGCGCTTTCCAGCTGTTCGCTCGCGCCAACAAAGTTGTACTGCGCTTGTTTCACCTGCGAGTTAACCATTCCGCCCTGATACAGCGGCAGCGAGAAGCTCAGACCAATTTTGTTCTGGCCCATGTTGCTGTCGTCGTACTGATTACCCGTCGCGCCACCGTGGGTTTTTGACCCGCTGTAGGAGGTGTCAGATACCCCGGTAGAGGCGGTCAGGTCCAGAGTCGGTAAATGACCATCCTGCGCCAGACGAATCTGCTCACGTGCCAGATCCTGGCTCAAACGGGCCTGCAATAATGACAGGTTGCGGTTTTCTGCTTCTTTCAGCAGCGCGTTCACCGCCTGCGGTTTGTTGGTTTTAAAACCATCAACGTTCAGTGAAGCCAGTTCCGGGTAGTAGTTACCGGTTACCTGGCGCAGCTGTTCTACCGCGTTATCCAGATTGTTACGCGCGGTAACTTCGTTCGCCAGTACAGTATCGTATTGTGAACGGGCGTTCTGTACGTCAGTGATGGCAACCAGGCCAACGTTAAAACGCTGAGTGGTCTGATCTAACTGACGATAGACCGCATCTTTCTGTGCCTGGGTATAAGAAAGCACGTCAATTGCGTTCAATACGTTAAAATAGGCTGTGGCGGTATTCAGGATCAGCGTTTGCTGATCGGTCTGATAGGTCACGTCCTGGATGCCCGCTGATTTTTCTTGCAGCGTCAGGGCACGCCATTTAGACATGTCAAAAATAGACTGAGTTAACTGCAAAGATGCGCTGGTTGCATTGGAGTTGACGCCATTTGCATCACGGTAGCCATTGCTGTAGGTGTAATCGGCACCTAAACCCAGTTGCGGCAGCAATGGACTACGCGCTTCGTTAATTTTTTCGAATGCAGCATCGCGATCGGCGGCGGATTTACGCAATTCCGGGTTGCTCAGGCGTGCTTGCTGATAAACCTGCATCAGGTTTTCTGCCTGGCTCAAAGTACTGAACCCCGACAGGCTCAGGCCGATAAGGATGGGGAGCAATTTCTTCATTTGCATTCCTTGTTGTGAAGCAGTATTTAGCGCTGATCAAATTGTAAAAATATTTGCTGATTCTAGCAGAATCCGCCACTTCAAAAAGTTGGCGTTACGTGCCATACGGCGTTAATTTGCATCAATTTAACACAAGGGCGTTCAAACATCAGTCAAACGACCTTGAAATTCACATTTTAATCACTATTGGTTTCAGGACAGCACAATGCGTAAACCAGACAACTTGCCAATGACTTTCACTAAAAATGATGTAGAAATTATTGCACGAGAAACGCTATACCGCGGTTTTTTTTCACTGGATCTTTATCGGTTTCGCCACCGCCTGTTTAACGGGGGGATGAGCGGTGAGGTAACGCGCGAAATTTTTGAGCGCGGACACGCGGCTGTCTTGCTACCCTTTGACCCTGAGCGGGATGAAGTTGTGCTGGTCGAGCAGATTCGTATTGCGGCATTTGATACCAGCGAAAGCCCGTGGCTACTGGAAATGGTAGCCGGAATGATCGAAGAGGGCGAAACCGTTGAAGATGTAGCCCGTCGTGAAGCAATGGAAGAGGCCGGGCTGGAAGTTAAAAGGACGAAACCCGTTCTGAGCTATCTGGCAAGCCCGGGTGGCACCAGTGAGCGTCTGTCTATTTTAGTCGGCGAAGTGGACGCCACGACCGCGAGCGGAATACACGGTCTGGCTGATGAAAACGAAGATATTCGTGTTCATGTGGTAAGCCGGGAACAGGCTTACCAATGGGTAGAAGAGGGGAAAATCGACAACGCAGCGTCTGTCATCGCCTTGCAATGGTTACAGCTGCACTATCAAGAGTTAAAAACTGAGTGGAAAAAATGAAGCGTTACACACCTGACTTCCCTGAAATGATGCGTCTGTGCGAAACCAACTATTCGCAATTGCGCCGCCTGCTGCCACGTAATGATGCAGCCGGTGAAACAGTGAGCTATCAGGTAGCAAACGCACAATATCGGTTAACGATCGTTGAATCGACCCGATACACTACGCTTGTCGCGATCGAACAAACGGCACCGGCCGTCACATACTGGAGCCTGCCGTCATTGACTGTGCGCCTGTATCATGACGCCAGGGTGGCTGAAGTGTGTTCAAGTCAGCAGATCTTTCGCTTCAAAGCGCGGTATGATTATCCAAATAAAAAGTTGCATCAACGCGACGAAAAGCATCAAATTAATCAGTTTCTGGCCGACTGGTTACGGTACTGTTTAGCACATGGAGCGATGGCGATTCCGGTTTATTAGCGTCGTGAAACCTAAGGACACCATTTGGAAAGCCTGTTAACCCTTCCTTTGGCTGGTGAGGCCAGAGTCAGGATCTTACAAATTACAGACACTCACCTGTTTGCCGAAAAGCATGAAACGCTGCTGGGTGTGAACACCTGGGACAGCTATCAATCCGTACTGGATGCAATACATGCAGAGTCGCCTGAGTACGATCTGATCGTCGCGACGGGTGATTTGGCGCAGGATCAATCCGCTGCGGCTTATCAGCATTTTGCTGAGGGCATCGCAAGTTTTCGTGCGCCTTGCGTTTGGCTACCGGGCAATCACGATTTTCAGCCGGCAATGTACAGCGCGCTGCAGGATGCGGGCATTTCCCCGGCCAAACGCGTTTTCATTGGCGAACAGTGGCAAATATTGTTGCTGGACAGCCAGGTGTTCGGCGTTCCCCACGGTGAGTTAAGTGAATTCCAGCTCGAATGGCTGGAGCGTAAACTTGCTGATGCGCCAGAGCGTAATACCTTGTTGCTTCTGCATCATCATCCTCTGCCTGCAGGCTGCAGCTGGCTCGATCAGCACAGTCTGCGTAATGCCGCTGAGCTGGATAACGTGCTGGTGAATTATCCTCGCGCCAGGTATCTATTGTGCGGGCATATTCATCAGGAACTGGATCTGGACTGGAACGGTCGCCGTCTGCTGGCGACGCCGTCGACCTGCGTGCAGTTTAAACCGCACTGTTCCAACTTCACATTGGATACCATCAGCCCAGGCTGGCGGACGCTGGAGCTTTTTGCCGACGGAACATTGCAGACTCAGGTACGTCGTCTGCAGGGTAATCGGTTCCACCCTGATACCGCTTCAGAAGGCTACTGATGTCTACGCTTCTCTATCTTCACGGATTTAATAGCTCTCCTCGTTCGGCGAAGGCGTGTTTACTGAAAAACTGGCTGGCGGAGCACCACCCGCACGTTGAGATGATCGTGCCGCAGCTACCTCCGTATCCAGCGCAGGCCGCAGAGATGCTGGAATCGATCATTCTTGAACATGGCGGAGAGTCGCTGGGGATTGTCGGTTCCTCTTTAGGCGGTTATTACGCCACCTGGCTGTCGCAATGTTTTATGCTGCCGGCAGTGGTGGTGAACCCTGCCGTACGGCCTTATGAACTGCTGGTCGACTATCTCGGTCAAAACGAGAACCCCTACACGGGGCAGCAATATGTGCTAGAGTCACGCCATATTTACGATCTTAAAGTCATGCAGATTGACCCGCTGGAAGCGCCGGATTTGATCTGGCTGCTCCAACAAACGGGCGATGAAGTGTTGGACTACCGCCAGGCGGTGGCGTATTACGCCTCCTGCCGTCAGACAGTTATTGAGGGCGGAAACCACGCATTCACGGGCTTCGAAGATTATTTCAACCCGATTGTCGATTTCCTTGGACTGCACAGTTTCTGACGATCAATTCGAATTGCTTATTTAAACCATGACGCAAACTTATAACGCTGATGCCATTGAGGTACTCACTGGGCTTGAGCCGGTACGCCGTCGCCCTGGGATGTACACCGATACGACCCGTCCGAACCATCTTGGACAGGAAGTGATTGATAACAGTGTGGATGAAGCACTGGCGGGTCACGCAAAACGCGTGGACGTGATCTTACATGCCGACCAGTCACTGGAAGTCATTGATGACGGACGCGGCATGCCGGTAGATATTCACCCTGAAGAAGGCGTTCCGGCGGTTGAGCTGATCCTCTGTCGTCTGCACGCGGGCGGCAAGTTCTCTAACAAGAACTACCAGTTCTCCGGCGGTCTGCACGGTGTGGGTATCTCCGTCGTCAACGCCCTGTCCAAACGTGTGGAAGTGAACGTGCGCCGCGACGGGCAGGTATACAACATCGCGTTTGAGAATGGCGATAAAGTGCAGGATTTACAGGTAGTCGGTACCTGCGGCAAACGCAATACTGGGACCAGCGTGCACTTCTGGCCGGATGAAAGCTTCTTTGACAGCCCGCGTTTTTCTGTTTCGCGCTTAACGCACGTACTGAAAGCAAAAGCGGTACTGTGCCCAGGCGTTGAGATCACTTTTAAGGATGAGGTCAACAACAGCGAGCAGCGCTGGTGCTACCAGGATGGTTTAAATGACTATCTGAGCGAAGCGGTGAATGGCCTACCGACGCTGCCGGAAAAACCGTTTATCGGTAATTTCAGCGGTGAGACGGAGACGGTGGACTGGGCGCTGCTCTGGCTGCCGGAAGGCGGCGAGCTGCTGACCGAAAGCTATGTGAACCTGATCCCAACCATGCAGGGCGGTACGCACGTTAACGGTCTGCGTCAGGGACTGCTGGATGCGATGCGCGAGTTCTGTGAATACCGTAACATCCTGCCGCGTGGCGTGAAGCTGTCGGCGGAAGATATCTGGGATCGCTGTGCTTATGTATTGTCGGTAAAAATGCAGGATCCGCAGTTTGCCGGACAAACCAAAGAGCGCCTCTCTTCGCGTCAGTGTGCGGCATTCGTCTCTGGCGTGGTGAAAGATGCATTCAGTTTGTGGCTGAACCAGAATGTGCAGTCAGCCGAACTGCTGGCTGAGATGGCGATTTCCAGCGCGCAGCGTCGTCTGCGTGCGGCGAAAAAAGTAGTGCGTAAAAAGCTGACCAGCGGTCCGGCGCTGCCGGGTAAACTGGCGGACTGTACCGCACAGGATCTTAATCGCACCGAACTGTTCCTTGTCGAAGGTGACTCGGCGGGCGGATCGGCCAAGCAGGCGCGCGATCGTGAATATCAGGCGATCATGCCGCTGAAAGGTAAGATCCTCAATACATGGGAAGTCTCTTCCGATGAAGTGCTGGCTTCGCAGGAGGTTCACGATATTTCCGTGGCGATCGGCATCGATCCGGACAGCGACGATCTGAGCCAATTGCGCTACGGCAAGATCTGTATCCTGGCGGATGCGGACTCCGATGGCCTGCACATCGCCACGCTGCTGTGCGCGCTGTTTGTGAAACACTTCCGCACGCTGGTGAAACACGGTCACGTCTACGTGGCGCTGCCGCCGTTATACCGTATCGACCTTGGTAAAGAGGTGTATTACGCGCTGACGGAAGAAGAGAAAGCGGGCGTACTGGAGCAGTTAAAGCGCAAGAAAGGCAAGCCGAACGTGCAGCGCTTTAAAGGTCTGGGTGAAATGAACCCGATGCAGCTTCGTGAAACTACGCTGGATCCGAACACCCGTCGCCTGGTGCAGCTCATTATCGATGATGAAGACGATCAGCGTACCAACGCAATGATGGATATGCTGCTGGCCAAAAAGCGTTCTGAAGATCGTCGAAACTGGTTGCAAGAGAAAGGCGACCTGGCGGATCTCGAAGGGTAATTGCATGTAGAAAAGCCGGAGACGGGCGTAAAATGCCTTATCCGGCTCTCATCTGACGAAGCGATTTATGCCGGATAGCTAAGCGTCACCCGGCAAATCGACAATCTTAAATGCCCGACTCCAGAATACGAATATTCATGTCCAGCACGTCACCTTTCACGGCTTCGCTGTAGGCTTTCATATGCGGGGTCTGCAAATGCGCCTCAAGATGCGCAATGCTTTCCCACTGCTCAACCATCACGATTGAATCTGGCGCTGTGGTCTGAAAACTGACACCTGCGGCATGATCCACCATCGGCGCATAGCCGTGGCAGCCTTCTTCTTTCAGTACGGTCGGAACGATTTTAGCAAACTGATCCAGTACCGCCTGGCGGTGATGTTGACCTGGACGTGTACGGATTTCTGCAATAACGGTAAGCATGGTTAACTCCTTCTAATTCCAGGTTACCAGTTAACCAAAAATTTCGGTCAGATGCTTGCGATATTCTGCGATATAACGCGGGACGTCCGGCATTTTAATCACGTCATTGGTGATAAAGGTCGGCAGCGCTTCCATTCCCAGGAACTGGTTTGCTTTATGGAACGGGAGATAGACGCCATCAACGCCAACGCCATGGAAAAACTGGTCTTTTTCAGTGAAGGCTTCCATCGGTGCGTTCCAGGTCAGGGACAGCATGTATTTTTTGCCCTGAATCAGCCCGCCGGAGCCGTATTTTTTAGAGGCATCTGAACGTGTGCGGCCGTCGCTGGCGTACAGCGTACCGTGACCTTCGGTAAACACGTCATCGATGTATTTTTTCACGGTCCACGGTGCGCCCATCCACCAGCCAGGCATCTGCCAGATAACCGCATCGGCCCAGACGAAATTCTGCACTTCTGCTTTTACGTCATAATCGCTGTCTGCGCGTACGACTTTAACATCATGCCCGAGGTCGCGCAGGATACCGTCCGCGACCTCGGTCAGGGTGTCATTCAGTTGACCATTAGAATGGCCGAATTTTTTCGCCCCGTTGATAATTAGAATGTTGCTCATTTTGTGTCCTCAAGGAAATACGTTTGAGGACGATTTTACTCCCACCAGCGGTGCGGTGAAATTAGCAAAATGTGCAAAGTCTTTTGCTATGTGAGCAACAATAACGCAATTACCAACTGACTTTTGCTTCAAAGCCACCTTCCGGGGCATTGCCAAACGAGGCTGACATTCCATGCAGTGTTGCGATACGGCGGACAATCGACAGGCCGAGGCCGCTGCCGGTCACGCTTTGTCCCGGTGGACGATAAAAGCGTTCACCGATGTGTGTAAGTACCTCCGGCGCAACGCCAGGACCATTATCTTTGACGCTGAAGTTACGGGCGTTGAGCGTCACTTCCACAATGCTCCCCTGCGGACTGTAGCGAATGGCATTATCCAGCAGATTTCGTACCATCAGGCTCAGCAACAGCGGCTGTCCTGTGCGCGTGATATTGTGTGCGTTAATCTGCAAACGTACGTCAATATGCGCCTGCAGGGCCGGGTGGTAGATATCCATCACCGCGGATTGCAGTAGCTCCTCCAGCGAGATTTCTGCCACATCCTGAAGATTATCGAGGGAGTCGAGGCGCGAAAGCGTCAGGAGCTGATCGACCAGTCGGGTGGCGCGTTCAATTCCCGCCTGCAGCTGCACCAGCGCTTTTTCCCGCGTTTGCGGGTCGTCGTCTGACAGTTGCACCACTTCGGTTTGCACCTTCAGCGCGGTCAACGGACTGCGTAGCTCGTGAGCAGCGTCAGAGGTAAAGCGTCGTTCGCGGACCATCATAGAGTGGATACGGGTAAACAGCTGATTAAGCGATTCAACCAGCGGGCGCACTTCGCTTGGCACACCTTTCGGGTCGAGCGGTTCTTCTGACTCCGGGGCGCGCCAGCGCAGAGCTTGCGCCAGTTTTTTTAGCGGCCTGAGTTCGCGACTCAGCATGACCACCAGGATCAGCAACATCAGCGGCAGCGCAACCAGCCACGGGGTTAACTGTGCGGTAAGGATCGACAGCGCCATATCCTCCCGGTATTCCCACTCCTGGCCCACCACAATGCGATATTTTCCATCAGCGGAATTCAGCCACAGGAAGCGCCAGGAATCGTTGTCGCCCCTGAGTTGGCCGTCGCTAAACCCCTCCCGGCTGTAGCTGTAGGGAATATCCTGGCCATTGTCGCCATCGTGTAGCACCATTTTGCCGTCGGTGGAGTAGATGGCAAACGCCAGTGCGTCGTCATCAATATGGCCATGTTTCAGTTTTTTTGGCGTGCGGGCCATCGTGCTTGAGGTGGTGACATCGCTGATATCCAGCGTGCTAAGCCGCTTGGCGAACAGCATCAGCTGCGTATCAAACAGTTCATCGACATTATCGGTAGTCTGCCTCCAGGCCACAAAACTGGATACGGCCCAGGTCGCTGATGCCAGAATCAGAAAAATAAGCGTTAGCCTGACTCGCAGGCTGAGGCGTTGTGTGAGTTTCATGCGTCACCCAGGGTATAGCCAATGCCATGTACGGTACGGATAAAGTCGCTGCCGAGCTTACGGCGTAAGTGATGGACATGGACCTCAACCGCATTGCTGGAGACATTTTCGTCCCAGGTATACAGTTTTTCTTCAATCAGTTTGCGGGGCAGGACGCGACCTTTGTTGCGCATCAGCAGTTCCAGCAGCGCGAACTCTTTAGGTTTGAGTGACAAAGGTTCACCCGCCGCCGTGGCGACCAGCGCGCCGGGATCGAGCGTTACCTGGCCATGGCACAATGTGTTGCTGGCCTGGCCGCTGGCACGACGTACCAGTGCCTCCAGTCTGGCGGCAACTTCGATCAGCGCAAAGGGTTTGCACAGATAGTCATCTGCGCCCAGGCGCAGGCCTTCAACGCGTTCTGCCAGCGCGTCGCGAGCGGTCAGAATCAGCACAGGCTCCTGCTTTCCGTTGGCTCGCCATTCGCGCAAAATGTCCCGTCCGTCTATGCCCGGCAGTGTCAGGTCGAGGATTACCGCATCATAAGGTGCGCTGTAGAGTGCTTCTTTCCCTTGGCGACCTTCGGTAAACCAGTCGATGCTGAAACCCATTTTACTCAGACCTGTTTTCAGGCCATCGCCAATCAACGTGTCATCTTCGATCAGTAAAATACGCATATGTTCATCCCTGCGATAACTCATTTGCAGTCAGTAAACCTGTGGCTACAGTCTCTGTACAGCAAAAAAAGTATCTTTTTTTGCCTTAAGAACTTGTTAAGGATTAACTTATTTAATAGTCGTAAACCAACATGAAAGGGAGACATGACGATGAAAAAATTAGCTGCAATGGTTGCCGTAATGGCACTGTGTTCCGCACCTGTTCTGGCAGCTCAGCAGGGCGGCTTCTCTGGGCCAACGACAACCACCACGCAGAGCCAAAACGGCGGATTTGTCGGCCCGAACGGTAGCAGCACGACGGTAGAAAGCGCCAAATCACTGCGTGATGACACCTGGGTTACCCTGCGTGGGAACATCGTTGAGCGTATTTCCGACGACCTGTACGTGTTTAAAGATGCGACCGGCACGGTGAATGTGGATATCGACCACAAGCGCTGGAACGGCGTAACCGTCACACCGCAGGATGTGGTTGAAATCCAGGGTGAAGTGGATAAAGACTGGAACTCCGTTGAAATCGACGTGAAACAGATTACCAAAGTTGCTAAGTAATCCCCATCAGGGCCGCATTCGCGGCCCTTTTCTTTGTGACTCAACACGCCAGATAGGGTAGTATCTGCGGCAATATTGCCCTTCAATAGAGGGGTACAAAGTTGAGGAACCACGATTAATGAGCGATATGGCAGAGCGCCTGGCGCTGCATGAATTCACGGAAAACGCCTATCTGAACTATTCCATGTACGTCATCATGGACAGGGCGTTGCCGTTTATTGGCGATGGTTTGAAACCCGTTCAGCGTCGCATCGTGTACGCGATGTCCGAACTGGGGCTGAATGCCAGCGCCAAATTTAAAAAATCCGCCCGTACCGTCGGTGACGTGCTGGGTAAATACCATCCGCATGGCGACAGCGCCTGCTATGAAGCGATGGTGCTGATGGCGCAGCCGTTCTCTTACCGTTACCCGCTGGTTGACGGGCAGGGGAACTGGGGGGCACCGGACGATCCGAAATCCTTCGCGGCGATGCGTTATACCGAATCACGCCTGTCTAAATATGCGGAAGTCTTGCTGGGCGAACTCGGTCAGGGAACGTCGGACTGGGTGCCAAACTTCGACGGCACCATGCAGGAGCCGAAGATGCTGCCTGCGCGTCTGCCAAATATTCTGCTGAACGGTACGACCGGTATTGCCGTTGGTATGGCAACGGACATTCCGCCACATAACCTGCGTGAAGTGGCAAAAGCAGCGATTACTCTGATTGAGCAGCCGAAAACGACGCTGGATCAGTTGCTGGATATCGTGCAAGGGCCGGATTACCCGACCGAAGCGGAGATCATTACCTCTCGCGCGGAGATTCGTAAAATTTACGAAAACGGACGCGGCTCCGTACGTATGCGTGCGGTATGGACGAAAGAAGACGGCGCGGTGGTGATTTCCGCGCTGCCGCATCAGGTTTCCGGGGCAAAAGTGCTGGAGCAGATCGCCGCTCAAATGCGCAATAAAAAGCTGCCGATGGTAGACGACCTGCGCGACGAATCGGATCACGAAAACCCGACCCGTCTGGTGATTGTCCCGCGCTCGAATCGTGTGGATATGGAGCAGGTGATGAACCACCTGTTTGCCACTACCGATCTCGAAAAAAGCTACCGTATCAACCTGAACATGATCGGTCTTGATGGTCGTCCGGCGGTGAAAAACCTGTTGGAGATCCTCACCGAATGGCTGGCGTTCCGCCGCGATACCGTGCGTCGCCGCCTGAATTATCGTCTGGAAAAAGTGCTCAAGCGCCTGCACATCCTTGAAGGTTTGCTGGTGGCGTTCCTCAACATTGACGAAGTAATCGAAATTATTCGTCATGAAGATGAACCTAAGCCTGAGCTGATGTCGCGGTTTGGCATTTCTGAAACCCAGGCTGAAGCCATCCTTGAGCTGAAATTGCGCCACCTTGCCAAACTCGAAGAGATGAAAATCCGCGGTGAGCAGGATGAGCTGGCGAAAGAGCGCGATCAGTTGCAGGCCATTCTGGCTTCCGAACGTAAAATGAGTAACCTGCTGAAGAAAGAGCTGCAGGCCGATGCAGACGCCTATGGCGACGATCGTCGTTCTCCGTTGCAGGAGCGCGAAGAAGCGAAGGCGATGAGCGAGCACGACATGCTGCCATCTGAGCCGGTGACCATTGTGTTGTCCCAGAGTGGCTGGGTGCGTAGCGCCAAAGGCCACGACATCGATGCACCGGGATTAAGCTATAAAGCGGGCGACAGCTTTAAGTCGGCAGTGAAGGGTAAGAGCAACCAGCCGGTGGTGTTCGTGGACTCGACCGGACGCAGCTATGCCATCGACCCGATTACGCTGCCGTCGGCGCGTGGTCAGGGTGAACCGCTGACCGGGAAGCTCACGCTGCCGCCAGGCGCGACGGTTGAGCACATGCTGATGGAAGGCGACGATCAGAAACTGCTGATGGCCTCCGATGCGGGCTACGGTTTTGTCTGCACCTTCAGTGACCTGGTCGCACGTAACCGTGCTGGTAAGGCGTTGATTACGCTGCCAGAAAATGCGCGCGTGATGCAGCCGGTGGTGATTGAAGATGAAACCGACATGCTACTGGCTATTACCCAGGCCGGTCGCATGTTGATGTTCCCGGTGAGCGATTTACCGCAGTTGTCGAAAGGCAAAGGGAACAAGATCATTAATATCCCTTCAGCGGAAGCGGCGAAAGGCGAGGATGGTCTGGCGCAACTTTACGTGCTGCCGCCGCAGAGCACGCTGACCATCCACGTCGGTAAGCGCAAAATCAAACTGCGTCCTGAAGAGTTGCAGAAAGTGACCGGTGAGCGCGGTCGTCGCGGCACGCTAATGCGTGGTCTGCAGCGTATCGACAGCATTGAGATTGACTCGCCTCGACGCGCCAGTCACGGCGACAGCGAAGAATAACGCTACCGTCCGGCTCTCCCTGTTAAAGCCCAGGGAGAGCCAACGTTAAAAATTCCCGTGAAACCGTTGTTTATTCGTGCGTTGCGATTAACAATACGCTTTTCCAGAGAGCCGCCCTTAACAAAGCCCTAACCTGATACCGCATGATGAATCAGGTGACGTAAAATGCCAGGCTCTTAGGCCTTAGAGGTTGTTATGCTATATATTTTTCGTTTAATTATTACTGTTATTTACTGCGTTCTGGTCTGTATTTTCGGTTGCATATACTGTCTGTTCAGCCCACGAAATCCAAAACACGTCGCAACGTTCGGTCATATGTTTGGCCGCCTGGCTCCCCTTTATGGCCTGAAGGTCGAGTGCCGCATGCCGGCAGACGCGCAGAACTATGGTAATGCTATCTATATTTGTAACCATCAGAACAACTATGACATGGTTACCGCTGCGAATATCGTTCAGCCGCCGACGGTGACAGTAGGTAAAAAAAGCCTGCTGTGGATCCCTTTCTTCGGGCAGCTGTACTGGTTAACTGGTAACCTGTTGATTGACAGAAACAACCGCGCTAAAGCGCACAGCACCATTGCTGCCGTGGTGAATCATTTCAAAAAACGTCGCATTTCTATCTGGATGTTCCCGGAAGGGACGCGTAGCCGTGGTCGCGGTCTGCTGCCGTTTAAAACCGGTGCGTTCCATGCAGCGATTGCTGCAGGTGTCCCGGTCATTCCGGTGTGCGTTTCCACAACCTCGAACAAGATAAAACTCAATCGACTCAATAATGGTCTGGCGATTGTCGAGATGTTGCCGCCGGTGGATATTAGCCACTTTGGGAAAGATCAGGTTCGTGAACTGGCAGCGCATTGCCGCACGCTGATGGAACAAAAAATCGCAGAACTCGATAAAGAAGTTGCTGAGCGGGAAGCCGCCGGTAAGGTTTAATCCGCGCAATTCGGGTTTTTTACAGGAAATGACTTCCTGCGTGTTAATAGCCAGTTTTTTATGGAGTTTATATGTCATTCAGTCGGCGTCAGTTCATTCAGGCATCGGGGATCGCACTGTGTGCAGGTGCTGTTCCGCTGAAGGCTAATGCTGCCGGTCAGCAACAACCGTTACCCGTGCCTCCGCTGCTGGAATCCCGCCGGGGGCAGCCGCTATTTATGACGCTGCAACGTGCGCACTGGTCCTTTACGCAAGGCACGCGCGCACCTGTCTGGGGAATTAACGGCCGCTATCTGGGACCGACAATCCGCGTCTGGAAAGGGGATGACGTCAAGCTTATCTACAGCAACCGTCTGACTGAAAATGTCTCGATGACCGTCGCCGGGTTACAGGTACCTGGCCCGCTGATGGGCGGCCCGGCGCGCATGATGTCCCCGAATGCTGACTGGGCGCCGGTGCTACCGATTCGCCAGAATGCCGCCACGTTGTGGTATCACGCTAATACACCAAATCGTACTGCTCAGCAGGTCTATAACGGTCTTGCCGGGATGTGGCTGGTTGAAGATGAAGTGAGTAAATCACTATCTATTCCCAACCACTATGGCGTGGATGATTTTCCGGTCATTATCCAGGACAAGCGGCTGGACAACTTTGGCACGCCGGAATACAGCGAGCCCGGCAGCGGTGGCTTTGTCGGTGATACGCTGCTGGTCAATGGGGCGCAAAGCCCGTATGTCGAAGTCTCCCGCGGCTGGGTGCGCTTGCGTTTGCTGAACGCTTCAAACTCGCGTCGTTACCAGCTGCAAATGAGTGATGGCCGTGCTCTGCATGTGATTTCCGGCGATCAGGGTTTTTTACCTGCGCCTGTTTCGGTGAAGCAGCTCTCGCTGGCTCCGGGCGAGCGTCGTGAGATCCTGGTGGATATGACTAATGGTAATGAGGTCTCTATCACCTGTGGTGAGGCGGCCAGTATTGTCGACAGGATCCGCGGGTTCTTTGAGCCTTCCAGTATTCTCATCTCCACGCTGGTATTGACGTTGCGCCCGACAGGTCTTCTGCCGCTGGTGACTGACAGCCTGCCAATGCGCCTGCTGCCAACGGAAATCCTCAGCGGTTCGCCGATTCGCAGCCGTGATATCAGCCTGGACGACGATCCTGGCATCAACGGTCAGCTGTGGGACGTCAATCGTATGGATATTACTGCCCAGCAGGGCTCCTGGGAGCGCTGGACGGTGCGGGCGGATATGCCTCAGTCCTTCCATATTGAAGGCGTCTCGTTCCTGATCCGTAATGTGAATGGCGCGATGCCGTTCCCGGAAGACAGAGGCTGGAAAGATACTGTCTGGGTTGATGGCCAGGTTGAATTACTGGTTTATTACGGACAGCCTTCCTGGGCCCATTTCCCGTTCTACTTTAATAGCCAGACGCTGGAAATGGCGGATCGTGGCTCAATCGGACAGATGTTGGTGAACCCGGCGCCGTAATGCGCCGGGGTATTCGTTACGCCCGCCAGAACATGCGCGAGAACAGGATCAGAATGGGGTAAATCTCCAGACGCCCCATGATCATGGCCGCGCACATCAGTAGCTTTGCTTCCTCGTTTAAGGTGCCAAATGTCGTGGCGGTGACGCCAAATCCTAGCCCCATATTGTTGATGCAGGCGGCGACGGTGGCGAAAGAGGAGAATAGATCGTAGCCCATCAGATTGAGCGCCCAGATAAAAAAGCTGGTGAGCAAAACGTAGAGAAAGAAAAAGCTCCATACCGAACGCACTACCCGGTCGCTTACCACGCTATTGCCCACTTTGATATTCAGCAGGGCGCGAGGGTGCGCGAGCTGGTGTAACTCTTGGCGGCACTGCTTGAACATAATCAAAAAGCGCAGCACCTTAATCCCCCCGCAGGTCGATCCCACACAACCGCCGAAGAAACTGGCGCTGAGCAGCATGAAGATCGTGTGCGAAGGCCATTGTGCGTAATCCGCCGTCGACAGGCCATTATCTGTCAGCATCGAACTGGCCAGAAAAAAAGCATGCACCAGGCTGTCCGTTAATCCGTACATGCCTGCCCGCCAAACTTGCCAGGTGGCGATCAGAGTGACCACCAACGCAATAAGCAAAAAGAAACGCAATTCGGCATTACGACGAAAGGGTTTGAAGGTACGTTTCACGATAGCAACGTACCAGAGGGTGAAGTTAAATGCAGACAGCAGTGAAAATATCCCGGCGACAAGCTCAATGGCATGGCTGTTATAAAAGCCGATGCTCTCGCTGCGAGAGGAAAATCCGCCGAGAGAGACCGTCGACAGCCCGTGGCATAAGGCGTCGAAAAACGACATCCCGGCAGCCCAGTAGGCCAGAGTACAGATCAGACCCAGAATGACATAGGTCATCCACAGCGTACGTGCAGTATCAGCAAGTCTTGGCGTGAGGCGCTCTTCTTTAAAAGGGCCCGGCATTTCAGACTGATACAGCTTCATGCCACCAATACCCAGCAGCGGCAATACCGCTACGGCGAGGACAATAACACCCAGACCGCCAATAAAATTGAGCTGAGCCCGATAGTACAGATACGACTTCGGCAAGGCGCTGACGTCATCAATCACCGTTGCGCCTGTAGTGGTAATTCCAGAAACTCCTTCAAACAGGGCATCCGCAAAAGAGAGGTTTAAGCCATCGTCCATCCACATCGGCATCGCGCTGATAAACGAAAACAACAGCCAGAACAGGACGATAATGACGAAACCATCCCGGGTGCGCAGTTGAATACCCGCATGTTTGGTTGCCAACCACGCCCCGCCGCCGAGGGTGAAGAAAGTCATAAATGTGCTGAAAAAAGCGAACAAGCTCCGCTCTTTATTTAACAAAGCGATGAGCATCGGTGGCAGCATAGAAAAGCTGTAGAGAAGAACCAGAAATCCGCACAGGTGAACAACAACCCGTAACTGGGAAATATGCAGTGAATCGTTGAGTCGCAATGAAAAATCCCCCGCCGAAAAAGAGTTATCTCAGCTGGCTGGCATGGTGTTAATTATGATTGATAAAAATGATCGTCGTAAAATTTAACAATTTATATAACTTTCTACTGGTCTGGTTCAGACTCCACTTCATTTCTTGCCGACATACAGCGTATAATCCTCGGCCTTTGATTATTTTTTTACCATTTTTGGAAGCATTATGAGCGCAATATCCCTGATCCAGCCGGACAGAGACCTTTTCTCCTGGCCGCAGTACTGGGCTGCCTGTTTTGGCCCGGCACCGTTTTTGCCGATGTCACGCGACGAAATGGACCAACTTGGCTGGGATAGCTGCGACATCATTCTGGTTACCGGCGATGCATACGTCGATCATCCCAGCTTTGGCATGGCAATTTGCGGACGTATGCTGGAAGCACAAGGCTTTCGCGTAGGGATTATCGCCCAGCCGGAGTGGAACAACAAAGACGATTTTATGCGTTTGGGCAAACCGAACCTGTTCTTTGGTGTGACCGCAGGCAACATGGATTCGATGATCAACCGCTACACCGCAGATCGCCGACTGCGCCATGACGATGCCTACACACCGGACAACGTTGCGGGCAAACGTCCGGACCGCGCCACGCTGGTCTATACCCAGCGCTGTAAAGAAGCATGGAAAGATGTGCCGGTTATTCTCGGCGGTATTGAGGCCAGCCTGCGCCGTACTGCGCACTATGACTATTGGTCTGATACCGTTCGCCGCTCTGTTCTGGTGGATTCCAAAGCCGACATGCTGATGTTCGGCAACGGCGAACGTCCGCTGGTGGAAGTGGCGCATCGTCTGGCGATGGGCGAAACCATCGATCAGATCCGCGACGTGCGTAACACTGCGATTATGGTTAAAGAAGCGCTGCCGGGCTGGAGTGGGGTGGATTCCACGCGCCTCGACACGCCGGGCAAGATTGACCCGATCCCGCATCCGTATGGTGAAGATCTGCCGTGTGCTGACAACAAACCGGTCGCACCGAAAAAGCAGGAAGCGAAAGCGGTAACCGTACAACCGCCGCGCCCGAAACCGTGGGAGAAAACCTACGTGCTGCTGCCGTCCTTCGAAAAAGTGAAGGGCGATAAAGTGCTGTATGCGCATGCGTCGCGTATCCTGCACCACGAAACCAACCCAGGTTGTGCGCGTGCGCTGATGCAAAAGCACGGCGATCGCTACATCTGGATCAACCCGCCAGCCATTCCGCTCTCTACCGAAGAGATGGATAGCGTCTTTGCGCTGCCGTACAAACGCGTGCCGCATCCGGCGTATGGCGACAGCCGCATTCCGGCCTATGAGATGATCCGTTTCTCGATCAACATTATGCGTGGCTGCTTTGGCGGCTGTTCGTTCTGTTCGATCACCGAGCACGAAGGTCGTATCATCCAGAGCCGCTCTGAAGACTCGATCATCAATGAAATCGAAGCCATTCGCGACACCGTTCCGGGCTTTACCGGCGTGATTTCCGATCTCGGCGGCCCAACGGCAAACATGTATATGCTGCGCTGCAAGTCACCGCGCGCGGAACAGACCTGCCGTCGTCTGTCATGCGTCTACCCGGATATCTGTCCGCATATGGACACCAACCACGAACCGACGATTAACCTTTATCGTCGAGCGCGTGATTTGAAAGGCATTAAAAAGATCCTCATCGCTTCGGGCGTGCGCTATGACATCGCGGTTGAAGACCCACGCTATATCAAAGAGCTGGCGACCCACCACGTTGGCGGTTATCTCAAGATTGCGCCAGAGCATACCGAAGAAGGCCCGCTGTCGAAGATGATGAAGCCGGGGATGGGCAGCTACGATCGCTTTAAGGAATTGTTCGATACCTACTCTAAACAGGCGGGTAAAGAGCAGTATCTGATCCCGTACTTTATTTCCGCGCACCCAGGTACGCGTGACGAAGATATGGTGAATCTGGCGTTGTGGCTGAAGCAACGTCGTTTCCGTCTGGATCAGGTGCAGAACTTCTATCCATCGCCGTTGGCGAACTCCACAACCATGTATTACACCGGGAAAAACCCGCTGGGTAAAATTGGTTATAAGAGTGAAGATGTGGTGGTGCCGAAAGGTGATAAGCAGCGTCGTTTGCATAAAGCCCTGCTGCGTTACCACGATCCAGCTAACTGGCCGTTAATCCGCCAGGCGCTGGAAGATATGGGTAAAAAGCATCTGATCGGCGGTCGTCGCGAATGTCTGGTCCCGGCACCTACGCTGGAAGAGATGCGCGAAGCGCGTCGCCAGAACCGTCATACCCGTCCGGCGTTGACCAAGCACACACCGGTGGCGCATCAGCGCCAGACGCCTGCTGCAAACAAAAAACGCGGGAAAGTGGCAGGGCGCTAATCTGTCTTGCCCGATGGTGAAAGCTAATCCGGCCTACGTACAGCACAGTTTTGTAGGCCGGATAAGTTCCTTGTACCGCCATCCGGTAGAAAGACGCAGTATTTATGCTTCACGAATTCTGGCCGCTAATGCGGCCAGTTTTGCATCATCCGCTCGTTCGTGGTCATGTGACGACAGATATCCTTCATATTGCTCGAAAAATTTATTCTGCCGCGCTTCAATCGGTTTCCAGTGGGTTAGATCGCCAGTGCCATGCATGGGGCTTAATTTGCTGTGTACATGGTCTACGCCGAAACCTTCGAAGAACATCCCTGTACGACTGACATCCGGGAAAGCCTTATCCAGTTTCTTAGCCACTTTTTGGGTTGCCAGCATCAGATCAGCCAGTGCCTGCGGCGGCATATCGAAGGCATAGCTGGGATAATGCTTTTTCGGGATCACCACGGTAAAACCGTCGGTGTTCGGGAAAATCGACAGAAAAGCCAGATGATGCTCGTCTTCCCAGACCTTATGGCAGGGGGCTTTACCTTCAACTATTTGACAGAAAATACAGGTCATTCCTTTTCTCCGCAGGTAAGGTGATTCGTCTGGACGCAGTCAGTTTAGTACAGACCCAACACCTTCCACCACATAAGACCCACGGTGATAAACACCGCCTGGTTAAACAAGCTGATGATAAATCCTGTGCGCCACCAGACGCCCGTTGGAACATACCCGGCACCAAACAGGATTGGACCGCGAGCGTGGGTGTACTGGGTGAGCGAGCAGTACAAACTGCTGGTGAAGGCCAGCATTAATGCCGTGGGGGCTGCGGGAATATTCAGATGCAGACCGACGCCGAGGAAAACGGCGTACAGCGCGGCAATCTGTGCATTACCGCTGGCAAAAAAGTAGTGGGTGTAGAAGTAGGCGGCGTTCAGCAGCAGCAGGACGATCACCCAACTGGTACCGTGCATAGTACTGCTCAGGCTATCGCCGATCAGATTGCCAAACCAGGTGGTGAAGCCCAGTTTTTTCAGCTGGTTCGCCATCATCAACAGCGCGGCAAACCAAATCAGTGTGTCCCATGCACCTTTCTCGCTCTTCACATCTTCCCAGCTCAGAACACCGCTTAGCAATAAAATGGACAGCCCCACGAACGAGGCAGTGGTGGCGTCGACGCCTAACGTATCGCCAAAAATCCATAGCACCAGCAGTACGCCGACGGTAGCCAGCATCAGCCATTCGCCGCGAGACATACTGCCCATTTCCGCCAGCTCTTTGCGCGCCAGATTCGGGGCATCCGGCGTGTGCTTAATTTCCGGGCGCACGATCCAGTAGACCAGCAGTGGAACCAGCAGTAAGGACACCAGGCATGGCAGCAGCGCCGCCATAAACCAGCCGCCCCAGGTCAGCGTGACGCCTGCATTGGCCGCCAGTTTCACCGCCAACAGGTTGCCGGTATATCCGGTCATAAAGAGCGCGGCGGTGACGTCGTTGACGTTGCCAATACAGGTGATAAGAAAGGTACCGATTTTACTGCGGGACTCATCTTCCGGGTTCGAATGGAAACTGCGTGCCAGAGAGTCAGCAATCGGATAGATGACGCCGCCGCAGCGTGCTGTATTACTCGGCATTGCCGGGGAGAGGATCAGATCGGCAAAAGCCAGACCATAGGCGAGTCCCAGCGTGCGCTTGCCGAGCAGACGGATCATCTGCAGCGCAATGCGTCGTCCGAGGCCAGTTTTGATAAATCCGCGGGCAATCATAAAAGCCACGACGATAAGCCAGATAAGTGAACTGTTCAGCTCACTCAGTGCCGTGGTGATAGCGCCGCTGGCGGTTTTATCCCCGGCAGCATAGGCGAGTGCAAAAACCGTAATCCCAATAATGCCGACCGCGCCGATGGGTAAAACTTTTGCCACGATAGAGGCAATCGTCGCGACGAAGATAATTGCCGAATGCCAGGCTGGCGCACTTAACCCCGAGGGAGGGGTAAGTTGCCACAGTCCGGCAGAAATGAATATTATAAGAATTAATGGAAGCCATTTGACTCCGCTACTTTTTTTCTCAGTCACGCTTACGCACCTATGGATATGGTGAATATATTCATCAAATAAATATATTTATTTAATAATTAACAAGTTATGTTGCGTAATGCTGCTCCAGCGACTGCAAGAAATACATCAATATATGTGCGTGAATTGTTTCCTGATATTTCAAATCAGTAAAGGCCCGACGAGAGTGTCGGGCTGGAGGGAAGGGGTTAACCGCCGAACTGATCCGGGTCTGGCCCCAGACGTTTGCCCTGATCGAGTTTCGCGATTTCGCCTAATTCGTCTTTATCCAGGCGGAAGTCCCAGACGTTAAAGTTTTCTGCGATACGCGCCGGGGTGACTGATTTCGGAATCACCACCAGCCCGCTATCCAGGTGCCAGCGGATGACAATCTGCGCCGGTGATTTGCCATATTTCTCGGCGAGGTCACGGATGATCTTTTGATCAAAGACGTCTTTGCCGCCCTGCGCCAGCGGGCTCCAGGATTCGGTCTGGATTTTATGCGTTGCGTTCCAGGCGTGCAGTTGGCGCTGTTGCATAAGCGGATGAAGTTCGATCTGGTTAATCACTGGAGGTACGCCGGTTTCATCCATCAACCGCTGGAGATGATTGATCTGAAAGTTGCACACGCCGATGCTCTTAATCAGACCTTCTTTTTGCAGGTCGATCATGTTTTCCCACGCTTCAACGTAGTGGTCGATCGCCGGAACCGGCCAGTGCATCAGGTATAGATCGAGGTAATCAAGCTGGAGTTTTTCCATGCTTTCGAGCAAGGCTTCCCGGGGGCGTTTTTGGTCATCATTCCACAGCTTGGTGGTGATGAATAACTCGTCCCGTGGTACGCCAGCATCGCGTATTGCTTTGCCGACACCTTCTTCGTTTTTGTACGCAGCAGCGGTATCAATTGAGCGATACCCCACTTCCAGCGCTTTATGAATGGCGGTGATGACTTCTTCGTTGCTTGCCTTCCAGACCCCCAGGCCCAGTTGCGGCATGACGTTACCATCCTGTAGTTTGATAATGGTTGGACCGGTCATAATTCCCCCCCTGGATTACAGTCACCGGGGCAGCCCCCGGTGAGTTAGGTGTGACTTAAGCCTGGTATAAATACCCAAAAACGAAAGGCGGAGGTTAAAAAACCTTAGCGGGCAGCTTCGTAAATCCGACGGCTGACTTCAAGCGTAATGTCCTGATGTTCGCCCAGTTGCGTACCACCGTGTGCTTCCAGTTTTTCCAGCAATGCCGGGATAGAGCTACCGTCCAGGCCGTAGTCAGACAGGCGAGTGGGTACACCCATTTGTTCGAAGAAAGTGCGGGTAGCGGCAATGGCGGCGTCGATGCGCTGGTCGTCGGAACCTTCGGTGATATTCCAGATACGCTCTGCGTATTGCAGCAGTTTGGCACGCTTGGTATCACGTTTTTCATTCCACAGCGCTGGCAGAACGATGGCCAGCGTTTGAGCATGATCCAGACCATGCATTGCGGTCAGTTCATGGCCCAACATATGCGTTGCCCAGTCCTGCGGTACGCCTGCGCCAATCAGGCCGTTCAGCGCCTGGGTTGCCGCCCACATGACGTTCGCACGCACGTTGTAGTTTTCCGGCTCCTGCAAGGCTTTCGGACCTTCTTCTACCAGCGTGAGCAGAATGCCTTCGGCAAAGCGATCCTGAATTTTCCCGTCTACCGGATAAGTCACATACTGTTCCACGGTATGAACAAAAGCATCCACAACGCCGTTTGCAACCTGACGCGGCGGCAGGGTGTAGGTGTAAACCGGATCCAGTACGGCAAATACTGGCTGCACAAACGGGGTCATAAAGGCCAGTTTATCGCCGGTGGTTTTACGCGAAATTACCGCGCCGGAGTTAGATTCAGAGCCGGTTGCAGGCAGGGTTAATACGGAGCCCATCGGGATGGCGCTTGTTACGTCGCTGCCGTGGGTTTCCAGAATGCGCCATGGATCGATGCTGTCAGCGTACTGTGCCGCTGCCGCGATGAATTTGGTGCCGTCCAGCACTGAACCGCCACCTACTGCCAGCAGAAACGTCACTTTCTCATCACGCACGATTTTTACTGCGTTCATCAGCGTTTCGTAAGACGGGTTTGGCTCGATACCGCCAAACTCCAGCACATCCAGGCCTTTTAGCGCGTCCTGAACCTGTGCCAGGACGCCGGTTTTTTTCACGCTGCCGCCGCCGTAGGTAACCAGTACGCGAGCGTCCTGAGGAATTTGATCGCGCAGCTCAGCAATCGCGCCTTTACCAAACAAAATACGTGTTGGGGTATGGAGATTAAAGTTGTTCATTGCTCGTTCCCTTTGGTGGGTAATAAAAGAGGGCAGGAGAGTGTCTGCCGGATGATGAACATTGTGGTCGCCCGCCGCGCTGCTCTCAATGCTCATTTCTGCCGATGTCTTGCCCATTTCTACAGACTGCTGGAGAAAACGGATAAATCTGCGCATTATGTCAGGGTCGAAAACCGATGATGAAATGGTGCTCCATGAACCGTGATGAGATCTGCCTTCTGCTGACAGATAAAATTAAGCAGCTGAAAAGCAATGAAAATAGACTTAACGAACTGCTGCCAGATGTCCGCCTGCTATACGGTACGGAGCCGGCGGCACGTACACCAGTCATGTATCAGCCAGGCATCATATTTCTCTTTTCGGGACATAAAATTGGTTACATCAATGAGCGCATATTTCGCTATGACGCCAACGAATACCTGCTGCTAACCGTACCTTTACCCTTTGAATGTGAAACCTATGCGACGCCGGAGGTTCCTCTGGCCGGTATTTACCTGAATGTCGATATTCTGCAATTGCAGGAGCTGCTGATGGACATTGGGGAAGACGAACTGTTCCAGCCCGCCATGGCTGCCAGTGGGATTAACTCTGCGACACTCTCTGACGAAATTCTCTGTGCCGCAGAGCGCCTGCTGGATGTAATGGAGCGGCCGCTGGATGCGCGCATTCTGGGGAAACAGATTATTCGCGAGATCCTCTACCATGTGTTGACCGGGCCGCGTGGCGGTGCCTTGCTTGCGCTGGTCAGTCGCCAGACGCATTTCAGTTTGATAAGCCGGGTACTGAAGCGGATTGAAACCAAATACACCGAAAACCTCAATGTAGAACAGCTGGCGGCAGAGGCGAACATGAGCGTGTCGGCGTTTCATCATAATTTTAAAGCGGTTACCAGCACGTCGCCGCTGCAATATCTTAAGAGTTATCGCCTGCATAAAGCGCGGATGATGATGATTCACGATGGAATGAAGGCCAGTGCGGCTGCCATGCGCGTCGGTTATGAGAGCGCATCGCAATTCAGTCGGGAGTTCAAACGTTTCTTTGGCGTAACGCCGGGGGAAGATGCGGCAAGAATTCGTATGATGCAGGGGAGTTGATTTCTTGTAGGCCTGACAGGTACACCGTAGGCTATAAAGCTGCGCGCCATCAGGCAAAATGCCGGGGATTACCCCGGCTACGGATAATACTCAGGCGCTACAGTATTTTTTTTTAATCACCACGAACAATGTTCCCAACAGACCTGCGGTTAACAGGGCAATCGGCAGGATCATTAAAAAGGTCATCACCTGATCTTCATGGCGTTTAACGAACGGGATCATGCTCAGCGCATAGCCGAAACTGGTGACGACGGTGACCCACAGCAGGCCACTCAGCCAGTTAAAAAACTGGAACCGACGGTTAGGAAGCCCTGAAATGCCCGCCATCGTTGGCAGCAAGGTGCGAACAAACGCCAGAAAACGCCCTGCCAGCAGCGCCATCAGACCGTGTTGGTCAAACATGCAGGTTGCGCGCTGATGGTATTTTTCCGGTAATTGCGCCAGCCAGCCTTTCACCGTGCGCGTGTTGCCTAGCCAGCGTCCCTGAATATAACTCAGCCAGCAGCCCAGACTGGCTGCGGCCGTCAGAATAGCTATGGTAGGTAAAAAACTCATCACGTCCTGAGCGATCAGCGCTCCTGCCAGTAATAACAGGCTGTCTCCGGGTAAAAAGGAGGCGGGCAGCAGGCCATTTTCTAAAAACAGCGTGGCGAACATGACGAAGTACACCACGCTCACCACGTGCGGATCCGCCAGTGCGGCAAAATCGTGTTGCCAGAGCGCGGAGACAATATCTTGAATGACTACCATGGACTTTCCTGTGGAACAGCGTTTATGTGTGGATTGTACTCCTGAATTGCCCGGGATGCCTTGATCCCGGACGCAACAATTGCAGACTTTTCCACCAGAAGTGTCTGCATATATGTCCATCTGTGGCAATTTTACTCGATTCGGGCAAATCCTGCGGCCAAATCGGCAATCAGATCGTCAACATTCTCTAAACCGATATGTAAACGGATGAGCGTTCCGCTGAAATCCACCTCGCCTTGCGGACGGATTGCCGCAATGTGTTCCGGCTGGTTGGCGAGAATCAGCGACTCAAAACCGCCCCAGGAGTAGGCCATGCTGAACAGGCTGAAGTGATCCAGATACGCAGCAAGCTCCTCATTATTGAGCTTCTTATTCAATATAAAGGAGAATAGGCCGCTGCTGCCGGTAAAATCACGCTTCCAGAATTCATGGCCTTTACTGCCGGGCAGTGCCGGGTGGTTCACGCGGGCGACCTGCGGATGGCTGGCCAGCCACTCGGCGACCTTTAAGCTGCTTTCATGGTGCTGACGCAGGCGAACGCTCAGCGTACGCAGTCCACGGCTGGTCATATAGGCGGTATCGGCGTCCAGCATTTGCCCCATCAGATAGGCATTTTCGCGCAGTTGATCCCAGCAGCGGGCATTAGATACCGCCGTGCCGACCATGCCGTCAGAATGACCAATCAGATATTTGGTGCCTGCCTGAATAGAGATATCGATGCCAAAATCCAACGCTTTGAACAGCACCCCGGCAGCCCAGGTGTTATCAATCATGATGATTGCATCCGGCGCGACGCTTCTGACGGCGGCAACAATAGCGGGAACATCATGCACTTCCATAGTGACAGAGCCGGGAGATTCCAGAAATACGACTTTCGTGTTCGGCTGTATGTGCTTAACGATATCGGCGCCAACCAGCGGATCGAACCAGCCGGTGGACACGCCGAGCTTGCCGAGAATTTTGGTACAGAAATCCTGACTGGGTTCATAGGCGGTATTGGTCATCAGCACATGATCCCCTTGCTCCACAAAGGCAAGGATGGTGTTGGCAACGGCCGCCGCACCGCAGGGGAACAGCGCGCAACCCGCGCCACCTTCCAGTTCGCACATCGCTTCCTGAAGAGAGAAATGCGTTAGGGTTCCGCGACGCCCATAGAAAAGCGCACCGTTCGCCCGGTTGTGCGTGGCCTGTTTTTTGGCCTCTACGGTGTCAAAAACCAGCGAAGAAGCGCGCTGGATCACGCTATTTACCGAGCCCAGCGTGTACTTTTTACTGCGTCCTGCGTGAACGAGTTTGGTTTCAAGTTGCTTATCTGCCATGTTGTCTTACCTATTTTTATACGTCTGGATGTCTAAACTACCATGAATCAAAGATGACGCATCCTGCAGAACGGCCATACAGTAGAAAATAATCTCAAAATGCTTCTGGTGACTTTTTTACTGCGTGAGCGCAAGGAAAAGAAACCAAAGGTGCGGCAATATGTAAATAGTAATGAGAACGACTATCAATTCGACGTCGTTTTGATATGATTACGCTCAGATTTTGTGATTTGCGTCCTGGAGATACAGAGTGGGTAATAATTTGATGCAGACGGATCTTTCCGTCTGGGGTATGTATCAGCACGCCGATATCGTGGTTAAGTGCGTGATGATTGGGCTGATTTTGGCGTCAGTGGTCACCTGGGCTATCTTCTTTAGTAAGAGCCTTGAGTTCTTTACTCAGAAACGCCGCCTTAAGCGTGAACAGCAACTGCTGGCGGAAGCCCGCTCTTTAGATCAGGCAAGTGAGATTGCCGCAGGATTCGATGGCAAAAGCCTGGGCGCACAGTTGATTAACGAAGCGCAGAACGAGCTGGAACTGTCAGAAGGCAGCGAAGATAACGAAGGCATTAAAGAGCGTACCGGCTTCCGTCTGGAGCGTCGTGTGGCTGCGGTAGGTCGCCATATGGGCCGCGGTAACGGATACCTGGCCACCATCGGGGCTATCTCTCCTTTCGTCGGTCTGTTCGGTACCGTATGGGGCATCATGAATAGCTTCATCGGGATTGCACAAACCCAAACGACCAACCTGGCCGTTGTTGCGCCGGGTATCGCAGAAGCGCTGTTAGCGACCGCAATCGGTCTGGTCGCAGCAATTCCAGCGGTTGTTATCTACAACATTTTCGCACGTCAGATTGGCAGCTATAAAGCGATGCTGGGCGACGTCGCGGCACAGGTGCTGTTGTTGCAAAGCCGCGATCTGGACCTGAACGCGAGCGCATCCGCGCATCCGGTACGTGCAGCGCAGAAATTACGTGTAGGATAATGTTCCATGGCAATGAGCTTTAATGAAAACCTGGACGATAACGGTGAAATGCATGAAATCAACGTGACGCCGTTTATCGACGTTATGTTGGTTTTATTGATCATCTTTATGGTTGCCGCGCCGTTGGCAACCGTAGATGTGAAGGTGAATCTCCCTGCCTCCACCAGCACGCCGCAGCCGCGTCCGGAAAAACCGGTTTACCTGTCAGTTAAAGCCGATAAGAGTATGTTTATTGGCAACAATCAGGTGACGGATGAAACCATGATTAACGAGCTAAATGCGCTAACTGAAGGGAAGAAAGACACCACGATTTTCTTCCGGGCAGATAAAACCGTTGATTATGAAACCATGATGAAGGTGATGGATACGCTGCATCAGGCGGGCTTCCTGAAGATTGGTCTGGTTGGCGAAGAGACTGTGAAAGCGAAGTAATCCTCATCATGCCGGGTAATGGTTGCCGCCTTACCCGGCGTGCCTCTCCTGATTCAACTCCCTCGCACACTTGTTCTTATCTGTTCTCATCTAACGCGACCGTGGTTATTCTGGTGGGTTCGTAGTTCCCTTCAGACAGCTTTCGCGTCAGGCGTAAGGTGGCCGTTTCCCGCGCGAGTATATGCTGGTAGGTGCTTTCCAGTCGGGCCATGATTTTGTCCCGCAGTTCTGGTTGCTGCTCCATAATGGCTTCGATCGCGGCACCGTAGATCTCTTCTTTAGCCTGTAGCGAGTAAATTTCACGGCGATTTTGCCATTTCATCCGCACCAGTGCAGCGGGAATAGAGGCTATCTCCTGAGCAACGCTTTCCAGTGTCGTGTTTTTATTGGCAATCAACACGGCTAAATTTTGCTTTAAGACAAACTCATCGCTTTTATGGTTATCTAAAGCCAAATAAACATTATTATCCTCAACATCTTTCATTTTATTTCTCTTCCAGAGAATAAAAAATAGGATCGCTGGTTTCACGGGTAATTAAATTAAGCCAAATTTTGTTGCCCTGTTCATTTATGATGGCTGTTTTTTGAGTCAAAATTTTACTTAATTCTTGTGCATTAATGTCGCCTTCTGCCTGTAGTGAATTGAGCAGGCGAGAGAATGACTCAATTTTTGCTGCACGAAATAGACGCTCTTTTAAATGGCGGTCGCACTCTTCAAATAGCATATTCCGTGACTGACCGGTAGCGGTTGAGCTAATCAAAATATCGGATTCGTAATCGCTTAATGTTATCTTCCCCTGAGTCAAATTTTCACTATTATCTGTAGAGGTGGTATTGTCAGGTGAGCTGGATAAGTGAAAACGCGAGGGAACAAGATGCTCGGGAAGCATGTTGAAATATCCTTTGATGCCAATGATATGTTGTTTTAAATAAACCATGCCGCGTTGACAATAGCATGGCGTAATTTTAAAATCAAAAAAAATGGAGCCAGTATATGAACAGTATATTTTATTCTGTTATTACCCTGCTATTGCTGACTTGCGGGGTACTTTTGTTGATGCACAGTGCAAATAAAAACCGTAATGCAGAAAATGGATACGCTGAAAACCAGCCGGAAATACTGAGTAAAGAAGAGGGTGAAGATCATTTCTCGGTACTGATGAATTCGATTACTCCGGTTTGGTATTGGCGTGTCAATCACGAATATATCGATTTTATCCACTCGACGATCAAACGGATGACAATGGTGGAGCTGAATGAGACGCCAGGGCTATTTGATGCACAGCGGCGTTGCAGCGATCTCAACTCTGCGGTGTATAAATATTACGACAATATTAAAAAACGCTGCCTGAGTGGCGAGAAAGTCCCGCATGCCGATCTGGACGTGCTTAACTTACGTCAGTGCTTCAGGGAGTTCAGCCTGGAAGCCTATCCTGCACTTGTCGCGCTGGTGTGGCCGGAATATCAGCGCCCAGAAATCAAAGCAGAAGAGGTGTGAGGAGCTGGCTGGCCCGTATTACGTGCCGGGAAGAACAACGTTGCTACCCGGCACGGGATTACCTACGGTTATTTGTCAGATGAGGCCTGCCACAGGTTCAGCTTACCGTCCGCGACGTGCTTATCGATCTGCGCCAGTTCTTCGGCGCTGAACGTCAGATTCGCCAGCGCCTGAACGTTCTCTTCCAGTTGCTCCGGTCGACTGGCGCCAATCAATACCGACGTTACCCTGTTGTCTTTTAGCAGCCAGCTTAAGGCCATTTGTGCCATCGACTGTCCACGCTGTTGCGCCATCTCATTAAGCAAACGCAGGCTGGTAAGGTTTTCTTCCGTCAGCATGTTTTCCGTTAACCCACGAACTTTTTTCCCTTCACGCTGCATGCGTGAACCTTCCGGAATACCGTTAAGGTATTTCCCCGTCAGCAGTCCCTGAGCCAGCGGCGTAAATGCGATGCAGCCCATACCGTTGGATTCCAGCGTATCCAGCAGGCCGCTGCTGTCTACCCAGCGGTTAAGCAGGTTGTAAGACGGCTGATGGATCAGCAATGGAATTTTCCATTCCCGCATCAGCTCGGCCATTTTCTGCGTACGTTCCGGGGAATAGGATGAGATGCCGACATACAGCGCTTTACCGCTTTGCACGGCGTGGGCCAGCGCCGAGGCGGTCTCTTCCATTGGCGTATTTTCGTCAACGCGGTGAGAGTAGAAGATATCGACATAGTCGAGACCCATGCGTTTCAGACTCTGGTCGAGGCTGGCGAGCAGGTATTTGCGCGAACCGCCAGAACCGTATGGCCCAGGCCACATGTCATAGCCTGCCTTGGTGGAGATAATCAGTTCATCGCGATAGTATGCAAAATCCTCGCGCAGTAATCGGCCAAAATTCTCTTCTGCGCTGCCTGGTGGCGGCCCATAGTTATTGGCTAAATCAAAATGCGTGATGCCTAAATCAAATGCTTTACGCAACAGGGCGCGCTGTGAATCCAGCGCCTGAACGTGCCCAAAACTGTGCCATAAACCCAGCGATAGCGCGGGTAAACGCAAACCGCTGCGCCCACAGTAGCGATAGAGCATCTGCTCGTAACGTTCAGGATTGGCAAACCAGGCCATGAGATCTCCTTAGTGCAGGTGAATTTCGAAACAACGTTTCTATTCTAGCGGGTTCACGGTGAATATCCCGTTCACCAGGTCACACTGAGATGAAAAACTGGGCAAAAACAGGTCACTGTGCTTTGCTTAAAAAAACATCAATCAGGAGTGCGACGATGCCGCGTTTGACTGCCAAAGATTTTCCGCAAGAACTGCTCGACTACTATGACTATTACGCGCATGGCAAAATAACGAAACGCGAGTTTCTCAATCTGGCAGCGAAATATGCAGTGGGTGGCATGACGGCGTTGGCTTTATTCAATTTATTGAAACCCAATTATGCCCTCGCAACGCAGGTAGAATTTACCGATCCCGATATTCTGGCGGAATATATTACCTATCCTTCGCCTGAAGGGCATGGTGATGTGCGGGGGTATTTAGTTAAACCTGCGAAGGTGACAGGGAAAGTTCCGGCGGTGGTGGTAGTGCATGAGAATCGTGGGCTGAATCCGTATATTGAAGATGTGGCGAGGCGGGTGGCGAAGGCGGGCTTTATGGCACTTGCGCCGGATGGATTAAGTTCGGTAGGGGGATATCCTGGCAATGATGATAAAGGTCGGGAATTGCAGCAGCAGGTTGACCCCGTAAAGTTGATGAACGATTTTTTTGCCGCCATTGAATTTATGCAATCTTATTCAGGGACGACGGGAAAGGTAGGTATCACCGGATTTTGCTACGGTGGTGGTGTGTCGAATGCCGCTGCTGTAGCTTTCCCTGAACTGGCCTGCGCGGTGCCTTTTTATGGGCGGCAGGTTCCTGCATCAGATGTCCCCAAAATAAACGCGCCTTTATTACTGCACTATGCGCAATTAGACACACGTATTAATGAGGGATGGCCTGCCTATGAAGCGGCGCTTAAGGCCAATAAGAAAGTCTATGAAGCCTATATCTATCCCGGCGTTAATCATGGCTTTCACAACGATTCGACCCCCCGTTATGATAAAGCTGCCGCTGATTTAGCCTGGGAACGTACTCTTGCGTGGTTTAACAAATATTTGCGATAGAAAACAATAGATTATTTAATGCTTATAACTAATTACCTGAATAATAATGCTACCTAATTTCATTAGCATTCATATTGATATAGTGTGGAGAGAGAGTGGATGTACTTAAGAAAGTAAAAAAATAAAGAACGCATTATATCTTCTCTACTGCCTGCCGATAACAAGGATAAGTATCGCCTGATGGCGAATTCCTCATCAACGGCAAGGAAATTATTATGCGTTTGCTGAAAAACTTCACTATTCGTATTGTCATGCTGGCAATACTGGGACTTTTTTGCCTGCTCTGGTCGGGCGTGGGTTTATTCAGTCTTCATTCGTTATCAAAAATATCTGAAGGCAATGATATTGACCGTCATCTTGTCCATCAGATGACGGTTCTCAGTCAGGGCAACGATCAGTACTTTCGCTTCGTAACGCGCTTAAGTCGCGCCATGGATGTCAAAATGAGTGGCGGAACGCCTGATTTTGCGCCGGCGCAACAGTCCCTTGAGAATATGAGCAAAAAACTCCAGGAGATGAAAACATTATCTCCGGGCCCTATGGACCCTGACGTCGCTAACGCAGTACTGACGAAGTGGCAGGCGCTGCTGGACAACGGCGTGATCCCGCAAATGCAGCTGGCGCAGCAGGGTACGCTTACGGCCTTTGCGGAGCATGCCAGCACTATTACACCCGCGTTGAGCCGTGAATTTGGCGCCAGTGCCGAGCGTTTTAACGCCACGGCAGGCGAGCGACTCGATACCACCCGCGTGATGGTCGATGGCAAAACCTCTATCATCCGGACGCTAATTATCACCGCCGTTATCCTTGGGATTGCCCTCCTTTTCTTTACCGACCGCTACCTTGTTTCCATGATGGTGAAACCGCTGGGACGTATTCGCCAACAGTTCCAGCAGATTGCGCAGGGCGATCTCAGCCATCCCATCGAAGATTTTGGTCGTAACTGTGTGGGTCAACTGGTGCCGTTATTGTGCGCGATGCAGGATAGCCTGCGTGAAGCCGTCAGTACCATCCGTTCAGGTAGTGACAATATCTGGCGAGGGGCGACGGAAATTTCGACCGGGAATAACGATCTCTCCTCACGTACTGAAGAACAGGCTGCGGCACTGGAAGAGACCGCTGCCAGCATGGAGCAGCTGACCGCAACGGTAAAACTGAACGCAGAAAATGCGCGTGAAGCCAGCCAGCTTGCCGATACGGCCACAGAAACGGCAGGCAAAGGGAGCACGCTGGTTTCGGAAGTGGTTGAGACGATGGACGGCATTGCCGCCAGTTCTAAACAGATCGCGGAAATCACGTCAGTTATTAATAGCATTGCTTTCCAGACCAACATTCTGGCGCTGAACGCGGCGGTTGAAGCAGCCAGGGCAGGCGAGCAGGGGCGCGGTTTTGCCGTCGTTGCCGGTGAAGTACGCAACCTTGCCAGTCGCAGCGCCGGGGCGGCGAAAGAGATTGAGACGCTGATTGGCGAGTCATCGCGTCGTGTTGATCAGGGTGCTCGTTTGGTTAAAGAAACAGGATTAACCATGGAGGCGATTCTGCGCGGCGCCACCGAAGTGACTGTCATCATGAAGCAAATTGCCTCTGCCTCGGAAGAACAGAATAAGGGTATCTCGCAGGTGAGCGTGGCGATCACGCAGATGGACAGCGTAACGCAACAGAATGCTGCGCTGGTAGAACAAGTTTCCGCCGCGGCAGTAGCGTTGGAACGACAAACAGAGGAGCTGCAACGTTCGGTGCAACAGTTCCGCCTTTCCGCTAATGATGTGCAATACACAGCCAGCCAAACCGCTTCCTCTTCAGCAGACAGCAAAACGTCTGCGGCCGCTAAAACGGATGAGTGGGTGTCCTTTTAAGCCGTTATAAAAAGTTCGTGATACCTCTGGTCTTTGCTTAAAAAATCGCTATATAATTTATTATATAGCGATTGGAGGTTATGCATGGACAACCATTTTGGTAAAGGTCTGATGGCCGGATTAAACGCCTCAAGTGCGGATAGTGCACGCTCGGTGGCGAATTTTTGTGCGGATTATAAGCGTGGTTTTGTGCTGGGATTTTCACATCGAATGTTTGAAAAAACGGGCGATCGACAGCTCAGCGCGTGGGAAGCGGGGATCCTGACGCGCCGTTATGGGCTGGATAAAGAGATGGTGATGGATTTCTTTAAAGAGAACCAGTCCAGTACAACAATTCGGTTTTTCATGGCCGGCTATCGACTCGAAGCTTGATCCGAAAGGGGTATTATCTTGCTTTAATTAATTACACTATTGACCTACGCCTTCGTTTTGTTGCTCCGCCGAAGTATTATAATGCACATAACCATATAAAAAGTGTGGTAATGGCGCGCCGATCGCAATATGCAACATGCGAATGGTGCAAAATAAAAGCCAGGTCTTCGCAACGGAATAACTATAAAATGACTGGAGATAACTCTCTCATCAATTCGAGCGGCATTAATCGCCGTGATTTCATGAAGCTTTGTGCAGCACTGGCCGCTACCATGGGGCTCAGTAGCAAAGCCGCCGCAGAAATGGCCGAATCAGTTTCTCGTCCTCAGCGCCCACCGGTTATCTGGATTGGTGCTCAGGAGTGTACGGGTTGTACTGAATCGCTGCTTCGCGCGACACACCCTACAGTGGAAAACCTCGTTCTGGAGACAATCTCTCTGGAATACCATGAGGTGCTCTCTGCCGCCTTCGGCCATCAGGTCGAAGAGAACAAACATAACGCTCTGGAGAAGTACAAAGGGCAATATGTTCTGGTAGTAGATGGTTCTATCCCACTGAAAGATAATGGTATTTACTGCATGGTTGCCGGTGAGCCGATCGTGGATCACATCCGCCGGGCCGCAGAAGGCGCAGCCGCTATCATTGCCATCGGCTCTTGCGCCGCGTGGGGTGGTGTTGCTGCCGCTGGCGTTAACCCAACGGGTGCCGTCGGCCTGCAAGAAGTTCTGCCAGGCAAAACCATCATCAACATCCCCGGCTGTCCGCCGAACCCGCATAACTTCCTCGCAACGGTCGCGCATATCATCACTTATGGTAAGCCGCCGAAGCTGGATACCAAAAACCGTCCGACATTCGCCTATGGCCGTTTGATTCACGAACACTGCGAACGTCGCCCGCACTTCGATGCTGGTCGTTTTGCTAAAGAGTTTGGTGATGAAGGCCACCGTGAAGGTTGGTGCCTCTACCATCTGGGCTGTAAAGGGCCAGAAACCTACGGCAACTGCTCAACGCTGCAATTCTGCGATGTGGGTGGCGTGTGGCCGGTGGCTATCGGTCACCCTTGCTACGGCTGTAACGAAGAAGGCGTCGGCTTCCATAAAGGTATTCACCAGCTTGCTCATGTGGAAAACCAAACGCCGCGTTCCGAGAAACCTGACGTCAACATGAAAGAAGGCGGCAATGTTTCTGCCGGGGCGATTGGACTGCTGGGTGGCGTAGTAGGACTGGTTGCCGGTGTCAGCGTGATGGCGGTTCGTGAACTGGGGCGTCAGCAGAAGAAAGATAACGCTGACTCACGGGGAGAATAACCGTGAACAGACGTAACTTTATAAAAGCAGCCTCCAGCGGGGCATTGCTGTTGGGCGCAGCGCCGTCCATCAGCCATGCGGCTGCAGAAAACCGTCCGCCGATCCCAGGTTCTCTTGGGATGCTCTATGACTCGACGCTGTGCGTAGGCTGCCAGGCCTGTGTCACCAAGTGTCAGGATATCAACTTCCCGGCGCGTAACCCGGAAGGCGAGCAAACCTGGTCGAACAACGACAAACTGTCGCCGTATACCAATAACATCATTCAGGTGTGGCGTAGCGGAACAGGCGTTAACAAAGACCAGGAAGAAAATGGCTACGCATACATCAAGAAACAGTGCATGCACTGTGTTGATCCGAACTGCGTTTCCGTTTGCCCGGTCTCCGCGCTGAAGAAAGATCCGAAAACCGGCATCGTCCATTATGACAAAGATGTCTGCACGGGCTGTCGTTACTGCATGGTCGCCTGCCCGTACAACGTGCCTAAGTACGACTACAACAACCCGTTTGGTGCGCTTCACAAATGTGAACTGTGTAACCAGAAAGGCGTTGAGCGTCTGGACAAAGGTGGTTTACCGGGTTGTGTTGAAGTGTGCCCTGCCGGTGCGGTGATTTTTGGTACGCGTGAAGAGCTGATGGCTGAGGCGAAAAAACGTCTCGCGCTGAAGCCTGGTAGCGAATACCACTATCCGCGTCAGACGGTGAAAGCAGGCGATACCTATCTGCATACGGTACCGAAGTACTACCCGCACCTGTACGGTGAGAAAGAAGGCGGTGGTACGCAGGTTATGGTACTGACGGGTGTTCCTTACGAGGATTTGGATCTGCCGAAGCTGGATGATCTTTCAACTGGTGCGCGTTCCGAACATGTTCAACATTCCCTGTACAAGGGCATGATATTACCCCTGGCTGCGCTGGCGGGCTTAACCGTGCTGGTTCGTCGTAACACGAAAAACGACCATCACGATGGAGGAGACGATCATGAGTCATGATCCTAAACCGCTGGGCGGAAAAATAATCAGCAAACCGGTCATTATTTTTGGGCCGCTTATCGTCCTGTGTATGCTCCTGATCGTGAAACGTCTGGTCTTCGGACTGGGCTCAGTCTCCGATCTGAACGGCGGTTTCCCATGGGGTGTATGGATCGCGTTTGACCTGTTGATTGGTACTGGCTTCGCGTGCGGCGGTTGGGCGCTGGCATGGGCGGTGTACGTTTTCAACAGAGGACAATACCATCCATTGGTTCGTCCGGCGCTGCTGGCGAGCCTGTTTGGCTACTCGCTGGGTGGTCTGTCGATCACCATTGACGTCGGTCGTTACTGGAACCTGCCGTATTTCTACATTCCGGGCCACTTCAACGTGAACTCGGTACTGTTCGAAACGGCGGTCTGTATGACCATCTATATCGGCATCATGGCGCTGGAATTTGCTCCGGCTCTGTTTGAACGTCTGGGGTGGAAAGTTTCCCTCAAACGTTTGAATAAAGTGATGTTCTTTATTATTGCCCTCGGCGCGCTGCTGCCAACCATGCACCAGTCTTCAATGGGTTCATTGATGATTTCTGCGGGTTATAAGGTGCATCCGCTATGGCAAGCTTATGAAATGCTGCCGCTTTTCTCGGTATTAACCGCCTTTATTATGGGCTTCTCGATCGTCATCTTTGAAGGCTCGTTGGTACAAGCCGGTCTGAAAGGTAACGGTCCGGACGAGAAAAGCTTGTTCATCAAGCTGACGAATACCATCAGCGTGCTGCTGGCGATTTTCGTCGTCCTGCGCTTTGGCGAACTGATCTATCGCGACAAGCTGTCCTATGCGTTCTCAGGCGATCTTTACTCCCTGATGTTCTGGCTTGAAGTCGTGCTGATGGTCTTCCCGCTGGTGGTGCTGCGCGTCACTAAGCTGCGTAATGACTCGCGCATGCTGTATCTGTCTGCGCTGAGCGCGTTGCTGGGTTGTGCAACATGGCGTCTGTCCTATTCGCTGGTGGCGTTCAATCCTGGTGGTGGCTACCACTACTTCCCGACTTGGGAAGAGCTGTTGATTTCTATTGGTTTTGTGGCTATTGAGATTTGTGCATACATCGTACTCATTCGTCTACTGCCGATACTTCCTCCTTTAAAACAAAACGATCAAAATCGTCATGAGGCGAGCAAAGCATGAGCCAGAGAATTACTATTGATCCGGTAACCCGTATTGAGGGTCATTTACGCATCGACTGCGAAATCGAAAATGGCGTGGTATCTAAAGCATGGGCTTCCGGTACCATGTGGCGTGGCATGGAAGAGATCGTGAAAAACCGCGATCCGCGCGATGCCTGGATGATTGTGCAGCGTATCTGTGGCGTTTGTACGACCACTCACGCTATCTCTTCCGTTCGTGCAGCAGAAAGTGCGCTGAATATTGATGTTCCGGTGAACGCACAGTATATCCGTAACATCATTCTGGCCGCGCACACCACGCATGACCACATTGTTCACTTCTATCAGTTGTCTGCGCTGGACTGGGTGGATATCACTTCTGCACTGAAAGCCGACCCAGCGAAAGCGTCTGCCATGCTGAACGGCGTGTCCTCCTGGCACCTGAACAGCGCAGAAGAGTTCACCAAGGTTCAGAACAAGATCAAAGATCTTGTTGCCAGCGGTCAGTTAGGCATTTTTGCTAACGGTTGCTGGGGTCACCCGGCAATGCAGCTGCCGCCGGAAGTGAACCTGATTGCGGTCGCACACTACCTGCAAGCGCTGGAATGCCAGCGTGATGCCAACCGCGTTGTGGCACTGTTAGGCGGTAAAACGCCGCACATCCAGAACCTGGCGGTAGGTGGGGTTGCTAACCCAATTAACCTTGACGGCCTCGGCGTGCTGAACCTTGAACGCCTGATGTACATCAAGTCCTTCATCGATAAGCTGAGCGACTTCGTTGAGCAGGTGTACAAGGTTGATACCGCGGTTATTGCTGCGTTCTATCCTGAGTGGCTGGAACGTGGTCAGGGTGCGGTTAACTACCTGAGTGCGCCGGAATTCCCGACAGACGGTAAAAACGGCAGCTTCCTGTTCCCGGGCGGTTATATCACCGATGCCGATCTTTCGACCTATCGTCCGATCACCTCTCACTCAGATGAGTACCTGATCAAAGGGATTCAGGAGAGTGCGAAACACGCGTGGTACAAAGACGAAGCGCCGCAGGCTCCGTGGGAAGGCACAACGGTTCCTGATTACACCGGTTGGTCAGACGACGGCAAATACTCCTGGGTTAAAGCACCGACCTTCTACGGTAAAACGGTTGAAGTGGGTCCGCTGGCCAACATGCTGTGTAAACTGGCGGCCAAACGCGAGTCTACCCATGCCAAGCTGAATGAAATCATCGCGATTTACACCAAGCTGACTGGTAAAACTATCGAAGTGTCGCAGTTGCACTCTACGCTGGGCCGTATTATTGGCCGTACCGTTCACTGCTGTGAACTGCAGAACGTTCTGCAGGATCAGTACAACGCGCTGATTGTGAACATCGGTAAGGGCGACCACACCACCTTCGTGAAACCGGATATTCCGGCAACGGGTGAATTCAAAGGTGTTGGTTTCCTCGAAGCGCCACGCGGTATGCTGTCTCACTGGATGGTGATTAAAGACGGCATTATCAGCAACTACCAGGCGGTTGTACCGTCAACCTGGAACTCTGGCCCACGTAACTTTAATGATGAAGTGGGACCATATGAGCGCTCGCTGGTAGGTACGCCGATTGCCGATCCAAACAAACCGCTGGAAGTGGTTCGTACCATTCACTCCTTCGACCCTTGTATGTCATGTGCGGTGCATGTGGTGGACGTTGACGGGAACGAAGTGGTCTCAGTTAAGGTTCTGTAATGCGGATATTAGTCTTAGGGGTCGGCAATATTTTGCTGACCGACGAAGCCATCGGGGTACGTATCGTTGAGGCATTAGAGCAACGGTACATCCTGCCAGACTTTGTTGATGTTCTGGACGGTGGTACGGCTGGGATGGAGCTTCTCGGCGATATGGCGAACAGAGATCATCTGATCATTGCTGACGCCATTGTGTCGAAGAAAAACACGCCAGGAACGATGATGATCCTGCGGGATGAAGAGATCCCGGCGCTGTTTACCAACAAAATCTCACCGCACCAGCTTGGCCTAGCCGACGTATTGTCGGCCCTGCGTTTTACCGGCGAGTTTCCGAAAAAGCTGACCTTAGTCGGCGTTATTCCGGAATCGCTGGAACCGCATATCGGGCTAACGCCAACGGTTGAAGCGATGATTGAACCGGCGCTGGAGCAGGTTCTTGCCGCGCTTCGCGAATCAGGCGTTGAAGCGATCCCTCGGGAGGCGGCTCATGTCTGAGGAGTTTGTCGGTTTTCAGACGGCCCCGAAGACGCAGATTCAGGCAGCGTTTGAAGAGGTTGCCCGGCGTTCGATGCACGATCTCTCTTTCTTGCATCCGAACATGCCGGTGTATGTCTCTGATTTTACGCTGTTTGAAGGACAGTGGACGGGGTGTGTTATCACACCCTGGATGCTCAGCGCACTGATTTTCCCCGGGCCGGACCAGATCTGGCCGGTGCGTAAAGTCAGCGAAAAAATCGGGCTGCGTCTGCCGTATGGCGAGATGACCTTTACCGTTGGTGAACTGGATGGCGTATCGCAATACCTTTCCTGTTCACTGATGTCGCCGCTTTCGCACAGCATGTCGGCGCAAGAAGGTGTGCGTCTGACTGACGATTGCGCGCGCATGCTGTTATCGCTGCCGGTGAGCGATCCGAATGCGCCGCAGCTAAATCGTCGCGCGCTACTGCTGGGTCGTCGGAACTGCGAAAATGCATGAGCTGTCCCTTTGTCAGAGCGCGGTTGAGATTGTTCAACAGCAGGCAGAGCAGCACGGTGTCAAACGTGTAACCGGCGTTTGGCTGGAAATCGGAGCGCTCTCGTGCGTTGAAGAGAGCGCCGTCCGTTTCAGTTTCGACATCGTCTGTCAGGGCACGCTGGCGCAAGGGTGTGAGCTGCATATTGATTACAAACCAGCCCAGGCATGGTGCTGGGATTGCAGTCAGGTTGTGGAAATCACCCAGCATGATGCGCAGTGTCCACTATGTCAGGGCGATCGTCTGCGGGTTGATGCAGGCGATTCACTGAAAGTGAAAAGTATTGAAGTCGAATAACCCATAGGTTGCTATGGGGCGGAGTCAGATATGTGTATTGGAGTCCCTGGTCAGGTTCTGGCCGTTGGTGAAGATATTCACCAGCTTGCGCAGGTTGAAGTGTGCGGCATCAAACGTGATGTCAATATTGCCCTAATTTGTGAAGGTGATACCGCTGAGCTGGTCGGGCAATGGGTGCTGGTGCACGTAGGGTTCGCCATGAGCATCATTGATGAAGATGAAGCTAAAGCCACGTTAGACGCACTTCGCCGCATGGAGTACGACGTCACCAGCGCGTGATTTTATGCCGGATGGCGGCGCAAACGCCTTATCCGGCCTACGGCATGGCATCTTTGTAGGCCTGATAAGACGCCCCGGCGTCGCCATCAGGCATTTTAACCCTGGCGCTTATCTTCGGTATTGGTGTCGAAGTCGCTGGCGTCATGACGTTCATGAAGCTGCTCGTTCAGCGGCCCGTTAGTGCGGTTTACAATACGACCTCGCTTAACTGCCGGACGCGCGGCAACCTCTTTTGCCCAGCGCTGCACGTGCTTGTAACTTCCTGCATCGAGGAACTCTGCCGCGTCGTACACGTTACCCAGCACCACATTGCCAAACCATGGCCAGACCGCCATATCGGCAATGGTGTATTCATCTCCAGCCACAAACTTATGCTGTGCTAACTGCTTATCCAGCACGTCGAGTAAGCGCTTGGCTTCCATAGTGAAGCGGTTAATAGCGTACTCAATTTTTACCGGCGCATAGTTGTAAAAGTGACCAAAACCACCGCCGAGGAACGGCGCCGCACCCTGTAACCAGAACAACCAGTTCAGCGTTTCGGTACGTTTTGCCAAATCCTGCGGCAGGAAATAACCGTATTTTTCCGCCAGATAGAGCAGTATTGCGCCAGATTCGAATACGCGAACCGGTGGGTTTTGCGAGTGGTCACGCAGTGCCGGGATCTTCGAGTTCGGATTCACCTCAACAAAGCCGCTGGAAAACTGATCGCCATCGCCGATGCGGATAATCCAGGCATCGTATTCCGCGCCCTTCACGCCCTGCGCCAGTAACTCCTCCAGCATAATCGTCACTTTCTGCCCGTTTGGCGTACCCAGCGAATAGAGCTGTAGCGGATGCTTGCCAACCGGCAGCGTTTTCTCGTGGGTGGCACCGGAAACCGGGCGGTTGATATTGGCGAATGCGCCGCCGTTCGACTTTTCCCACGTCCAGACTTTCGCGGGCTGATAGGTATTGTCTGACATATTGACCTGCCTTCTGAGTGGTTGTGTTGATGCAGTGTAGCAGTTAGGTAGAACTCAATTTAACAGATTGGGACTTTATGTCGCTTTGTGCTGAAAGGGGAAGATAAATCTAACCCGTTCATTGTACCTGGCCCGTACTCCATGAAGAGGAAATCAATGTTGGACGGAAATTGCTACCGTATTCACCATCAAAAATTGGCGGCGAATAAGCAGTAATAATGAAAAATGGTGTTCCAGGAGTAAGCGGTTATCAGGGCCCTGCGGGTGGGTGGGGCGCGGTAAAAGCCGTCACTGCTTCGGTATTTTCGCAAAAGGCTGTTGCGCGCGACATTATCGCGATGTTCAAAATGAACCAGGTGAAAGGGTTCGATTGTCCGGGATGTGCGTGGCCGGACCCAGGGCATCGTGCGCCAATGGAGCTGTGCGAAAATGGCGTTAAGGCGGTTTCCTGGGAGACAACCAGTAAGAAAGCGTCACCGGAATTTTTCAGCCGTCACCCGGTTTCCACGCTGTGGCACTACAGCGATTATGAGCTGGAAAACATTGGACGTTTGACGCATCCAATGAAATACGATGCAGCGTCAGACACCTGGCAGGCGGTGGATTGGGATATCGCCTTTCGGGAGATCGGCGTGCGTCTGCGCAGCTATGACTCAGCGGAGCAGGTTGAGTTTTACACCTCCGGCAGAACGTCAAATGAGGCGGCGTTCCTGTATCAGTTGTTTGCCCGCGAATATGGCAGCAGTAACTTCCCTGATTGCTCAAACATGTGCCATGGACCGACCAGCGCAGGGCTAACGCCCGCTATTGGCCTTGGGAAAGGGACCGTTGAACTTGATGATTTTGACCACTGCGATCTGGTGATTTGTATCGGGCATAACCCTGGCACTAACCATCCGCGCATGCTGACCACCTTGCGCGACGTTGCCAAACGAGGAGCCAAAATTATCTCCATCAACCCGCTGAACGAAAGGGGGCTTGAGCGCTTTAGCTTCCCGCAAAGCGCGAAAGAGATGTTCACCGGTCAGGCGACGGAGCTGAGCAACGACTACTACCAGGTAAAAATGGGCGGGGACGCCTCGTTGCTCAAAGGCATAATGAAGGCGCTAATCGAAATGGACGAAGCGCGGATCCTACTGGATCAGCAGCCGACGCTCGATCATGCGTTTATCGACCAACATACCGCGGGATATGCAGCGCTGTATGACGACTTACGTCAGCATAACTGGGCTGAGCTGGAACAGGACTCGGGCCTGACGCGCAGTCAGATGGAAGATCTGGCGCACAGCTACAGTAAATCCAGCGCCACGATTGTTTGTTATGGTCTGGGCATCACTCAGCATAAAAACGGCACCGAGAACGTCCAGCAGCTGGTAAATCTGTTGCTGCTGAAAGGCAATATGGGTAAGCCGGGGGCGGGGATCTGCCCGTTACGCGGTCATTCTAACGTGCAGGGCGATCGTTCTGTAGGGATCAACGAAGCGGCGTCCGAAGACTTCCTGCAACGCCTTGAGAAGCATTTTTCTATCCGTGTTCCGCGCAAACATGGCCGCTCCAGCGTGGAGAGTATTCGGGCCATCGAGCGGGGAGATGCAAAAGCGCTCATCTGCATGGGCGGCAATCTGGCGGTAGCGATGCCCCAGCCGCAGCGTACCTTTGCGGCGATGAAAAATCTGGATCTGCAGGTCCATGTGGCGACCAAACTGAACAGATCTCATCTGCTGCTGGCAAAGCATAACTACCTGCTACCTGCATTAGGCCGAACGGAGCGCGACATGCAGGCGACGGGGATCCAGTCGGTGACCGTCGAAGATTCTATGTCGATGGTTCACGCTTCCTGCGGCGCGCTGAAGCCGGCTTCCCGCTGGCTAAAATCGGAGCCCGCGATTGTGGCGGGCATGGCGCGTGCCACGCTACCGCGTTCACCGATCAACTGGGAAGCATTTACCGGGGACTACGCGTTGATCCGTGACGCCATTGAAGCCGTGATCCCGGCGTTCCACGATTACAACGCACGTATTGCCGAGCCGGGCGGATTTCGTATGGATACGCCTGCTTCGCGCCGTGAATGGCAAACGGCGAATGGCAAAGCCAACTTTATCGTCAGTAATCAGCGGGCGGTGGAGCGGGAACATCAGCCTGCCGATGCGCTGGTGCTGGCGACGTTGCGTAGCCACGATCAGTACAACACCACGATTTATGGGATGAACGATCGCTATCGTGGCATTACCGGTCGTCGGGATGTGGTGTTTTTAAGCGCCGAAGAAGCGACGAGCCGCGGTCTGAGCCAGGGTGATGTGGTCAACGTTCAGGCGCTGGACGACAATGGTCAGCCCTGCGCGGATCGCATCATGTACGGTTTAACGGTGGTGATTTACAACATGGCGGCTGGCTCAATTGGCGCCTATCTGCCAGAAGCGAATGTCCTGCTTTCGCTGGATGCGGTAGATACGCAAAGTTTGACTCCGGCGTATAAAAGCGTACCGGTTACCCTGACCAAAGCGTAGTTCCTGCTGTGAATTTTTCGCCTCTGAGCGCCAGCCGCTGCGTTGAGGTGTATGATGATGTCGACCTCTGTCCGGTTAGTGTCGCAGAGCAGGCAACCAGAGCGAAAAATTCACGCCAACCTGCTCAGGCTGTATTGTTTTGAGGTAAGGTGCATGAGCAAAGGAACGACCAGTCAGGATGCCCCATTCGGGACATTATTGGGCTACGCCCCAGGTGGCGTAGCAATCTACTCTTCAGATTACAGCTCCCTCGACCCACGGGACTACGACGATGATGCGGCATTTCGCAGCTATATCGACGATGAATACATGGGCCACAAATGGCAGTGCGTAGAGTTCGCACGCCGCTTTCTCTTCCTAAACTATGGCATGGTCTTCACCGATGTGGGTATGGCCTGGGAGATCTTCTCCTTACGCTTCCTGCGCGAAGTAGTGAATGACAACATCCTACCGTTACAGGCATTTCCGAATGGTTCGCCCCGCGCGCCGGTAGCAGGCGCTCTGCTTATCTGGCAAAAAGGCGGCGAATTTAAAGATACCGGGCATGTGGCGGTCGTCACCCAGTTGCTGGAAAACAAAATCCGTATTGCCGAGCAGAACGTGCTCCATACGCCGTTGCCTCCCGGACAGCAGTGGACCCGCGAACTGGAGATGGTGGTTGAGAACGGTTGTTATACCCTGTGTGATACCTTTGACGACACCACTATCCTTGGTTGGATGATTCAGACCGATGATACCCGTTACAGCCTGCCGCAGCCGGAGATCGCCAATGACTCGCTGAAAATCAGCGGTGCGCGACTGGAAGATAATGGGCAGTTTGACGGCAAATGGCTGGATGAACAGGATCCGCTGCAAAAAGCCTACGTGCTGGCGAATGGGCATGTGATTAATCAGGACCCTCATCAGTACTTCACCATTACCGAGAGCGCCGAGCAGGAGCTGATTAAAGCCACCAACGAGCTGCACCTGATGTATCTGCATGCGACCGACAAGGTGCTGAAAGACGACAACCTGCTGGCGCTGTTTGATATCCCGAAAATCCTCTGGCCGCGCCTGCGCCTTTCCTGGCAGCGTCGTCGGCATCATATGATTACGGGGCGTATGGATTTCTGTATGGATGAACGTGGACTGAAGGTGTATGAGTACAACGCCGATTCCGCATCGTGCCATACCGAAGCCGGTTTGATTCTCGAAAGATGGGCCGAGCGTGGTTACACAGGGCAGGGACACAACCCGGCTGAAGGGTTGATCAACGAACTGGCAGGTGCCTGGAAGCACAGCCGTGCACGTCCGTTTGTCCACATCATGCAGGATAAGGATATCGAGGAAAACTATCACGCGCAGTTTATGCAGCAGGCGCTGCGTCAGGCCGGGTTTGACAGCAAAATTCTGCGAGGTCTGGATGAACTGCGCTGGGATGACGCCGGTCAATTGATTGACGGGGACGGTCGTCTGGTGAACTGCGTCTGGAAGACCTGGGCGTGGGAAACCGCAATTGAACAGGTGCGCGAGGTCAGCGAAACGGAGTACGCCGCGGTGCCAATTCGTACCGGGCATACGAATCAGGAAGTGCGCTTAATCGATGTGTTGCTGCGCCCGGAAGTGCTGGTCTTCGAACCTCTGTGGACGGTTATCCCTGGCAACAAAGCGATTCTGCCGATCCTTTGGCAACTGTTCCCGCACCACCGTTATCTGCTTGATACGGATTTCACTGTTAATGAAGAGCTGGCGCAAACCGGTTATGCGGTGAAACCTATTGCAGGACGTTGTGGCAGCAACATCGATCTGGTGAGTCATCAGGAAGAGCTACTGGATAAAACCAGCGGTAAGTTTGCCGAGCAGAAGAACATTTATCAGCAGCTTTGGTGTCTGCCAAAAGTTGCCGGTAAATATATCCAGGTTTGTACCTTTACCGTAGGTGGTAACTATGGCGGTACCTGCCTGCGTGGTGACGAGTCGCTGGTGATTAAAAAAGAGAGCGATATCGAACCGCTGATTGTGGTGAAGGAAGACTAATCTTTCTGCTCGCTCATGAGTGAGATATGAAAAGCCGGAGTATATCTCCGGTTTTTTTATTTATGATTAGATTGATAGCACTTATATTTAAATGAGTATCTATATTTATATAAATGACAGTAAATATTCTCATGGTAAATGATATTTAATGATTAATGCATTCGTTAAATGAATGCATCAATCATTAAATAATTATTGTTGTTTGTATTAGATAAATATCTTCTTGATTGTCATTTTAAATATAAAAACATAATGTGTTATTCGATTAATTAATGACATTGATCATGTTTTTACCTATGGAATATATCGGATTGCATTAGCGTGATAATTATAATAGTTAATTGTCATCAACAGCCATTGTTAACTGCCTGCAGAAATGACGTTGTAAGAAACATGTTGAGCGATTGGAACGTGCTCCATTAGGAAACGCAAAATACCGGCAGGAGTCGCCGGTCTGAGAGGGACGTATGGGTGACAGTTTTCAGAATGAAGTGCCGACGGCACGCGTTAATATTAAGTTAGATTTACACACCGGAGGCGTTCAAAAGAAAGTTGAATTGCCTTTAAAACTACTGACTGTCGGTGATTTCAGTAATGGCAGAGAGCAGCGACCATTATCTGAGCGTGAAAAGATAGATATTAATAAAAATAATTTTAACGATGTGTTGGCCAAGTTTTCACCAGTGGTTAATTTAAGTGTTAAAAATACGTTAGCTGATGATGACAGAAAGGACGATATTAACCTTACCTTTAAGAGGTAATGACTCCAACTTATTGATAGTGTTTTATGTTCAGATAATGCCCGATGACTTTGTCATGCAGCTCCACCGATTTTGAGAACGACAGCGACTTCCGTCCCAGCCGTGCCAGGTGCTGCCTCAGATTCAGGTTATGCCGCTCAATTCGCTGCGTATATCGCTTGCTGATTACGTGCAGCTTTCCCTTCAGGCGGGATTCATACAGCGGCCAGCCATCCGTCATCCATATCACCACGTCAAAGGGTGACAGCAGGCTCATAAGACGCCCCAGCGTCGCCATAGTGCGTTCACCGAATACGTGCGCAACAACCGTCTTCCGGAGCCTGTCATACGCGTAAAACAGCCAGCGCTGGCGCGATTTAGCCCCGACATAGCCCCACTGTTCGTCCATTTCCGCGCAGACGATGACGTCACTGCCCGGCTGTATGCGCGAGGTTACCGACTGCGGCCTGAGTTTTTTAAGTGACGTAAAATCGTGTTGAGGCCAACGCCCATAATGCGGGCGGTTGCCCGGCATCCAACACCATTCATGGCCATATCAATGATTTTCTGGTGCGTACCGGGTTGAGAAGCGGTGTAAGTGAACTGCAGTTGCCATGTTTTACGGCAGTGAGAGCAGAGATAGCGCTGATGTCCGGCAGTGCTTTTGCCGTTACGCACCACCCCGTCAGTAGCTGAACAGGAGGGACAGCTGATAGAAACAGAAGCCACTGGAGCACCTCAAAAACACCATCATACACTAAATCAGTAAGTTGGCAGCATCACC